>NZ_JARANW010000013.1:0-79260 GCF_029889825.1 Halomonas sp. 11-S5
CGGCTGGTCGGTGGCAGCCTGATGCTGTACGTCCCCGTCGCGACGCCGTAAGCCGTAAGCCGTAAGCCGTAAGCCGTAAGCCGTAAGCCGTAAGCCGTAAGCCGCAGTGCTGCCGCTCAGCTATGTGATAGCAAGGGTTTGTTCTTACAGCTTAAAGCTTACAGCTCCGGGCGAAGCCCGGTTACGGCTTGCGCGCGATTCTCAGAAGCGCGCGGATCTGCAGCAGGTCATGGCGCAGCAGCAGGCGCTGCTCCTCACCCAGGCGGGCGATGTCCACCCAGCCATCGGGGCTGCGCCCCTCGGCCAGGGCCCGGCGCTGCTCGTCGAGCATCAGCGCCTGCAGCCGCTCGTGTGCCGCGGTCAGGGCTCGGGCGTGCTCGGCGTCGAGCGCCTCCTGCATCACCAGCGCCACCAGTCGCGAGCGGGTATCCGGCGGGCGCACCCCGTGGCGCACGCCCAGCAGGCGCACGGCATTCACCAGCGGCAGCATTCCCTGGCGCTTGAGGTTGATGGCCCGTTCATGGGGGGCACCCTCGCCGTCGCCGCTGAGCCGGCCGAGCCGGTCCAGGGCCAGCGGCAGCTCATCGAGCAGGCTCGCCATCTCATCGAGGAAGAGGTGGGCGCCCGGCAGCAGCCGGGCCACCCGATCGGCCAGGGCCTCGGCGAGTGCGGCGTTGCCGTGGACCGGGTGAAAGTCGAGCAGAATATTGGCCTGCTGGACCCGCTTGACGCGGCGCTCCGCGGTCCAGATCTCGAGCTGTGCCGCCCACTCCGAGAGCCGCTTGCGCCACATCGGCCAGCGGGCCATGACATGGCCCTGGCAGAGCGGGATCCCGGCCGCATCGAGGCGCGCGGTGAAGCGCTCGCCCAGGGACTGGAAGTAGCCGTCGATCTCGGTATGCCGCTCGTCGGGGTAGTCGGCGATGATCATGGCGTTGTCCTGGTCCGGCGCCAGCAGGCTCTCATGGCGCGCCCCCGAACCGAGGGTCAGCACGCAGCAGGCCACCGGCGGCGCCCCCCAGCCCAGGCCGCGCATCTCCTCCAGGGAGAGCGTGATGGCGCGCCGATAGAGCCAGTCGTTGTGGTCGCTGATCAGCTGGCTGATGCGCCAGGCAGGCAGATCGAGCCGGTCCAGGGCCTCCACCAGCTGGCCCTGCCAGGCGTGGGCCTCGGCCAGGGAGGGAGCAGGCCCCAGGCTCACCAAGGCCTGGCCCAGGGGGGCCAGCAGCGACGGCCAGCCGCCGGGGTCAGGCAGCGCATCGGTGGAGAAGAGTTCTCGCCAGGGCGAGGAGCGGTGCAGCAGGCGCATGGCGACTCCGGGTCACGGGACGGATCGGCATGTCCTGAAGTATAAAGCGAGTCTCAGCGCGGCGAGAACATCTCGTCGCCGACCTCGTCGATGAAGCGCTGTGCCTTGCTGATCATCAAGGCGTCACAGGCCTCGCGACCGGGCAGCATGTCGGAGCGATCGAAGCGATGCTCGAGCATCTCGCCGTCCTCTCCGTCGGCGGCAGGCAGCGGCTTGCGGATCCAGCCGCTGACGCGGTACTGGCCGCCCTGATCGGCGGGTTCGGAGATGATCAAATAGCCCTTGTACTCCACCGGCTCGGCGGCCGCGGCGTTGCCGGACTTGCCCTCGCCACCGCCGAACAGGCCGGATAACAGTTTCTTGAACATGGTGCTCTCCTCGCTTGTGGCAGCCCTCGACACGACGACGCCGGCGGCAGGCCGGCGTCGAGGAAGGCATGCAGGTCGGTCTCAGTCCTGCTTGCGGCCCTTGCCGGCGGCGATGCGCAGGCGCAGGGCGTTGAGCTTGATGAAGCCCTCGGCATCCTTCTGGTCGTAGGCGCCGGCATCGTCCTCGAAGGTGGCGATGGACTCGTCGAAGAGCGAGGCGTCGGACTTGCGGCCCGCCACGGTGGCACTGCCCTTGTAGAGCTTCATGCGCACCACGCCGGAGACGTTCTTCTGGGTCTCGTCGATGGCCGCCTGCAGCATGCGGCGCTCCGGGCTCCACCAGTAGCCGTTGTAGATCACCTCGGCATACTTGGGCATCAGCTCGTCCTTGAGGTGCGCCTCCTCGCGGTCGAGGGTCAGCGACTCGATGGCGCGGTGGGCGCGCAGCATGATGGTGCCCCCCGGGGTCTCGTAGCAGCCGCGGGACTTCATGCCCACATAGCGGTTCTCGACGATGTCGAGGCGGCCGATGCCGTTGTCGCCGCCCAGGATGTTGAGCTTCTCGAGCACCTCGTGGGGCCTCATCGGCACGCCGTCGATGGCCACGATGTCGCCGTGATCAAAGGTCAGCTCGATATAGGTGGGCGTGTCCGGCGCGGCCTCCGGCGACACGCTCCAGCGCCACATGTCCTCCTCGGCCTCGGCCCAGGGGTCCTCGAGAATGCCGCCCTCGTAGGAGATGTGCAGCAGGTTGGCATCCATCGAGTACGGCGACTTCTTCTTCTTGGAAGAGAAGTCCACCGGGATGTCGTGCTGCTGGCAGTAGGCCATCAGCTTCTCGCGGGAGGTCAGGTCCCATTCGCGCCACGGCGCGATCACCTTGACGCCTGGCTTGAGCGCGTAGGCGCCGAGCTCGAAGCGCACCTGGTCGTTGCCCTTGCCGGTGGCGCCATGGGAGATGGCATCGGCGCCGGACTGGTTAGCGATCTCGATCAGGCGACGGGCAATCAGCGGGCGTGCGATGGAGGTGCCGAGCAGGTACTCGCCCTCGTAGAGGGTGTTGGCGCGGAACATCGGGTAGACGTAGTCGCGCACGAACTCCTCGCGAAGATCCTCGATGTGGATCTCCTTGACGCCCAGCGCCTGGGCCTTGGCACGGGCCGGCTCGACCTCCTCGCCCTGGCCGATGTCGGCAGTGAAGGTCACGACCTCGCAGTCATAGGTTTCCTGCAACCACTTGACGATGACGGACGTGTCCAGGCCGCCGGAATAGGCGAGCACGACCTTCTTGACATCGGACATGCTGAGGCTCCTCTAGTAACGTTCTCGAAGGGGCGATTATAGCGCGCCGAGCCTGCAGCGAATACCGGCGACGCGACTCGCGGAGGGCAAGCTGCTAGACTTTCGCGGTTTCGAGACACGATGGCCCAGACAAGGAGGGGTGCATGAGCGAGGCGATCGCCCGCGAACTCATGGCGCAGCGATTCCGCAGCTTCCTGCCCGTGGTGGTGGACCTGGAAACCGGCGGATTCAATCCCGAGGGCGACGCGATCCTCGAGATCGCCGCAGTCACCCTGACCATGGATCCGGACGGCAACCTGATCCCCGACGCCACCTATGCCTACCATGTCACCCCCTTCGTAGGGGCCAACGTGGAGCAGTCGGCGCTGGACTTCACCGGGATCCGGCTGGATGACCCGCTGCGCCGACAGGTGGCCGTCAGCGAGGCCGAGGCACTGGGCGAGATCTTCCGACCCGTGCGCAAGTCCATCAAGGCCCATGGCTGCACCCGGGCCGTGCTGGTCGGCCACAATGCCGCCTTCGACCACGGCTTTCTCAATGCGGCGGTCAACCGCTGCGGCATCAAGCGCAACCCCTTCCATCCCTTCTCGAGCTTCGACACGGCATCGCTCGGCGGCCTGATCTATGGCCAGACCGTGCTGGCCCGGGCTTGTCGCGCCGCGGGCATCGAGTTCGACAACAGCGCCGCCCACTCGGCGCGCTACGACACCGAGCGCACCGCCGAGCTGTTCTGTGCCATGGTCAACCGCTACAAGGACCTGGGCGGCTGGGCCCTGGCCCAGAAGGAGCAGGGGCTGGACGAGGAACCGTAAGCCGTAAGCCGTAAGCTGGAAGCTGGAAGCTGGAAGCTGGAAGCTGGAAGCTGGAAGCTGGAAAGCAGCATAAGCTTGCCCCCAATAGCAACCCCCCGCAGCACTGCTACGGGGGTGTTGTTTCTGGTTCATCGCAGACTGGCGTGATCGTTGACCGCACGATACCGGCTGGCCATCTGACCCCGTAGGCTCGGTAAGCGCCAGCGCACCGGGCATGGCGAGGGCACCATCGTCACGCCGGATGCGCCTCCGGCTTATCCGGCCTACGCGACATTCCCGCTGTTTTCACGCCAATTTGCGAAGAACTTTTTTCTTCAAGCTTCAAGCTTATGGCTTCAAGCTCCAGACGAAGTCTGGTTGTGCTTGGCGGCGGCTTCCTTGACCAGCTTTTCCAGCTCGCCGTTCTGATGCATCTCGACCACGATGTCGCAGCCGCCGACCAGCTCGCCCTCGACCCACAGCTGCGGGAAGGTCGGCCAGCTGGCCACCTTGGGCAGCTCGGCACGGATGTCCGGGTTGTCCAGGACGTTGACGAAGGCGAAGCGCTCGCCACAAGCCATCAGGGCCTGGACGGTCTGGGCGGAGAAGCCGCACTGCGGCAGCTGGGGGGTGCCCTTCATGTAGATCAGGATGGGGTTCTCGCCGATCTGGCGCTGGATGTTCTCGACGGTGGTGCTCATGACATCTCCCTTTCTCGTGTGGCCGGGTCTCGATGGCCCGGGCCTCGATAGATCGAGGCCGGCAAGCGCCCGGGCAATACCCGAGTATGCTGGTCGGCCTTGTGGATGAGGGCCATTCTACTGATGACGGGCGCGTTGCGCATCCCCCGTGGGCTGGCTAGGATGGTCGTTTTTTCCCGTGGAGCGACACCATGGCCACCCGCCATTTCCTCACCTTGCTTGACCTCAGTCCGGACGAGCTGCGCTACCTGATCCAGCGCGCCATCTCGATCAAGAACGGCCTGAAGACCCACGGGCCGACCTACACGCCCTTCGCCAACCGCACCCTGGCGATGATCTTCGAGAAGTCCTCGACCCGCACCCGGGTCTCCTTCGAGACCGCCATGGCGCAGTTCGGCGGCCATGCGCTGTTCCTCTCGCCCCGCGATACCCAGCTCGGCCGCGGCGAACCCATCGCAGATACCGCGCGGGTGCTCGCGGAGATGGTCGACGCGGTGATGATCCGTACCTTCTCCCACGAGGGCCTGGAGGCGTATGCCGCCGCCAGCAAGGTGCCGGTGATCAACGCCCTCACCGACGACTACCACCCCTGCCAGCTGCTCGCCGATGTGATGACCTGGACCGAGCTGCGCGGCAGCGTCAAGGGCCGCACCGCGGTGTGGATCGGCGACGGCAACAACATGTGCCACTCCTGGATCAACGCCGCCCGGCAGTTCGACTTCCAGCTGCGCATCTGCTGTCCGGAAGGCTACGAGCCGCGCCAGGACATCCTCGCCGCCGCCGGCGACCGGGTGAGCATCCTTCGCGACCCCCTGCAGGCCGTGGCTGAAGCCGACCTGGTGACCACCGACGTCTGGGCCTCCATGGGCCAGGAAGAGGAGCAGGCCAGGCGCGAGGCCAATTTCGCCGGCTTCCAGGTGAGCGAGACGATGCTCGACCGGGCGAAGGACGACGTGCTCTTCCTGCACTGCCTGCCCGCCCACCGCGGCGAGGAGATCAGCACGACCCTGCTCGATGACCCGCGCGCGGTGGTCTGGCAGGAGGCCGGCAATCGCCTGCATGCTCAAAAGGCGCTGATCGAATTCCTGCTGCTGGGGCGAGTGGAAGGCTGAGATGGGGGATAGCGTCTTAGCAGGGCAATTGCAGTTAACTGAAGCGAGAGGCGCCGGGGACAGGTCGTAGGGGAGGTCCTACGCCAGGGATGGCGTCGGTAGCGCCCATGGAGGGGTTCACAGCGCCTCCCCGAAGGCCTGTCGCCGGAATAGCCTCGAGCATTGCCACCGTCTGCGGCAGACCAGAACATCTTAGACCTTGGTATGACATCGACCTTCGTCGCATGTATAATGCGCTGCAGCATAATCCCTCAAGGAGATGCGGCAGCATGACACACGACACCCCCAGTACCACCGGCATGCAGCGTAGCCTGCGCCAGTGCCTCTCCAACATGGCCGCCCTGCTCTATCGCCAGGGGCATGTCCTCGAGACGGTCACCGTCCCGCACCGCGGCCTCGATCGCACCGCCCTGAAGGCGCTCGGCGATGCCGACCGTGACTGGGCGCCCTGCCAGCACATCCTCGAGACCAGCCAGGCCGCCACTTGGAACGACCAGCAGCGCTTCGTGCTGACCGGCCTCGGCCGCGAGCTGCTGTTCGACATGTTCGGCGAGGGGGCCGCCGACTGCGCCTGAGCCGGAGTGGACGCCATCCACACTGATTGATGCCCGGGCACGCGACGAGATTGCGTGCCCGGGCATCTTTGGTTAAGTTGGCAGGACTTGTCGGGGAGCCCCGGTACGCGCAGCAAGCCGTGCACGGGGGCTGAGATCGGTACGGCCGAACCCGTTGAACCTGATCAGGTTGATGCCTGCGGAGGGAACAAGCGCATGTCACGCCTGCGTGCCCCCTGTCGCCATCCCGCCTGGTCAGCCATGTCTCCTGCAGGATGGCCGCTATCTTGACAACCACCACCGATCACATCGCCGTCGCCGGCGCCGGCCTGCTGGGGCGCCTGGTCGCCTGGCAGCTGCTCGCCGACGGCCACGCCGTCACTCTCTATGACGCCGGGGACCTGGACACCCCGCCCGCCGCCGCCTGGACCGCCGCCGGCATGGTCGCCCCGCTCTGCGAGACGGCGATCTCCGAGCGCTGCGTCCACGACATGGGCCGCTTCGCCCTGGCCCAGTGGCCGACGTGGCTCGAGGCCCTCGACGCCCCATCGCTGTGGCAACAGCACGGTAGCCTGATGGTGGCGCATCCCCAGGACCTGGGCGAACTCACCCAGTTCCGCCGCGACCTCGACCATGCGCTGGGCGGCGGCTCACCCTGCCGGGCCCTCGACGCCGGTGAGATCCATCGGTTGGAGCCCGACCTGGCGCCCGGCTTCCGCCAGGGCCTCTACCTGCCGGACGAGGCCCACCTGGACAACCGTACCCTGCTCACCCGCCTGCTGGACGAGATCCGCGCCCTGGGCGGGGAGTGCCATGCCCACTGCCCGGTGGAGACCTTCCCCGGCGAGGTCGTCACCGCCAACGGCCGCCGGCGCTTCGACTTGGTCGTCGACTGTCGCGGCACCGGCGCCCGGCAGCGCCACCCGAGCCTGCGCGGCGTGCGCGGCGAGACCCTGCACGTGCAGACCGCCGAGATCCGGCTCTCGCGGCCGGTACGGCTGATGCACCCGCGCTACCAGCTCTATGTGGTGCCCAAGCCGGGGGATCGCTTCGTCATCGGGGCCACCCAGATCGAGAGCGAGGACCGCTCGCCCATGTCGCTGCAGTCCTCGCTGGAGCTGGGCAGCGCCCTCTACACCCTGTCCCCGGCCTTCGCCGAGGCGCGCATCCTGGAGCAGGGGGTCAACCTGCGTCCCGCCTTCCTCGACAACCTGCCCCATGTCACCCACCAGGAGGGGCTGATCACCGCCAACGGCCTGTTCCGGCACGGTTACCTGCTGGCACCGGCCGTGGTCTGCCACCTGCTGGCCGGGATCCGGGACCACGGCGACCGGCCCTTCGCCGACACTCTGGCGGCACACCCGCCGCAGGAGGCCACTGCATGAACGAGATCACCCTGCGCCTCAACGACGAGACCGCCCGCCTTCCCGCCGGCACTCCGCTCGCCGACGCCCTGCACGCTTGGCACTACGCCGACCGCCGGGTCGCCGTGGCGGTCAACGGCGAGTTCGTGCCCCGCTCCGCCTATGCCGGGCGGGTCCTGCAGGACGACGACCGCATCGATATCGTGGCCCCGGTAGGAGGTGGCTGATGGACGCGCTACACGACGACACCCTGACGCTCTACGACGAGGCCTTCGCCAGCCGCTTCCTGCTCGGCACCGCCCTCTACCCCTCGCCGACGGTGATGCAGGAGGCGATCCGGGCCTCAGGCTGCGAGATGGTCACCCTGGGCCTGCGCCGCCAGAACCCCGCGGCCGGCGACGGCGACGCCTTCTGGCAGATCCTGCGCGACAGCGGCTGCCGGCTGCTGCCCAACACCGCCGGCTGCCGCTCGGCCCGGGAGGCCATCACCCTGGCCCAGATGTCCCGCGAGCTCTTCGACACGCCCTGGATCAAGCTCGAGGTGATCGGCGACGACTACAACCTGCAGCCGGACCCCTTCGGTCTGCTGGAGGCGGCCCGGGAACTGATCGACCAGGGCTTCAAGGTGCTGCCCTACTGCACCGACGACCTGGTGCTCTGCCAGCGCCTGCGCGACGCCGGTTGCCAGGCGCTGATGCCCTGGGGCTCGCCCATCGGCACCGGTCGCGGGCTGATGAACCGCTACGCCCTCGAGACCCTGCGCCAGCGCCTCGCCGTGCCGCTGATCATCGATGCCGGCCTGGGCGCGCCATCCCAGGCCGCCGAAGCCATGGAGATGGGCTTCGACGGCGTGCTGATCAACACCGCCGTGGCCCGCGCCCATCGCCCGCCGCTGATGGCCGAGGCCTTCGCCGAGGCCATCCGCGCTGGCCGCAAGGCCTACCTGGCCGGACTGATGCAGCAGCGCCAGACCGCCAGCCCCAGCACGCCGACGGTGGGACAGCCCTTCTGGCACCGCGACGGCGGATAAGCCCGACGTGGCCGCCTGACGTTAGACGCCAGGGCAATTGCAGTTAGCCAATGCGAGAGGCGCCGGGGACAGGTCGAAGGGGAGGTCCTACGCCAGGGATGGCGTCGGTAGCGCCCAGGGAGGGGTTCACAGCGCCTCCCCGACGGTCCGGCGCTCCGGGGCCTGTCGCCGGAACAGCCTCGAGCATTACTTCCATCTGCGATTGCCCTGGCCAGAGGGGATGACGTCGGGACGGGGAAGTCTGCTATCGTCTAACCCAGTCGACCCCGTAGACGAAAGGAGGCACCCAGTGAGCAGCGAGACCCTTCCCGATACCATGGCCGCCATGCTGCTGACCGGGCATGGTGACGTCGACAGGCTTGTCTACCACGACGACGTGCCGACCCCACGACCGGGGCCCGGCGAGGTGCTGGTGAAAGTCACGGCCACCGCCAAGAACAACACCGACCGCAAGGCCCGCGAGGGGCTCTATCCGGTGAAGAAGGGCGAGGTGACCTCCTTTGCCATGGGCGGGACACCGACCCTGACCTTCCCACGCATCCAAGGTGCCGACATCGCCGGGCGCGTGGTGGCGGTAGGCGAGGGGGTCGAGGCCTCGCGGATCGGCGAGCGCGGCCTGCTCGACTTCAACCTCTACCCCGATGCCCGACGCGACATCAACCTGACCCCGGACTACTACGGCCACGGTGCCGACGGCGGCTTCGCCGAATACGTCGTCGTGCCCTCGGACCAGTTCCACCACGTGCCCAACCCCGAGCTCAGCGACGCCGAGCTCGCCGCCCTGGGCATGTGCTCCTACCAGACCGCCTACCATATGATGACGTCGGCTCGGGTGAGTGCGGGAGAACGGATTCTTGTCAGCGGGGCCAGCGGCGGCGTGGGCACCGCGCTGATCCAGCTGTGCCGCATCGTCGGTGCGATTCCCTACGCGGTGAGCCAGCAGGAGAAGGCACCGGCGCTGAAGGCGCTGGGCGCCGAGGCGGTGATCGACCGCGGCGACCTCGAGGGCTTCGCCGAACGGGTGCTCGAGGCCACCGGGGGCGCGCCCATCGACGCGGTGATGGACCTGGTCGGCGGCGAGATGACCGACTGCTTCATCGACACCATGATCCAGGACATGAAGGCGCGCACCACCTACCCGCGGCTCTCCATCGCCGGCGCCAGCGGCGGCAACATCTCGGAGATTCTGTGGACGCGCATCTACCTCTACCAGGTGCAGATCTTCGGCGTCTCCCACGGCACCCGCGAGGAGGCCGAGCAGCTGATCGCCTGGATCCGTGCAGGCGAGCTCAAGCCGGTGCTGCACGCCGCCTTCCGGCTCTCCGACCTGCACGCCGCCGAGCGCTACTTCGTCAGCCGCGGTAGCAACTTCCTGGGCAAGATCGTGATCGTCCCCGACAGCCAGTGGGACGAGCATGGCGCGCCCTTCGCCCTGGAGGGACACTCATGAGCCCGGCACTGACCCTGCAACTGATCGACACCCATGCCGGCGGCGATGTCAGCCGCATCGTGGTCGGCGGCATCGAGCCCCTGCCCGGCGCCACGGTGCGTGAGCAGATGCACTACCTGCGCGACGACGCCGATGGCCTGCGCAGGCTGCTGCTGGAGGAACCCTACGGCATTCCCGAGATGTCGGTGGACCTGCTCGTGCCCGCCACCGACCCGGCCGCCGAGGTGGGCTACATCATCATGGAGGTGATGGGCTACCCTATCTACTCCGGCTCCAACACCATCTGCACCGCCACGGCGGTGCTGGAGAGCGGCCTAGTGCCCAAGCAGGAGGGACGCCAGCGCTTCAAGCTGGAGTCGCCGGCGGGACTGGTGCAGATCGAGGCCCTGATCGAGAACGGCGTGGTGGAGTCGATCACCTGCGGGGGCCTGCCCAGCTATATCGACACCTACCGTGCCAGCATCCATGTGCCCGGCCTCGGCGACGTCACCTACAGCGTCGCCTACAGCGGCGGCTTCTACGCCCTGGTGGACGCCGCCGAACTGGGCTTCCACCTCAACCGCGACGAGGAGCGGGAACTCGCCGACTGCGCCCACCGGATCGTCGAGGCGATCCAGGCCGAACGCGGCTTCTCCCACTACACCCTGGGCGACGTGGGTCCGCTGCCCTTCCTGCACTTCATGGGCCCCGTCGAACAGGTCGCCGACGACTTCTACCGCTCCCGCTCGACCACCTACGTGCATCCCGGCGTGATCTGCCGCAGCACCACCGGCACCGGCACCTCGGCGCGCCTGGCGCTGATGCGCCACGAGGGCACCATCGAGCCCGGTGACAAGCTGGAAACCGTCTCGCTGCGCGAAACCGGCTTCATCGGCGAGTTCACCGGCACGCGACAGGAAGGGCCCCATACGGTCGTGGAGAACACCATCACCGGCAAGAGCTACGTGCTGGCCCGCTCCGACATCGTGGTCAACTGCGACGACCCCCTGGTGGCGTGCGCCAGCCTGCACCATATCCTCAGCGCCGGCCAGGCCTCGTCCGAGTGAACGCCGCCCGGCGGGCGACAGACTCGCCGGCGCGTGTGGCCGGCGTCAGCGCCGACGCCAGTCGAGCTCGAAGGGCGAGATATCGCGGAAGGTGCCGGACTGGGTCATCTCGCGCCGCAGGGGGAAGACCGCCAAGGCCTGGGCCGGGTCGAGTTGCGCCAGTCGGTCGAAGTCGACGCGCTCCCACGCCTCGCGGGTGACCTTGGCGCTGAAGAGGTGCTGGCCCCGAAGCTCACCGCTGGTCGGGTCCTTGACCCGGCGATAGCCGGAGAGCAGCACGCGTTCGATTCGCGGCAGCCGGGCGAAGACCGTGCCCAGCACGCGGAAAGCCACACCGTGCACGTGACGCCGATAGAGCTCGCGCTGCCGCGTGACGCCGAGCTTGCGCGGCGAGAGCTTGAGGCGCTTGGCGGGCATCGTCCAGTAGCGGTCGGGCAGCTCCTCTTCGCTCGGCAGATCGATGTCCAGGACAATGGTGCGACAGTCATCACTCAGGTCGAAGTCGACCAGCGTCTCACGCGGCCAGGCGAGCTCATCCAGCCGCTCGACCAGCGTCTGCTGCATGGCGTCGGGATCGTCCCAGGCCGCCACTTCTTCGCGCTGCTGACGCTCGAACTCGCGGGCATCGAACTCGGCCTTCTCCCATTCCCAGGCACGATAGGCCTGCGCATGCGACGCCTCGCGGCGCGCGTTCTCACGATCGAGCCGTACCCGGGCAGCCGGCCAGAGGGCATGCCGCCAGTCGGGCTGTTCCAGGGTCACCGGCGAGGGGGGAGACACCGGGTAGCTGCGCGGCTGATAGCCGGCGGCCCCTGGTGGCGGCGTCTGCTCGTGCAGGCGGCCGAGCCGGTCGAGATCGGCATTAAGTTGTTCGCAGTGCGACTCGAGCGCTTCCCGGATCTTCGCCTCGCCATGGCGCCGCAGCACTCGGGCCTCGGCGTCGGGGATCCGTCGGCCATCGGGATGCCGATAGCGGATCTCCCCGTTGGCGGCGATATCGAGCTGCACCGGAAGGCCTTCGGCCCCCTCACCAGTGGCCAGCTGCAGGCGAATGCCGGGCGGTCCGACCGAGTGCCCGGGACGCAGCTTGCAGGTAATGAGTCGCACACCGGGTGCGAGACGAATGTGACGCTGGAAGCGATACCCCACGATGGCCTCTCCCTGATGACCGGACCCGAGCTACAGGGTACTGCACTGTTCATCGTGCGTAACGGTGGATGTCGGCCAGGCACGCACTTAGCAACGAAGCCGGGGGCCTGACCTGCTACACCGCCGGCGCGAACAGCAGCGCCAGGTCCTCTTCGTCGAACAGCGGGCCGTCGCTCCTACGCTCGCTGCCGCTCTCCAGGATCGAGGCGGCCAGGTCCGCCTTGCGCGCCTGCAGCTCAAGAATACGCTCCTCCACCGTGCCGGCACACACCAGCTTGTAGACGAACACCGGGTTCTGCTGGCCCATGCGGTGGGCGCGACCGGTGGCCTGGGCCTCCACTGCCGGGTTCCACCAGGGGTCGTAGTGGATCACGGTATCCGCGGCAGTGAGGTTGAGGCCGGTACCGCCGGCCTTGAGACTGATCAGAAACACCGGAATCTCGCCCTGCTGGAAGAGCGCCACCCGCTGAGTACGGGTCTTGCCCGGGGTGTCGCCGGTGAGGGTGGTGAAGGGAATGCCATCCTTCTCCAGGGCTTCGCCGATCAGTGCCAGCATCTCGGTGAACTGCGAGAAGACCAGGATGCGCCGCCCCTCCTCGATCAGCGGCGGCAGCAGCTCGCGCAGCTGCTCCAGCTTGGCCGAGCGCTTCGTCTGGCGCGCGCTCTCCAGCTTGACCAACCGCGGGTCGCAGCACACCTGGCGAAGCTTGAGCAGCGCATCGAGCATCACGATGCCGGAACCGGCCAGGCCGCGCTCGGCGATGGCCTGCTGGACCCGCTGATGCTGGGCCAGGCGCAGGCTCTCGTAGAGCTCGCGCTGGCTGCCGGCCAGGGTGATCTCGCGGCAACTCTCAGTCTTGTCGGGCAGCTCGGTGAGCACCTGCTGCTTGGTACGGCGCAGCATGAGCGGCGCGATGCGCCGCGAGAGACGCTGACTCAGCGCCACGTCGCCATCCTTCTCGATGGGCGTGCGGAAATGCTGGCCGAACCACTGCTGGCTGCCCAGCGCCCCTGGCGCCACCGCATCGAGCTGGGCCCACAGCTCGCCCAGATGGTTCTCCAGCGGCGTACCGGTCATCGCCAGCGCCCGTTTCGCGTCGAGCTCGCGCACGGCGCGTGCGGTCTGACTGGCGGCGTTCTTGATCGCCTGGGCCTCATCCAGCACCAACAGGCCGAACGCCATCTCGCGCAGCCGCGCCACATCGCGAATCAGCAGCGGGTAGGTGGTCACCACCAGGTCGGCGTGAGGCAGCGCCTTCTCGATCTGATGCTGGCGCTGGGCCTTGCCGCCCTGCAGGGCCAGCACCTCCAGCCCCGGGGCGAAGCGCGCCGCCTCGGCGCACCAGTTGCCCACCAGGCTGGTCGGCGCCACCACCAGCACCGGCCCTTCCAGCGCGCCGCGGACACGCTCGTCGAGCAGATGCGCCAGCACCTGTACCGTCTTGCCCAGGCCCATGTCGTCGGTCAGGATGCCGCCGGTGCCGAGCTCGGAGAGAAAGCGCAGCCAGGCGATGCCGCGGGCCTGGTAGTCGCGTAGCTCGCCCATGAAGCCTGCCGGCGCCGGCAAGCTGGCCGGCAGTGCCTTGAGCCGCTGGGCCAGCGCCGCCACATCCTCGCGCCCTGCCCAGCGCTCGTGCTCGGCCAGCGGCGCGACCCGCTCGGCCGCGCTCACCGGCAGCTGCAGCGCCGCCTCAGGGTCACTCTCATCATTCAGCCAGTCGAGAATCGGCGCCATCAGCGACCGCAGCCGGGAAAGCGGCAATACCAAGCGGCGCTGGTCATCCAGTGCCAACGCCCAACTCGCCTCCTGGGGTTCGTCTCGCGGCGCTTCCAGCGGAAAATCCGGATCCTTGAGCAGATGGCGCAGGATCGGCAGGAGGTTCATGCGCTGGCCTTCTACCTCGATATCCAGCGCCAGATCGAACCAGCCGTTGCCGGCCGGTTCCAGTTCGCCGTGCCAGGCCTCCGGCTCGAGATAGCGCGGCTCCGGGGGGAACGCTTCGCTGAGCTCAACCAGGCAACCCGCCTCGCGCAGCCTGGCAAGCATCTCCCACCAGCCTTCTGTTCCTGCCAGATGGGTCGGCCACTCGGCGGCGCTGGCCGGCGGCTCGCCGCGGGTGGGCAGCAACAGCGACCAGGGCGGCAGATCCAGATAGGCCGGCACCGCCTCGATCTCATGCAACCGTTCCAGGGTCACCATGCCCGGTGGCAGGCCGTGAATCAGCGCCACCTCCGCCTCGGGATCGCGCTGGATGGTGAGCCGCTGGCCATCGCGAAAGGCCTGAGCGGTATCACCCGCCTCGGGGGCCACCTCAACGCCGTCGTAGTCGAAGCTCACGACCCCGGCACCTACACGGATCCAGCGCGGCAGTGGCACCCCGTCGCGGAAGCCCAGCTGGCCTTCCGCTACCCGCATGGTGACCTTGAGACGCGGTGAAACGTCCTCCAGAACGCACTCCTCGACCCGCTTCGGCGCCGGCAACTGGCTAGCCAGCGCCGACGTCCCGCGCAGCCGCTCGCCCAACCACTCGCTCATCTCGGGCGGCAATGGCGGCGATCGACGCAGCCTCACCAGCAGCTCAGGGTCACCCTCCAGGCGGCCGAAACGGCCACGCTCGGAATCGAGATAGCAGAGCTCACGCCCTGCCCTGGCCATGATCGCATCCGCCGACAGCAGCCCCTCCGGATCGGTATCGGCCCGCAGGTGCTGCACGCCTTGAGCATCGGGTTGCCAGCTCGGCGCCAGCCGGCAGCCGGGGCCCGGCTCGAGCTGTTGGCCGGTTTGCTTGCGAAAGAACAGCAGCGGCGGCACCTCGCTGTCCAGCAGCGACCAGAGGGCGCGCGCCTGGAAGGCGTGCGATACCACCGCCCACTGGCGATGGTCACTTCCCCAGAGAGTGTCGATTTCACCGTGCAGCAGCAGGTCAAGCGCCTCTTCCTGCTCGGGGTTCCAACCAGCCTCGGGCGCTGGTACCAGCTCCCCCGCACTACGCGCCTCGATCACCCGCGGTGAAACCCACCCACTGCCGCGCTTGCTTTGACGCGAGGGGCGCAGCCACACCGGCAACACCTTGAGCACCGGCTCGATGGCAAAACGGGTCGAGGTATCCAGGAACAGCCCCAGCCGATACTCCTCACCGATACGCTCTCCGTCCAGTACAGGGCCTGGCGGGTTCTCCAACTGTGCCAACCAGGCCTCCCAGCTGCGCTCCAGCTTGTCACTATTGTCGGGAGTTCCGGCCGACTCGGGCAGCGCAGATTGCGCCGACGCTACGTCAGCCAGGGCTGCCGGCCCCTCACCCATCTCGTCCAGGAAGGTGTGGATCAGCGCCACCGCATGCTTGCAACCGACGCCGACCGGGCAGCTGCAGTCGCTAAAGAGCGCATCATCGGAAACGTCCACGTATATCGCCACTTCGGTATGGTAGGCCTGCTTCCGGCTGCCCATGACCTGTGCCGTCAGCACGATCATATCGGCGTCGAGCTCCAGGCCAAGGCCATCCATCACCCGGCCCTGCTTGGCATAGCGTCTGCCGCGCTCAAGGGCTCCAGGATCGAAAAAGCTCTGCCAGTCAGTCTGATAGAGAGCACGACACATCGTCATGGTGTGATCGGCAAGGCGGGAATCTGACACGGAGGCTCCTCGACGTGTTGATACAAGGATGCCATTTGACCGAACACGTCAGGCAATCGCAACAGGCCTCAGCGCTACCACCAAAATACCGGATGCCGCCTATCATCAGGCACCGCGTCACGAGCGAGGGCGGGCACACGAAAAAGCCGCCTAGCGGGGTGCGCTAAGCGGCTGATTCGAGATGTCTTGTTGGTGGAGCCTAGCGGGATCGAACCGCTGACCTCAACACTGCCAGTGTTGCGCTCTCCCAGCTGAGCTAAGGCCCCACGCCGCTCCCGCCTTGCGAGAACGAGGCAAATATTACGCAGTCCTAGCGGATACGTCAACCTCAGGGGTACCAATTTCACTCTTCTGCCTCGTGCCAATTCCTCTTAGGGACGGGATGTGCCACCCTAACGGGACTGATTTCGTGCCGGCCGGCTTGTTGGCGACCTCTTCGCCAGGACCCGTCTCGGAACGGCACTCACCCACCACGTTTTCAGGAGCGTCTGCGTTGATCAGGGTTCTCGTCGCCGATGACCATCACCTGGTACGGATCAGCATCGCCCACCTGCTGAATGCCGAGCGTGGGATCCGCGTGGTCGGTGAAGCCGCCGATGGCGAGGAGGCCATCACCAAGGCGCGCAAGCTCGAACCGGACATCGTGCTGATGGATATCCGCATGCCGGGGATCGGCGGCCTGGAGGCTACCCGCAAGATAAACCGCTTCGCCAGCGACATCCGCATCCTGGTGTTGACGGCCTTCATCGAGGAGACCTTTGCCCAGCGCCTGCTCGAGGCCGGGGCCCATGGCTTCATCAGCAAGGGCTGCCAGCACGACGAGATGGTCGAGGCGATCCACTGCGTGTTCGGCGGCAAGCGCTATGTCAGCCCCGAGATCGCCCAGCGGCTGGTGCTGTCGCGCATCGATGCGACGGACAATCCCTTCGACCAGCTCTCCCAGCGCGAACTCCAGGTCGCGCTGATGGTCGTCAACTGCCAGCGCGTCGCCGACATCGCCGACCGCATGTTCTTAAGCCCCAAGACCGTCAACACCTATCGCTACCGGATCTTCGAGAAGCTCGGCGTGACCTCCGACGTGGAGCTGACCCACCTCGGCCTGCGCCACGGCCTGGTCGACGGCTTCAGCGACGCCGACTGAGCGCCTTGCCGAGGGTCCCGATCTGGTAGAATGGGGGTTCCGCTTCCCGTTCCCGGCACGCCGTTTCCATGAGCTTCGATTCCCGCGACTTCCTCGGCAGCGTCAGCGAATCCCCCGGGGTCTACCGCATGCTCGACGAGCACGGCGAGACCCTCTATGTCGGCAAGGCGCGTCGCCTCAAGGCACGTCTGGCGAGCTACTTTCGCGGTGCGCTCAACACCAAGACCCAGGCCCTGGTCGGCCGCATCGCCGACATCCAGGTGACGGTGACCAATAGCGAGACCGAGGCCCTGCTGCTCGAGCAGACGCTGATCAAGGAGCTGCGCCCGCCCTACAACATCCTGCTGCGCGACGACAAGTCCTACCCCTTCCTCTTCGTCACCGACCGCCACCCCTTCCCCGCCCTGGAGTACAAGCGCGCCCGGGTGCGCCGCGACGACGGCCGCTACCTCGGCCCCTACCCCAGCAGCGGCGCCGTGCGTGAGAGCCTGTCGCTGATGCAGAAGATCTTCCGTATCCGCAACTGCGAAGACAGCGTTTTCGCCCACCGCACCCGGCCCTGCCTGCAGTACCAGATCCAGCGTTGCAGCGCCCCCTGTGTGGGCCATATCAGCGAGGCGGACTATCGACGCGATCTGGAGCATGCGGTGATGTGCCTCGAGGGAAAGAGCGATGCGGTGACCCGCGAGCTGAGCGACGCCATGGAGGCCGCCAGCGCGCGCCTCGACTTCGAGGAGGCCGCCCGGCTGCGCGACCAGGTCCAGCACCTGCGCCAGATGCAGCAGCGCCAGTTCGTCGACACCGGCGGCGGCGATGCCGATGTCTTCGCCCTGGCCAGCCGCCCCGGGGCGCTGTGCATCTCGGTGCTCACGATACGCCAGGGCCGCCTGCTGGGGGCCCGGCACCATGCCCCGGCCAACGGGCTCGACCTGGGCCCCGAGGCACTGCTCGGCGATTTCATCAGCCAGTTCTACCTGGGCCAGGCAAGGGAGATTCCGACGGAAGTGATCACCAGCCACCCGGTACCGGATGCCGACCTGATCGCCCGGGCACTCGGCGAACGCGCCGGCAAGCGCATTCGCCTGACCGGCCAGGTCCGCGGCCATCGCGCCCAGTGGCGGGAGCTGGCCCGCACCAATGCCGAACAGCAACTGGCCAGCCAACTGGCCAGCCAGACCCAGCTCTCGAAGCGCTTCGCGGCCCTGCGCGAGGCCCTGAAACTCGAGGACACCCCCCGCCACCTGGAGTGCTTCGACATCAGCCACAGCCATGGCGAGGCCACGGTGGCCTCCTGCGTGGTGTTCGACGAGAACGGGCCGCGCAAGTCCGACTACCGGCGCTTCAACATTGAGGGCGTGGCCGCCGGCGACGACTATGCCGCCATGCGCCAGGCACTGACCCGCCGCTTCAAGCGGATCAAAGAGGGCGAAGGCGAACGCCCGGACATCCTGATCGTCGACGGCGGCAAGGGGCAGCTGAACATGGCCCGGGAGGTGTTCGCCGAACTGGGCGTCAGCGGCGTCACCCTGCTCGGCGTGGCCAAGGGCACCACGCGCAAGGCGGGGCTCGAGACGCTGTTCGTCGAGACCGTCGATCGCCGCCTGGACCTCGACGGCGCCTCGTCGGCCCTGCACCTGATCCAGCACATTCGCGACGAGTCGCACCGCTTCGCCATCGCCGGCCATCGGGCACGGCGCGACAAGACGCGGCGCACGTCCACCCTGCAGGACATTCCGGGCGTGGGGCCGCGCCGCCGACGCGAGCTGCTGCGCTTCTTCGGCGGCCTGCAGGGGGTCAGGCAGGCCAGCCGCGAGGAGCTGGCCCGGGTCCCCGGCATCAGCGCCACAATGGCCGAGACGATTCATCGCGCCCTGCATGGATGAGTTGGGCCCCGACGGATAGAATGAGGGGGTTTCCGGTATCTCCCAAGGCAAGGACTGCACCTCGCGATGAACATACCCAACCTGCTCACCCTGGCCAGAATCCTCTTCATTCCGCTGTTGGTGGTGCTGTTCTACTTGCCCTTCGCCTGGAGCATGCCACTGGCCGCCAGCCTGTTCGCGCTGGCCGCGGTGACCGACTGGCTCGACGGCTACTTGGCCCGGCGCTGGGATCAATCCACGCCCTTCGGCGCCTTCCTCGACCCGGTGGCCGACAAGCTGATGGTGGCCGTGGCCCTGGCCCTGCTGATCGAGCGCTACGAGGCCATCTGGCTGACCCTGCCGGCACTGGTGATCATCGGCCGCGAGATCGTCATCTCGGCCCTGCGCGAGTGGATGGCCGAGATGGGCAAGCGCGGCCAGGTGGCGGTCTCGTGGATCGGCAAGGTCAAGACCACCCTGCAGATGGTCGCCCTGCTGGTGCTGTTGGCCTTCACCCCCGGCACTCCCCTGGCCCTGCTGGGCGTGGCGACCCTCTATCTGGCGGCGCTGCTGACCCTGTGGTCGATGTTCCTCTACCTCAAGTCGGCATGGCCGCACCTGAGCAGCTCGATGCGCTGAGGGGGTGGCGAAAAGTGTTTGACAGTCACCGACTTATCCGTATAATTCGCTCTCGAGTCAGGCGGGAATAGCTCAGTGGTAGAGCATCGCCTTGCCAAGGCGAGGGTCGCGAGTTCGAATCTCGTTTCCCGCTCCAGACTCGAAGAAGTAACAAGAGTCAATGCGTGCGACTGCGAGGGTCGCGAGCCGGTGCGCCGGTCCGACTGATGGCAGCCCCATCGAATCTCGTTTCCCGCTCCATTCCCCACGAATGGCACGACTCATGAGGCTGGATGGCAGAGTGGTTATGCAGCGGACTGCAACTCCGTGCACGCCGGTTCGATTCCGACTCCAGCCTCCATCATCCCCCTAGCTGCCCGCTCGGAACCGTGCCGCCCGGATGGCGAAATTGGTAGACGCAAGGGACTTAAAATCCCTCGGTGGCAACACCGTGCCGGTTCGAGCCCGGCTCCGGGCACCAGATTTCCCGCACCCTTCCGGCAAGCGTCGGGCGCGACCCTCAAACGGGACGCCATGACATGATCCTGCCGCGCCTGCGCGACCCCTACGTCAATTACCAGCATCGGCGCAAGCTGCATGTGCTGCGCATCATGCTGGCCCTGTGCCTCACCTTCGCCGTCATCGAGTTCTTTGCCATCCAGCACAGTGGCTGGGCGCTGGTCAGCACCATCATGGTGATGGGCAACCTGCCGCACATCGGCGGCGTGCTCGACAAGGGGCGCCAGCGCCTGCTGGGCACCCTGCTCGGTGCCGGCTGGGGGCTGCTGCTGATCCTGCTGCCGCTGCCCTGGCCGCCGCTCGTCCCCCTCGCTACCCTCGCCGGCATCGCCACCGCCACCTGGCTGACCTTCAGCAACCGGCACGGCTACAGTGGCCTGATGTTCACGATCAGCCTGCTGCTGGTGGTCGGCGACGGCACCCAGGAACTCGATATCGCCCTGTGGCGCGCCTTCGACGTACTGCTCGGCACCCTGGTGGGCATCGCCGTCACGGTGCTGGTACTGCCGCAGAAAGCCACCGACATGATGCGCTTCATGCTGGCCGACAACCTGGACCGCATGGCCCGCCTCTACCAGGCCCATACCTCGGCCACGGCAGCCCCCGACATCGATGCCCGCGAGCTGCTCAAGGCCACCAGCAGCCTGCTGGTCAAGCAACGAGGCCTGGTGGATGCCATCCATCGTGAGCGACGGCTGAGCCGCCACGAACTGGACGACCTGATCTCGCTACAGCGGCGCATGCTCTCCACCATCGAGCTGCTGCTCGAGACCCACTGGACCAGCCGCGACGGGCACGAGCGCATCGACGCCATGAGCGGACTCCGCGAGGAGCAGCACACCCTGGCCCGCGGCATCAGCACCCTGGCCTTCCAGGTGCGCACCGGCCAGCCGGTCGACGTGACCATCACGCCCTTCGAGCTGCAGCGCCACGCCGAACTGGCCGGCAATGCCCGGTCCGCCGATGGCCGCATGCTCTTCAGCCCCAGTGGCTACCTGTGGCTCAATCGGGAACTGGCGCGCCTGACCGCCGACCTCACCCAGCGCCTGGGCGGCCTCGAACGCCTTCCCAGCCGGCGGCTGCGTCGCCGGGCGCCCCACCACGGTCTCACCGAGGATCCCTCGGCCATCGCGCGAGCCCCAACGCAAGAAGGAAAGGCAGATGATAGACGGCAAGCATGAGGTGCTGGTCATCGGCGGCGGGGTCGCCGGACTGGTACTGGCACTGGAGGTGGCCGACCATCGCCGGGTCACGCTGCTGCGACCGGCCAGCGACGACCAGGGCGCCAGCCGCTGGGCCCAGGGCGGCATCGCCGCCGTGCTCTCCCCCCAGGACGACATCGAGGCCCATGTGGCCGACACCCTGGTGGCGGGTGATGGCCTGTGCGACGAGCGGGCGGTGCGCTTCACCGTGGAGCAGGGGCCGTCGGCCATCGAGTGGCTGCTGTCACTGGGCGTGCCCTTCACGCCGGACGCGAGTGCCGATGCCGGCTATCCCTACCACCTCACCCGCGAGGGCGGCCATGGCGCACGACGCATCATCCACGCCGACGATGCCACCGGCCGCGCCGTGGTCGAGACCCTGCGGCAGCACGTGGACGCCCACCCCGGGATCACGCTGCGCGGCGACCTCACCGCCATCGGCCTGATCGGCGACGGCGAGGACCACTGCCGTGGGGCACGCTGCCTGGACGCCGCTGGCCGGCTGCATGAACTGCTGGCCGAGGACACCGTGCTCGCCACCGGCGGGGCCAGCGGCCTCTATCGCCATACCACCAGCCCTCAGCCGGCCAGCGGCGAGGGCATGATGATGGCCGCCGAACTCGGCGCCGAACTGATGAACCTGGAGTTCCAGCAGTTCCACCCCACCTGCCTCTATGACCCCGAGGGCCCCGCCTTCCTGGTCAGCGAGGCGGTTCGTGGCGAGGGCGGGCTGCTGATCGACGCCGCGGGCGAGCGCTTCATGCCGGCGGTGGATTCCCGGGCCGAGCTGGCGCCCCGCGACATCGTGGCCCGGGCAATCGATGCCCAGATGCAGCGCACCGGCAGCGACCATGTCTACCTGGACATCCGCCACCTCGGCGAAGCCGCCATCCGCCACCACTTCCCGACCATCCACGCCCACTGCGCCAGTCGCGGGCTCGACATCGTGCACCAGCCGATTCCGGTGGTGCCGGCCGCCCACTACAGCTGCGGCGGAATCACCACCGATCTCGCGGGCGCCACCACGGTCCCGCGGCTGCACGCCATCGGCGAGGTGGCCTGCACCGGCCTGCACGGGGCCAACCGCATGGCCAGCAATTCCCTGCTGGAGTGCCTGGTCTACGCCCGCAGCTGTGCACGACGGCTGCGCAGCGCCGAACCGCCGCCGGGTACCGAGCCGACCCCGGCATACTGGGGCCAGCAGCGGGTCTCATTGGACGACATCGAGGAGATCCGCGAGATGATGCGCCAACTGATGAGTGCCCGCGTGGCCATCGTGCGCACCGACCAGGGGCTGGCCGTGGCCGCCCGCGGCCTCGCGCAGCTGCATCGGCGTCTCGCCCCCCGGATGAGGGACGCCGCGCCCTCGGTACCCCTGGCGAACCTCTGGCATGCGCTGCGCCTGGCGCGCCTCAGCGTGGCCTGCGCCCGCGCAAGGCGCGAGTCCCGCGGCCTGCACTTCAACCCGGATTGCCCGATCCACGGCGACGCGACCCCGCAACCCTCGCGGATCCGGCTGCAGGCCCTGGAGGCGATCTGATCCCGCGACCCTTGAGCGGTGGTCGGGGCCTTCAGGGCAGCGGCAGCAACTCCCGGCGCAGGCGACGCAGCGACTCGGTGTCGCTGCTGTCGGGCCACAGCCACAGGCGCCGCCCCTCGACCCTGAGCCCGATCAGCCAGGGACCGAGGTAGTCGCAGCGCAGGCTCACCGGGCGCCAGGCCCGGGCGGCGCTGTCGCGCCAGGACCAGTCCACGCCACCCGCCGCCTTCGGCGTGCCACGCAGCTCGCCACGCGGGCGCTGCCTGGCCAGCGTGACCAGCACCCCACCCAGCGCCACCGCCGCGAGCCCACCGGCCCAAGACGGTGCTACCGTTGCCACCAGACCGGCAACCGCCGCAGCCGAGAGCCCATGCGCGGCTAGCGACAGCCTAGAGGTTGCGATAGCGATCGTTGTCGGTGGTCTCGGCATGCTCGACGATCAATTTGACGATGCGCCGCCGCGCCGGGTCCACGGGCCACTCGCGGCGCATCAGCCAGGCGAACAGGTCCTGATCCTCCTCCTCGATCAGTGACCGGAAGGCCGCCTGGTCCGCCTCGTCCAGATCGCCATAGCACTGCTCGAGGAAGGGAATCAGCAGCAGGTCCAGTTCCCACATGCCGCGACGCGAGTGCCAGTAGAGGCGCTTGCGCAGTGTCGCTTCCGGTGACGAATCGTCGTTCAAGATCGGCCTCGTTGAGTCGGATGAGTGTCGCGCCAGTATACCCGAGCCCCGCCCCGCCGGCAGCCCGCCGGCCCTTCACTCCCTGCCAACGCGAGAAAAGGTCGTAGTGCGTTGTTTTATCGAGACTTGCACAGTATGCTTTGGAAAAACAACAACGCCGGGATCGCGTCGACCCAGGCAGGACCGCATGGAGTAGAGCCAATGACCAAGTCCGAACTGATCGAACAGATCGCCATGCGACAGCCGGAGCTGTCGGTCAAGGAGGTCGAGGCGGCGGTACGCCTGATCCTCGACGACATCACCGACACCCTGGCCGAGGGGGGACGCGTGGAGATCCGCGGCTTCGGCAGCTTCTCGCTGCACTATCGGGAGCCCCGGGTGGGTCGCAACCCCAAGACGGGGGAACCTGTCGCACTCGACGGCAAGTTCGTGCCACACTTCAAGCCCGGCAAGGAGCTGCGCGAACAGGTGGATGCCAGCCGCGCGCTCGGCTACTAAGCGGCGCCCCGCGACGCCGTCTCTCCTTCAACCGACATGGGAACAAGCACATGCGTTGGCTAAAAGGCCTGATCCTGGCCATCATCCTGCTGGCGGTGCTGCTGATCGGCATCCTCTTTGCCGTCAACAACCAGCAGGCCCTGCCCCTCAACCTGATCTGGATCGAGCTGCCTGCCGTCTCGCTCTCCGTCTGGCTGCTGGCCTCGCTGGCCATGGGCGTGCTGCTGGGCATGCTCGCCATGAGCGGCGTCTACCTGCGCCTGCGCACCCTGCTGACCCGCGCCCAACGGCACAACCAGCAGCAGCGCAAGGAGCTCGACCGCCTGCGCGTCCAGGAGATGAAGGAACTCCCCTAGAATGCCCGATGTTTTCCTGCTGGCCCTGCTGGTGGTGGCCGTCGCCATCGGCTGGTGGCTGGGCCGCCGGGAGCGCCAGGGCACCGGCAGGACATCACAGCCGCCGGCGCTGGCACGGGACTACTTCGTCGGCCTCAACTACCTGCTCAATGATCAGCAGGACCGGGCCATCGAGACCTTCATCGGCGCGCTGGAAGTCAACAGCGACACCATCGAGACCCACCTGGCGCTGGGCAACCTCTTCCGCACCCGGGGCGAGGCCGACCGTGCGCTGAAGATCCACCAGAACCTGCTCGCCCGGCCGACACTGACCGCCGGGCAGAGCGACAGGGTCCAGCTCGAGCTCTCCCGCGACTTCCTCGCCCTGGGACTGCTCGACCGCGCCGAGCGCCTGCTGCAGGGCCTGGTGCGCGACAGCCAGGATGACGAGCTGCGCGATGCGGCCAGGCGGCTGCTGGTCGACCTGCTGGAACGGGAGGGCGAATGGCAGGCCGCGCTGGATATCGCCCTGCCCAGGCTGGTCCGCCAGCACGACGACATCCGCCGCGCGGCGGCGCACTGGCTCTGCGAGCTGGCCGAACAGGAGCGTCATTCGGCCAGCCCCGCGCTGGCCAGGCGCCACCTGCGCCAGGCACTGGCCACCGATCCGCAATGCGTGCGCGCCAACCTGCTGCTGGCCGCCATGGAGCACGATACCGGGCAGTACAAGGCCTCCATCCGGCTGCTCAGGCGGATTCCCGACCAGGACCCCGCCTTCACCCCCACCATCCTCGAGCCCCTGGCCCGCGCCTACCAGCTGCTGGATGACGAGGAGGGCCTGATCCGCTGCCTGCAGGAGCTTCTCGAGCAGGCACCCTGCACCAGCGTGATCATCCGCCTGGCCGAGACGTTGCGCCACCATCACGGCGATGACCGGGATGCCCTGGTGCTGGTCACCGAGCAGCTCGACCATGCCCCGAGCCTGGGCGCAATGCACTACCTGCTAACCCTCTACCGGCACAACGACAGCGGCGAGGAGGACGAGCGCCTCGCGCTGCTGCAGCGCCACACCCAGACCCTGGTCCAGGCCATGCCCCGGCACCGCTGCCGTCGCTGCGGCTTCTCTGGTGAACGGCTGCATTGGCAGTGCCCCCGCTGTCGCAACTGGGGCACCACCAAGCCAATCACCGGCATCGAGAGCCAGTAGCCGCGCTCAGCCGCCGGAAAGCTCGCTCTCGATGGCGGCCAGGGCGGCCATTGGCTCCTCCGCCTGGGTCACCGGGCGTCCCACCACCAGGTGGGTACTGCCGGCCGCCATGGCATCGGCCGGGGTCATGATGCGACGCTGGTCATCCGCTACGGCGAAGCTCGGCCGGATGCCCGGGGTCACCTTGAGAAAGTCGCGGCCGCAAAGCTCATGCAGGCGCGACGCCTCCCGTGCCGAGCAGACCACCCCGTCCATGCCGCTTTCTCGGGCCAGCACGGCCAGGCGCTCGACCTGGTCGGCAGGCGACGCCTCGATGCCCACCTCCGCCAGGTCGGCGGCCTCCATGCTGGTCAGTACCGTCACCGCGATCAGCCGGGTCGCCAGCCCTTGACGGTCCAGGCGCTCGCGGGCCGCCTCCATCATCCGTCGGCCACCGCCGGCATGGACATTGACCATCCATACGCCCTGCTCGGCGGCGGCCTGGATCGCCCCGGCCACGGTGTGGGGAATGTCGTGGAACTTGAGATCCAGGAACACCTCGAAGCCGCGGCCGTGCAGGGCATCGAGCACCTCGGGCCCGCTGCGGGTGAAGAGCTCCTTACCCACCTTGAGCCGGCACCGCGCCGGATCGAGGCGATCGGCCATGCACAGGGCGGCATCCAGGGAGGCATAGTCGAGAGCGATGATCAGGGGCGAAGCGGTGGGCACAGGCAGACTCCTGGCGGGACGGGTGATCGGCCCAGTATATCAGCCATGGCCTACGGCGCATGTCCGCAAAGTCGCCGAGGCGCCTTCGGCAATCGCTGACATGAAATGACCGCATTCGATGACACGAACTCTGCCACGAACCCACTAGCTTGAAAGGGGCAGGCCGGCGCTCCGCGGTGTCGGCCGCGATTACCCAGGAACAAGGAGAGTGATCATGAACACCGCCATCAAGCGACGCCTGACCGGCCTGCTGCTAGTCATGCTGCTGAGCCTCGCCACCTTCACTGCCGGCCAGGCCCTGGCCCAGGAGATGGAACCGATCAACGTCAACAGTGCCGGCGCCGAGCTGCTCGCCGAGTTGCCCGGCATCGGGGAGACGCGCGCAACCGCGATCGTCGAGGACCGGGAAGCGAACGGCCCCTACGCGAGCGCCGAGGAGATGACGCGGGTCAGCGGCATCGGCGAGGCAACCGTGGAGGGGCTCGCCGACCAGGTGACCTTCTGACCAGACCTGCGTCTGTTGGCGCCGACGACGCCGGCCGCACGGCCGGCGTCACCCTCTCAACCTAAAATGGTCGGCTAGAGCCGCAAGCCACCGTCACACTCGACCACGCGACCGGTGAAGTAGTCGTTGGTCATGATGAAGGCCACGCTCTCGGCGATGTCCTCGGGCTGGCCGAGCCGTCCGAGGGGCACCCCTGCCGTCAGCTTGTCGAGCATGTCCTCGCGCATTGCCGTGGTCATGTCCGTCTCGATGAAGCCCGGCGCCACCGCCCCGACGCGAATGCCGTAGCGTGCCAGTTCCGATGCCCAGGTCGTGGTCAGCGCCACCACCCCGGCCTTGGCCGCGGCATAGTTGCTCTGGCCCATGTTGCCGGCCCGCGAGATGCTCGAGATATTGACGATGACGCCGCGGTGGCCCGCCTCGATCATCTGTACCGATGCCTCGCGCCCGCACAGGAAGACGCCCGTCAGGTTGACGTCGATCACCTGCTGCCACTGCTCCAGCGGCAGGGTCTTCTCCACCTTACCATCCCGGGCCTTGACGAGCAGGCCGTCGCGGACGATGCCTGCGTTGTTGACCAGGCCGTGGATCGGACCCAGCGATGGCGCGATGTCACGGAACGCCTGTGTCACCGACGCCTCGTCGGCCACGTCGACCACAAAGCCGCGGGCCTCGATCCCGTCGGCGTGCAGGGCGGAGACGGCATGGTCCAGGGCATCGCCGTCCATGTCCATCAGGGCGAGCCTCGCCCCCTGACCACCGAGCCGCCGAGCCATGGCCAGGCCGAGACCGCGGGCGCCGCCGGTGATGGCGATAACGGTATTGTCGAGTTTCATGGGCGCTTCTCCAAGGGATGGGAAATCGCGTTGTCGGCGCGCTTGCCGGGCAATCGCCGGCTCGGGGACCGGCAGTTGACCCTTATTATGATGCGCTGCACCATTACCATAGCGAATCATGGAAAGATATTCCATCACTCCCGCGCCCCACGGCGATGGCTTGAATTCCCCTGCCCCGCCCCCATCACCTGCGCAACGGTCATACGCGGAGTCATCATGCCCTTTCTCGTCATCTTCACCCTCTTCGCCCTGCTCGACTTCGTCATCCTGTTCTCGGTCGGCAGCCAGATCGGGCTGCTGAGCACCTTGCTGCTGGTCCTCGCCACCGGTTTCATCGGCCTGCACATGATCCGCCGAGAAGGCGTGGCCACCTTCGCCCGTGCCCAGGAGCGCATGGCCCAGGGGGAGATTCCCTCGGGCGAGCTTATGACCGGGGCAGCACTGATCTTCGGTGGAGCGCTGCTGATGGCACCCGGCTTCCTGTCCGACGCGCTGGGCTTCATGTGCTTGATCCCCAATGCGCGGCGTCTGCTGGCCAGGCTGCTGGGCTGGGTGGGCGTACGCATGAAGGACCTGCACCTGCATGCCCGGACCTACCGCCCACGCCAGGGCACCGATGCCGACTGGCAGCAGGCCGGCCCGCGCCGGGAATCCCGCGAGGAGCGGGGCGCTGACGAGCAGAACGAAGAGCCGCACGGCGACCGACCGGACGCGCCCCTGGAAGGCGAGTTCATCTCGCGTGACGACTCGCGGTGAGCGGGGCGCAAAAAATTTTCACGCGGGGCCTTGAAAGCCCAATGCCGAGCCCCACTTAACCGACAGCATCAGGATTCGGCACGGGGGTAACCCCCGAGCCATCGACAAGGAAGGCGAACCCCGCCTTCACCCCGCAGCATGATGGCGGGTCGATGATGAAAACCGCCCGGGCAATGCTCGGGCACAGCAAACCATCAGGAGAACGTGAGCAATGAACATCCGTCCCTTGCACGATCGCGTCGTGATCCGTCGCGTTGAAGAAGAACAGAAGACCGCTGGCGGCATCGTGCTTCCGGGAAACGCCCAGGAAAAGCCGACGCGTGGCGAAGTCCTGGCCGTCGGTAACGGCCGGATCCTCGATAACGGCGACGTCCGCCCGCTCGACGTCAAGGTCAGTGACACCGTGATCTTCAAGGATGGCTTCGGCGTCGAGAAGCAGAAGATCGACGGCGAGGAAGTACTGATCATGAGCGAGTCCGACATCCTGGCCGTCGTCGAAGGCTGACCCCGGACACGACCCGCAACTGCTCGATACTGACGTTCACGAACTCACAGGAAGCATACGAAAATGGCAGCAAAACAAGTCAAGTTCTCCGATGATGCACGCAAGCGCATGGCACGCGGCGTCGACCTCCTGGCCAACTCCGTCAAGGTCACCCTGGGGCCGAAGGGCCGCAACGTGGTGCTGGAGAAGTCCTTCGGTGCACCGACCGTGACCAAGGATGGCGTCTCCGTGGCCAAGGAGATCGAGCTCAAGGACAGGTTCGAGAACATGGGCGCCCAGATGGTCAAGGAAGTCGCTTCCAAGACCTCCGATGTGGCCGGCGACGGTACCACCACTGCCACCGTGCTGGCGCAGACCATCGTCACTGAGGGCATGAAGGCGGTGACCGCGGGCATGAACCCGATGGACCTCAAGCGCGGCATCGACCAGGCCGTGGCCGCCGCCGTCGAGGGCGTCCAGGAGCTGTCCGTGCCCTGCACCGACTCCAAGGCCATCGCCCAGGTCGGCACCATCTCCGCCAACGGCGACAAGCGCATCGGCGAGATCATCGCCGACGCCATGGAGAAGGTCGGCAAGGAAGGCGTGATCACCGTCGACGAGGGTCGTGGCTTCGAGGACGAGCTGGATGTCGTCGAGGGCATGCAGTTCGACCGTGGCTACCTGTCGCCCTACTTCGTCACCAACCAGGACACCATGGCGGTCGAGCTGGAAGACCCCTACATCCTGCTGGTCGACAAGAAGATCTCCAACATCCGCGAGCTGCTGCCGACGTTGGAAGCCGTGGCCAAGGCGGGCAAGCCGCTGGTGATCATCGCCGAGGACATCGAGGGCGAGGCGCTGGCTACCCTGGTGGTCAACACCATGCGTGGCATCGTCAAGGTCGCGGCCGCCAAGGCGCCGGGCTTCGGTGACCGTCGCAAGGCCATGCTGCAGGACATCGCCATCCTCACTGGCGGTACCGTGATCTCCGAGGAGGTCGGCCTGACCCTCGAGCAGGCGACCCTGGACCACCTGGGCACCGCCAAGCGCGTGACCATGTCCAAGGAGAACACCACCCTCATCGATGGCGCCGGCCAGGACGGTGACATCGAGGCGCGCGTCGGCCAGATCCGCGCGCAGATCGAGGAGACCTCCTCCGACTACGATCGCGAGAAGCTCCAGGAGCGCGTCGCCAAGCTCGCCGGCGGTGTCGCCGTCATCCGTGTCGGTGCCGCCACCGAGATCGAGATGAAGGAGAAGAAGGCCCGCGTCGAGGACGCCCTGCACTCCACGCGCGCCGCCGTCGAGGAAGGCGTGGTGCCCGGGGGCGGCACGGCCCTGGTGCGCGTGCTGACCAAGCTGGCCGGCCTCAAGGGTGACAACGAGGACCAGAACCACGGCATCGCCCTGGCGTTGCGCGCCATGGAAACCCCACTGCGCCAGATCGTCACCAACGCCGGTCAGGAAGCCTCCGTCATCCTCAACAAGGTGAAGGAAGGTGAAGGCAACTACGGCTACAACGCCCAGACCGGCGAGTTCGGCGACATGTTCGAGATGGGCGTGCTGGACCCGGCCAAGGTGACCCGCTCTGCCCTGCAGTCCGCTGGTTCCGTTGCCGGCCTCATGATCACCACCGAGGCCATGATCGCCGACGACCCGGACGAGAAGGAAGCCGCGCCGGACATGGGCGGCATGGGTGGTATGGGTGGTATGGGCGGCATGATGTAAACCAGCCCCCTGCCCCAGGCACTGCCTGATCGAGACCCCCGCCGGGAGACCGGCGGGGGTCTCTTTAGCTATAAGCCATAAGCCTTAAGCTGGAAGACAATCTTGACCGGACCACGACTCGGGCGAATGACTCGAGCCCGAGGGGTTCTTACAGCTTATAGCTTACGGCTTACAGCTTTCCGCCCAATCAGTACACTACGCGCTCATCTCGCATAGAGCCGACTCATGCTGTCCAATATCCGCATCGTCCTCGTCCAGACCTACCATCCCGGCAACATCGGCGCCTCGGCCCGGGCCATGAAGACCATGGGCCTGACCGACCTGGTGCTGGTCAACCCCCGGCAGTTCCCCGACCCCGAGGCCTCGCGCCTGGCCGCGGGGGCCGAGGACCTGGTGGAGGGGGCTCGAGTGGTCGGCTCGCTGACGGAGGCGGTAAGCGACTGCGTCCAGGTCGTCGGGGCCAGCGCGCGGCTGCGCAGCCTGCCGCTGCCCCACTTCGACGAGCCCGACGAGATGGCCCGGGCACTGGTGGCGCAGGCCAGCCAGGATCCGGTGGCGCTGGTCTTCGGCCGCGAGCGCTTCGGCCTGACCAACGACGAGATCCGCTGCTGCAGCCACCAGGTCAGCATCCCCGCCAATCCCGACTACGGCATCCTCAACCTCTCCCAGGCGGTACAGGTCCTGGCCCACGAGCTGTTCACCGCCTGGCGGCGCCGCCCCGACAGCGGCTACTGCCCTTCGCGGCCGGCGCAGGAGCGCCAGCCCTCACGCGAGCAGCTCGGCCATTTCCAGACGCACCTCTCGCGGGTGATGCAGCACAGCGGGTTCATCACCCAGCCCCATGCCCGCACCGAGGATCAGCTCGAGGCCCTGTTCGCCCGGGCCCGGCCGAATCGCAAGGAACTCTCGCTGCTGCGCGGCCTGCTCGCCTCCCTGGAAAGTCACCTGCCCAATGCGTGACGGGCAGAAACGACGACGGCGGCCTCCGGGCCGCCGTCGTCGTTCTCGCAGGGAGCGCGATCAGAGGGTCATCGCCGCCAGCCAGCCGAAGGCGATCAGCGGGATGTTGTAGTGCAGGAAGGTCGGCACCACGCTGTCCCAGATGTGGTCGTGCTGGCGGTCGACGTTGAGGCCCGAGGTCGGCCCCAGGGTGGAGTCCGAGGCGGGCGAGCCGGCGTCACCCAGCGCCGCGGCAGTCCCCACCAGCGCCACCGTGGCCAGCGGCGAGAAGCCGAACTGCACCGCCAGGGGCACGAAGATCGCCGCGATGATGGGGATGGTGGAGAACGACGAGCCGATGCCCAGAGTGATGAACAGCCCCACCAGCAGCATCAGCAGTGCCGCCAGGCCGCGGTTGTCGCCAATCACCTCGACGCTTGCGGCCACCAGAGTCTCGATCTGCCCGGTGGCGGTCATCACCGCGGCGAAGCCCGAGGCCGAGATCATGATGAAGCCGATCAGCGCCATCATGCGCATACCGCTGGTGAAGAGGTCGTCGGCTTCGCGCCATTTGAAGATGCCACCCACCGACAGCAGCGCGAAGCCCACCAGGCCGCCGAGGATCATCGAGCCGGTATACAGCTGGATGCCCAGCGCGGCGGCGATCGCCACCAGCGACATCACCAGCCCCAGGGCGTGCGGCTCGTGGGTTTCCGGGTGGTGGTGCGGCACGTTGCTGGTGGCCACGTCCAGCGCCTGGTAATCCCGTGGCCGACGGTAGCTGATGAACACCGCCACCAGCAGGCCCAGCGCCATGCCGGCCACCGGCACGCCCATGGCCAGGGGCACCATGCCGCGGCTGATCTCCAGCCCCAGGGATTCGCCGGCCTGGTTGATGTTGGCCAGCAGGATGTCATTGAGGAAGATCGCCCCGAAGCCCACCGGCAGCAGCATGTAGGGGGCGGTCAGGCCGAAGGTCAGGGCACAGGCCACGGCCCGGCGATCCAGGCGCAGCTGGTTCATCACCTTGAGCAGCGGCGGGATGAGGATCGGGATGAAGGCGATGTGCACCGGAATCAGGTTCTGGGAGGAGATCGAGACCAGCAGCACCGCGCCGAGCAGCAGATACTTCACGGTGGCCTGGCGACTCGCCGAGGCCTCCTGGCCGAGCAGCCGGATCAGCCGGTGCGCCAGCAGGTCCGGCAGCCCGGAGCGCGAGATCGCCACCGCGAAGGCCCCGAGGGTGGCGTAGGCCAGCGCGACCTTGGCGCCCCCGCCCACGCCGTCGTTGAAGGCCGCCAGGGTCGCCTCGATGGAGAGCCCGCCGACCAGCCCCCCGACCAGCGCACCGACCACCAGCGCAAAGACCACCGAGACCCGTGCCAGCGACAGGCCCACCATCACCAGCACCGCAATGATTACTGCATTCATGACAGCTTTCCCGAAAAAAGAGTTGGATTGAGACGAAACGGCGCAGGATTCTACCAGAAGGCGGCCTGGCCTGCCGGCGCGCCGCGTCCGGGATGTCATGCAACCGTCACCCGGCCATCACACCGCTGTCACGGGGATCAGCGATAACGTGGGAGACAGGCAAGGGACACTGCCGGGCACGTCGCCAGGGACGCGTGGGGGCTTGGAGGCCCCCCAGGGAGAAAGGCATCGGGACGATGCCCAGGGAGGAGAGACATGCCGCCACGACGTCCGCGTCGTGGCGTTTTTCATGGGCGGCGGTCAGGCGACGTCCAGCCGGGAACCCCCTGGCGTATCCGGTGGGAGAAATCGGGGGCGTCATGGGCCTGCCTGGCGCGCTCGGTGATATCCCCCAGACGGCGCAGCTCGTGCAGGGTATAGCCGTCCACCAGGCCGCCATGGTCATGGATGTAGCCCGGCAGCAGGCCGCTGAGCAGCAGGCGATGGTCCAGCGGCAGTCCCTCGATGATCCGGCGCATCATGGCGAACATCAGGGTGGTGCAGTTGGCGGTGATGGTGTGGTAGAAGCGCGGCTCACGCTCCAGATCGTTGGCCGCCGCCACCAGGGCCAGCAGCAGGTCGCGACGGGCGTCGGGCGAGAGGGTGACATGGTAGAGGGTGACCCGCTCGCCCCGCACGTTGCTGCGCAGGCGTACCGCGTCGCGCTCGTCGGCCGCGATGATCGCCAGTTCGTACTGCTTGAAGAAGCCGCCGATCTCCGAGAAGCGCTCGTGACGCTCGCGCCGCACCTCCACCGAGAAGGCCACGAAGTCCTCCTCGGCCGCCCCCTCACCGGAAAAGCCGAAGGAGACCAGCACGTGGGCGATACCCGGCCGGCCCCAACTCGAGACGAACAGGTCCACCGAGACCAGCCGACGCAGGTCGTAGACGCGCTGCTCCCAGCCCCCGCGGGCATCGTCCGGGGTCTGCCAGTCGAAATGGCGTACCCGGTGCAGGGTCAGCCGCTGCCCCTCGACGTCCCCCGTCGCCAGGTAGGCGACATCCTCGGCCCACACCAGGTCCTTCGCCGGGGTCAGGCGCCGCCACCAGGCCAGCAGCGCCGTCATCTGCACCGCCATGGCGGCAAGCGGCCCCAGCCGTGGGCCCTGCCAGGCCAGCCATAGCCAGACACCCCCCGCCAGCAGCCAGAGCCCCACCACCAGCCACCGCGCGTGCCGTGGGAGCGCCAGGCGATGGCCCAGGGCCAGCGCCCCCCAGAGGGTCGCGAGCAGCAGCGCCAGGCACAGGATGTCATCCAGCAGGGCCATGATCATCGTCGTCCTTGCGAGCGGGATAGCGCGAGGCTACCACGACCGACAGGGCCGGATGCCAACCTGGGCGGCCGGCGCCTCAGACGCCGGTCAGCCAGCCAGCGAAGCCCTGCAGGTCATCACCGAGCTCGCCCCGGGTGACCCGGTGGTAGAGCCGCTGCAGCCGGGCGGTCAGCGACGCCTCGGTGATCGGCCGATCCGGCGGCGGGGCCCCGGCCCGGGCGCCGATATGCCGACCATCGAGCTCGCGCAACGGCAACAACTCGGCCGCGGTGCCGGTGACGAAGGCCTCGTCGGCGATGTAGAGCTCGTCGCGGGTGATGCGCCGCTCGCGCACCTCGATACCCAACACCTCACGCGCCAGGCGGATCACGCTGTCGCGGGTAATGCCCTGCAGGCAGGAGGTCACCTCCGGGGTATGCAGCACGCCGTCGCGCAGCAGGAAGACATTGGCTGCCGAAGCCTCGGCGACATAGCCTTCCGGATCGAGCATGATCGTCTCATCGAAACCCGCCTTCACGGCGGTGTTGAGCGCCAGCATCGAGTTGACATAGTGGCCGTTGGTCTTGGACCGACAGAGGCTGATATTGACATGGTGGCGCGCCCAGGAGGAGGTCAGCGCCCGCAGGCCGATCGATGCCGCTTCCGGCGAGATGTAGTCGCCCAGGTCCCAGGCGGCGATCATCACGTGCACGGTCAGCCCCCTGGCGCGCAGCCCCAGGCCCTCGGCACCGAGGTAGACCGTTGGCTTGAGATAGGCGTTGGCCAGGCCGTTGCGCTCCAGGCACTGACGTTGGGCCTGGATCAGCGCCTCGTCATCGAAAGATAACGGTATATCCAGGGCGTGGGCGCTATCCAGTAGCCGCCGGGTATGCTCCTCCACCCGGAACAGGTGCGTGCCACGCGGGCCAGCGTAGGCCCGCACGCCCTCGAAGCAGCCCATGCCGTAGTGCAGGGTATGGGTCAGCATATGCGTGCGGGCGTCGCGCCACGGCAGCCACTCGCCGTCATGCCAGAGCCAGCCGTCGCGATCATAGAGCGGTGTCATGGGCCTGGGTTCCTGTTGTGAAGAAATCGGTCATCGAAAACGGGCTCAGAGCCGGCCGGCCGCGGCCCAGGCCGCGCGCCAGCCGTCGATCAGCTCGCGTTGGTGGGGCTGCAGGGCCTGATAGGGCCAGGCGGCGATCTCCTCGTCCTGGGGGTCGGGCACCGTGATGTCGCTGTCGGCAAGGGCCTGGACGACCGCGTGGCCGCACAGCGGAACATAGCCTTCCGAATAACCGCCCTCGTGGACCATCACCAGCCGCCCCTGGCCGCTACGTTCGGCCAGCTCGCGGACCTGTCGGGTCATGCGCGCGAAGGCCGTACTGTTGAGCAGCATCTTGCCCAGCGGATCCTTGGCGCAGGCGTCATAGCCGCAGGCGACCACGATCAGCTCGGGCGCGAAGGCCTCGATCGCCGGCAGCACCAGCTCGGTCATGGCGTGATCGTAGGCCCCGAGGCCGCAGCCGGGCGGCAGCGGCAGGTTGAGGCAGGCGCCTTCGCCGACCCCCTCCCCCTGCTCCGCGAACGTGCCGGTGTCCAGCGGGTAGTTGCCCGCTTGGTGGATCGAGACCGTGAACACGTCGGGGTCTGCGTAGAACGCCGCCTGCTGGCCGTTGCCGTGGTGCACGTCCCAGTCGAGGATCGCCACGCGTCTCACCTGGCCCAGGGCACGCGCCCGCATCACGGCAACCGGGATGTTGCCGAGCAGACAGAAGCCCCGCCCGCGGTCGGCCTCGGCGTGGTGCCCGGGGGGACGACACAACGCATAGGCGCGCGCCAGCTCCCCGCTGGCCACGGCCTCCACCGCGGCGATGGCCAGCCCCGCCGACTGGCGAGCGGCGGCCAGGCTGCCGGGCGTGAAGGGGGCACAGTCGCCCCCGTCGCCGCCGGGGCCCCGATCGCCGGCCGCCAGCGCCGCCAGGTAGCGGGCAGAATGGAAGCGTTCGAGATCCTCGCGGTGGGCAGGCGGCGGCTTACGCACCGCCAGCTCGTCGATCAGGCCGGAGACCTCCAGCAGGTTCTTCAGCCGCCGCTTGCTCTCGGCGCTCTCCGAGGCCGGCTGCGGCTGCAGGAACTCGCCGGGGGCCGAGAAGACCCCGATGGCGCCCGGGTCGTGCCAGAAGCAGCGCTCATGCCAGAAGAAGCCTGCGGCCGGCGCTCCGGTGCGAGCCACCGTCATTCGCGGACCTCCTGGCGCTCCCAGACCTCGATGGCCGCGGCCAGGTCCTCCAGCGAAGCGCCCACCGACTTGAACAGCGTGATGGCATCGGCCGAGGAGCGTCCCGTCCGCTCGCCGCGCAGCAGCTCGGCGAGCTCGCCACGGATGGCGTCGAAGGCAAAGCGCCCCTCGTCGACGGCCTGCAGGATGTCGCCCGCCTCGCCCCGCGCCCCGGCATAGGTGTCGACGAACACCTCGCTGCGGGCCAGACACTCGGCGTCGGTCTCGCGCATGGTCGGCCGGAAGGCACCGATCAGGTCGAGGTGGGTGCCGGGCGCGAGCCAGTCACCGCGAATCAGCGGCTCACTGGAAAGCGTCACGCAGCTGATGATATCCGCCTCGCGGGTCGCCGCCTCGAGGTCAGTGACCGCGGCGCTGTCGAAGCGGTCGGCATAGTCGGCGGCCAGCCGCTCGGCCTTGGCGGGGTTGCGCCCCCAGACCCGCACCCGGGTGATGGGCCGTACCGCGGCATGCGCCTCGATCACCATGGGCGCCAGCTTGCCGGTGCCCACCACCAGCAGGGTCGCGGCATCGTCCCGGGCCAGTTCCCGGGCCGCCAGGGCCGAGGCCGCCGCGGTGCGCCGCCGGGTCAGTTCGCTGCCGTCGATGCAGGCCAGGGGACGCCCATGGGCACCCTCGCTGAGCAGATAGACGCCGGCAATGGCCGGGAGCCCATGGTCGGCGTTCTGCGGGAAGACGTTGACCATCTTCACGCCGATGTAGCCGGCCCGCTCCCAGGCCGGCATCAGCAGCATGGTGGCCTCGCCATCGGGGCGATGCATGGCGTGGTGATGTCGCGGCGGCGACTCCACCCCCTCGCGGAAGGTGGTGGCCAGCCGCTCGACCAGCGCCGGCCAGGCCAGCGAGGCCGACACCTGCTCGGCAGTGATGATGCGCATCTCAGGCCTCCGGCAGCGCCGCGGTGACCATGATCTCCACCTTCCACTCGGGCTTGGCGAGCTTGGCCTCGACCGCGGCGCGTACCGGCGGGCGCCCCGGGGCCACCCAGCCATCCCAGGCGGCATTCATCTGGTCGAACTCGGCCATGCTGGTGACCCAGATCTGGGCGGCGACCAGATGCTCCTTGGTGGTGCCGGCCTTGGCCAGCAGGTCATCGATGCGGGCCAACACCTGCTCGGTCTGGCCGCGCATGTCCGCAGAAGGGTCGGACGGCACCTGGCCGGCCAGGTAGACGGTGCCGTTGTGCACGGTGATCTGGCTCATGCGGGCGTTGCTGTCGTGATAGGTGACGGTCATGGTGTGGTCTCTCGTCGGGATGGCAGTCAGGCTGCGGTATAGCCGCCCAGGAAGGCGGCGAGGTTGTCGCCCAGGTGCTCGGTGGGGTACCCCCCCTCCTGCACCAGCACGGTGGGTAGTTCCAGGGCGGCGAGGCGCCGCCCCATGGCGGTGAAGTCGTCGGTCTCCAGCGCCAGCCCGGCCAGCGGGTCGTCCTTGTGGGCATCCAGCCCCAGCGCCACCACCAGGGCCTGGGGACGAAAGGCGACCAAGCGCTCGATCAAGTGCTCCAGGGTGGCCAGGAAGGTCGCGCCATCGCTGCCCAGGGGCAGCGGCAGGTTGACGTTGGCCCCCTGCCCGTCTCCTTCGCCGTGCTCATCGGCACCGCCCCAGAAGAAGGGATAGAAGTCGGCGGGGTCGGCATGCAGCGAGCCGGTCCAGACATCACCGCGTTGATAGAAGATGTCCTGGGTGCCATTGCCGTGGTGGAGGTCCACATCGAGGATCGCCACCCGCGCATGGCGTTCACGCAGCACCGTGGCGGCCAGTGCCGAGTTGTTGAGAAAACAGAAGCCCCCGGCTCGCTCAGGGCCGGCATGGTGACCCGGTGGCCGGCACAGCGCATAGGCCGAGGGGTCGCCGGTCAGCACGGCATCGGCGGCAGCCTCGGCGCTAGCGGCGCTGGCCAAGATGCCGATGAAGCTGTCGACGGTCATCGGGCAGGCCATGTCATGCATGTGCCAGCCCACCAGCCCCACAGGGTGCCGGGGATAGTGGTGCCCGCCCCCGCAGGGGTGGACATTGGGCGCCACGATCGCCGCAGCATCCGGCAGCGCCCGCCAGCGGGCATGGATGGTTTCGAGGAAGTCGAGATAGCGCGGGGCGTGGATCCTGGCCAGGCGCTCTCTCAGCCGCGCACTGTCGACCGCGGTGGGTAGGGTCATGGAGAGGCCCATGGACGCCAGCCCACGGGTCAGCAGCTCGGCCCGCAACGGCCCTTCCGGCGAGTCCACCGGCCGGCCACGCAGCAGGAAGGTCGGCGGCGCGTGGCGTTCCTGGTCGGGATGGTAGAAGAGCTTCATGAGGGGGTTCCTTAGCCCAGCAGCGAGGGGATCCAGGTGGAGAGCGATGGGAAGATGACCAGTAGCAGGATCACCACGATGAAGGCAACGTAGAACGGCAGCGAGGCAATGATCGCCCGTTCGAAGGGCACGTTGGCGATCCTCGCCGCCGTCATCAGCGTCATCCCCACCGGTGGCGTGACGTTGGAGATGTTGAGCACCACGATCATCAGGATGGCGAAGTGCAGCGGGTCCACGCCCAGCTGAATCATCGCCGGCACCAGCACCGGGGCCACCACCACCAGCGCCGGCAACACGTCCATGACCGTGCCGACCAGGATCAGCAAGGCACAGACCAGCAACAGCTGCAGGAAGGTCGAGTCGCTGAAGGTGGTGATCAGGCCCGCCGCGTCCCGGGCGATGCCGGAGCGGGTGACGAACCAGCCGAGCACCGCCGAGGTCGCCAGCAGGAAGAACACCACCCCCGAGAAGCGCACCGTCACCACCAGCGCGTGCCAGATCTTGCGCCAGGTGAGGGTGCGGTAGAAGACGACCCCGATGGCGATGGCATAGACGGCGGCGAACCCCGAGGCCTCGGTGATGGTGGTCATCCCCGAGAGGATGCCGCCGAGGATGATCAGTGGCACGACCATCGCCGGCAGGGCCACCAGGAAGGCGATCGCCGCCGCCTTGAGCGGAGTAGGCGCCTGCTTGGGATAGCCCCGCTTCCAGGCCAGGAAGAAGCTCACCGCGAGCAGCGCGAGGGCCATCAGCAGGCCGGGGACGATCCCCCCGGCAAAGAGGTCGATCACCGAGATGTCACGCAGCAGGGTCGCATAGACCACCATCACCACGCTGGGCGGGATGATCGGCCCGATGATTGACGAGCAGGCGGTGATCGCCGCCGCGTACTCGGCGTCATAGCCCTGCTTCTTCATCTCCGGAATCATGATCTTGCCGATCGCCACGGTATCGGTGATCGCCGCCCCGGTCAGGCCGGCGAAGAACACCGACACCGAGATATTGACGTGAGACAGAGCCCCGCGCACCCGGCCGAACAAGGCATTGTTGAAGGCGATCAGCTTCTGAGTCAGGCCGCCCTGATTCATCAGCTCGGCGGTGAAAATGAAATAGGGCACGGCGATCAGCAGAAAGCCGGAGACGCCGGCGAACATCCGGTCGGCGATGATGCCGAGCATGCGCTCGCCGCCCATGGCGAAGCCGCCGGCAAGTCCCGACATGGCCATCACCACGGCGACCGGAGCGCCGATCAGCAGCAGCACGACGAAGGCAATGATCGCGGGCGTCATGGGCGGTTCTCCCCGTCGGCGGTCTCGATGAGCTCATCGATCACGGTGTCGTCATCGATGAAGTGTTCCAGCAGGTCGAAGCCCTGCACCAGGTGCAGCAGGATGATGACCCCGCTGATCGGAATCACGATGGCGGTGAACTTGGCGGAGATCTGGATCTGGTCGGAGACCATGTACACCTGGGAGGCCCCCTGGAAGTAGCCCCAGCCATACCAGACCAGCATCAAGGCGAACAGCGCAATGACGGCGAGGCAGAGCCCCGCCGCCACCTTGAGCAGCACGCGTGGCAGGCTGCGCACCAGCAGCGTCATGGCCACATGCTCGCCGTAGCGCAACGATATGGTCATGGAGAGAAAGCCGATCCAGGGCAGGAAGAGCCGGGCCAGGGAGTAGGTCCAGCTCAGCGTGCTGCCGGTGGCCAGCTTGTAGAGGAAGGCCGTGAAGGAGATGCCCAGCATGACCAGCACGCCACGATCGCCGCCTGGTTCACCGCATCACTCAGGCGGCGCAAAGGCTGAAGGAGTGGCATCGGAGTACCTCGGAGGAACGACGACCGACCAGCAGGTCAACCGTCCGAAGGGGCAGGCGCCTGGGCGCCTGCCGGCTCACTGGCCCATGGGATCACTCGGGCCATTCACTCACTCGCGACTCTCACTGGCCATAGTTGGCCATGTCGTTCTCGACGACCTCTTCGCCAACCCGAGCGACCTCGGCGAGGAAGCCATCGACCGTCTCAGCCTCGATGCCGAAGTCGTTGACGATCCAGTCCTTCCATGCCGGCGTGGCGATCTCCGCCATGCGTGCCCGCTCCTCGGGGGGCATGATGTAGCACTCCTCGAAGCGCTCGCAGGACTCCACCCAGCTGGCGGTAGCCAGCGCCCCGGACATGCCGTGGCCGATGGCGACGGCCTCGCGGGCGGAGGTGACGATGGCTTCCTGCTGGGCCTCGGTCAGGCTCTGGAACCAATCTTCGCTGACCAGCCAGGCCGCGCTGTTGTAGACGTGGCCGGTGAGCGTGGTGTAGTCCGTCACCTCGTCGAAGTTATAGGTGACATTGAGCACCGGGGCGTTGAACTGCCCGTCGGCCAGGCCCGTCTCCAGGGCGGTGATCACCTCGCCCCAGGGCAGCGGCGTGGCCGAGGCGCCCAGCGATTTCATGATGGCCACGTGCCCGGGGTTCTCCTCGGTGCGGATGTTCAGCCCCTCGAGGTCCTCCACGGTCTTGATCGGGCGCTTGTTGTTGGTGAAGGCCACGAAGCCGCCACCGTCATCGAAGGTACCCAGGTAGCGCATGTTGGTTTCTTCGATGGTGCCGGACATGAAGTCAGCGAACCATTCCCCGTCGAAGAAGGCCCAGGCCTGGCGCCAGTTGTCGAAGATGAAGGGGGCGGTCATCAGCTGATAGTCGTCATAGAAGGACGACATGGCACCGGTGGTAATGATGGTGGACTGTAGGGTACGCCCACCCTGGACCTCGGACGCGGTCTCCACCTCGGAACCCAGCTGGCTGTTGCCGAAGATCGACACGGTGACCTCGCCATCGGTCCGGGTCTCGACCAGGTTCTTGAAGTGCACCAGCGCCGGGTAGACCTCATTGTTGCTCATGTTCTCCGGGAGGATGGTGGCGATGGCCATTTCCGTGGACTGGGCCTGCACCTGGGTGCTGGCGATGGCCAGGGGCAGCGCGGCCAGGGCCAGGGCGCCGGGGAGTGTCTTCGCTTTCATGGTCAACCTCGTGTCGTCTTGTCATTGTCATGAGCCTATCTCGCCCTCCCTGCAGAGGACACAACGAGACAGCTGACCTTCAGACTAGGTCGACTCGGGCCCGCCTGCTTGCCCGGAACTGCGCTGCTCTTGCCCGAGACTCGGCAATGCCCGGCCCTCCCGGCGGCTCCGGGAGGGCGAGACGGCGAAGCGGCGGCGGTAGGCGCGGGAGAAGCTGCCCTGATCGCGAAATCCCACCAGGGAGGCGATATGGCCGAGGCTCAGGCCACTGTGGGTGACCAGGGCACGGGCGTGATCCAGTCGCCGCCGCTGGACATAGGCCAACGGGGTCGCGCCGGTCAGCTCCCGGAAACAGGCATGGAAGTGCCCGGCACTCAGGGCGCAGAGCGCGGCCAGCTGCTCGACACGGATCTCGTCGGCGAGGTGGTGGTCGATCCAGGCGTCCAGGCGCGCCAGGTCGAGGCGCTCGCTGAAGCCCGGGCTGGCGGCCACGCCGGCATCCGCCGGCAGCGGCGCGGACTCGAGGTGCAGATAGAGGGCCCGCAGCAGCAGCGCGGCGATCTCGCTGTGCAGGGCCGGACAGCACTCGAGCTGCTGCATCAGGCTTGCCGCCAGGCGATTGAGACGCGGCGGCACGGCGAAGAAGCGTGGCCTCTCGAAGAGGCGCTCGATGGCATCGCCATCGCGCAGGGCCGGCAGGCTCGCGGCAGGAATGTCGAGCACGAAGGTGCGGTTGCGACCATCGCCCCGGTAGTCGTGATGGCGGCCACAGGGGATCAGGCAGCCCCGGCTGCCGGTGATGCGCCCCCCTTGCCCCTCGATGGAGAGCTCGGTGGCCCCGCGGGTGGCGAGGATGAGCTGATGGTGGTCATGGGCATGGGCGACGTGCTCCTGGCCCAGGGTGGCGGCGCGAAGATCGAGCAGGGTCATCGGGGGTATCGCCTTCCAGTCGCCATCGACAGCGTCAACATGGCGTGACGCAAGATGGAAAGCAAGTCGGGGGCCAGGACCTCTCGGTCACTCGCGAGACCCCTCGATGCTCTGGACCACGGAGTCCCGTGCCACGCCGATGTGGTAATCGATGGCCTCGCGACAGCGTGGCCCGTCGCCGCTGGCCAACGCATCAAGCAACAGGTGATGGCTCTCGGCGATGGAGTCCGGCGCCTCGTGGGTCTTGGTGATCAGGGTGATGCACAGCCGCAGCTCGTGGGCCAGGTCCTCGAAGGTCCTGAGCAGACGGCGGTTTCCCGCCGAGGCGATCAGCAGGCGATGGAAGGCCAGGTCTTCCTCGATGCGCCGGCTCTCGTCACCGCTGCCCGACGCCTCGCACAGCATCTCGACCTGCCGGCGCAGTGCCGCCAGGGCCTCGGGCGGACAGGCCCCGGCGAGCCGCTCCATGGCATGGCGCTCCAGGCAGAGTCGAAGATCGAAGATATCGGCGAGCTCGCCGGCATCCAGGGCTCGCACGAAAAAGCCACGCCGGGGCTGGGAGACCAGCAGGCCGCGACTCTCCAGCAGCCGCGCTGCCTCGCGGACCGGCGCGCGGCTCACCCCCAGATCGCGGGCCAGTTGCACCTCCGACAGCCGTTCGCCAGGGGCGAAGCGCTGGCCGATGATGGCCTGGGTCAGGTAGTCGGCCACCTGGTCCACCAGGTTTCGCTGCTGGATGAACGCGGCGGGTGTGGCAGCTGGGGGGGCAGGCATGCGGCTCGGACTCGTATCGGGATGGCTTCCCCCCCAGTATGGCCAATGGGCGTCGCTTGTCGACCGTCGATTGACGACTGTCGACAGTTTGAGCGGTGCCTGCTAGCTTCATTCAGGTGACTGCCCATTGCCAACAACAATCACCAACAACAATCGCCACAACGGGGACAGCATCATGAAGACACCACTGGCCATCGCCATTACCGCCGCGGCCATCACCGCCTCCTCCGCCTTCGCCGACGAGCCCCAAGCCGGCGGGATCATCGACACCATCATCCAGCCCGAGCCGCCCGGCCTGGTACTGGGCATGATCCAGAACGCCCCGACCCGCACGGTCGCCGGCAACATCTACGAAGGCCTGCTGCGCTATACCACCGACCTGGAACCCCAGCCCCAGCTCGCAGAATCCTGGGAGGTCAGCGAAGACGGGCGCACCTGGACCTTCCACCTGCGCGAGGATGTCACCTGGCACGATGGCGAGCCCTTCACCGCCGAGGACGTGGTGTTCTCCGCCGATGTCTTCCACCGCGAACTCAACCCCAGCGCCCGGGCGGTTCTGAAGCACGTGACCGCCATCGAGGCCGTCGACGACCATACGGTGACCTTCACCCTCGAGAAGCCCTTCGGCCCCTTCCTGCTCTCCTTCGAGGCCGGGACCTTCACCATGGTGCCCAAGCACATCTACGCAGGCACCGAGTTCCGCGACAACGCGGCCAACAACCATCCCATCGGCACCGGTCCCTTCAAGTTCGAGAACTGGGACCGCGGCACCGTCATCCAGCTGGTGAAGAACGAGGACTACTACGAGGAGGACCTGCCTTACCTCGACGGCATCAACTGGCACATCATCCCCGACGGAGCCTCCCGCGCGGTCGCCTACGAGAATGGCACCGTCGACGTGCTGCCCTACGGCACCGTCGAGAACTTCGACATCCCGCGCCTCACCGAACTGGACAACACCTGCGTGACCGAGCAGGGCCACGAATACTTCAGCCCCTTCGCCATGCTATGGATGAACAACCGCGAGGGCCCCACCGCCGACAAGCGCTTCCGGCAGGCGGTCATGTACGCCATGGACCGTGAGTTCGCCCGCAACGTACTGTGGAATGGCCTGGGCAAGGTGCCGCTGGGGGCGTTTGGCTCCAACGCCAAGTTCCAGAACGAGGATCTGGCGTCCTACAACCATGATCCGGACCGCGCCCGTGAACTGCTCGACGAGATGGGCTATGACGGCGAGGAGGTCCGCCTGCTGCCCCTGCCCTATGGCGAGACCTGGACACGCTGGGCCGAGGCCGTACAGCAGAACCTCAAGGAGGTCGGCATCAACGTGCGCACCGAGGCCACCGACGTGGGCGGCTGGAACCAGCGCCTCGGCGACTGGGACTACGACCTCGCCTTCACCTACCTCTATCAGTATGGCGACCCGGCGCTGGGCATCTCGCGCACCTACCTCTCGAGCAACATCGACAAGGGCTCGCCCTGGAACAACGTCGAAGGCTACGAAAACGAGAAGGTAGATGAGCTGTTCAACCAGGCCGCGACGGCCTTTCCGGAGGAGAAGCGCGAGGCGCTCTACCACGAGGTCCAGGAGCTCCTCCAGGAGGACGTGCCGGTGGGCTGGCTGCTGGAGCTCGGCTTCCCGACCATCTACCGCTGCGACGTCAAGAACCTGGTGACCTCGGGCGTGGGCGTCAATGACGGCTTCAAGAACGCCTGGCTCGACAGGTAAGCCAGGCGGGGCGGCCCTGTCGGCCGCCCCTGCGACGTTCCACCGCGTCTCATGTCGCCAGGGGGTAATGGCATGCTCTATGCCAGGCTGATCGCGTCACGGCTGTTCAAGGCCGTGATCGTGCTGTTCATGATCATCATCTTAAATTTCTTCCTCATCCAGATGGCGCCGGGCGACCCGGCCGCCATCCTGGCCGGCGAGGCCGGGGCCACCGATGCCGAGTTCCTGCGCCAGCTGACCGAGCGCTTCGGCCTCGACCAGCCGCTGCACGTGCAGCTGTGGCGCTATGTCTCCGGCGTGGCCATGCTCGATTTCGGCTTTTCCTACCGCCAGCAGGTGCCGGTACTCGACCTGATACTGGCCCGCCTGCCGGCCACCCTGCTGCTCACCGGCACCGCCTTCGTGCTGTCGCTGGTGCTGGGCATCGTCGCCGGCTCGCTGGCCGCGGCCCGGGTCAAGAGGCCCTCGGGCTCCATCATCATGGCCCTGGCGCTGGTCTTCTACGCCACCCCGCTGTTCTGGGTCGCGCTGATGGCCGTGGTGCTGTTCTCGGTCTATCTCGACTGGTTGCCGGCCTACGGCATGTATACCGTGGGTGCCGGCCTTGAAGGGTTCGCCTTCGCTCTGGACGTCGCCAAGCACCTGATCCTGCCGGCCACCACGCTCGCGCTGTTCTTCATGGCCATCTACACCCGCATGACGCGTGCCTCGATGCTCGAGGCCGCCCAGCAGGACTTCGTCAAGACGGCCCGCGCCAAGGGCCTGAAGAACAGCGTCATCCAGCGACGCCACATCCTGCGCAACGCCCTGCTGCCGATCATCACCCTGGCCGGCCTGCAGGCGGGCCAGATGGTCGGCGGGGCCATCCTCACCGAGACGGTCTTCGCCTGGCCCGGCATCGGCCGGCTGATGTTCGAGGCGCTACAGCAACGCGACTACAACCTGCTGCTGGGCATCTTCTTCTTCTCGGCGGCCCTGGTGATCGTCTTCAACATCATCACCGACCTCGTCTACCGCCTGGCCGACCCGCGCATCAAGGAGGCGTCATGAGCTTCTTCGCCCGCTTCGTCCAGAACCGCGGCGCCCTGGTGGGCCTGATCATCCTGATGGCGATCATCCTGATGGCCATCCTGGCTCCGCTGCTGTTCCCCGAATCGCCCTGGCGCATGGTGCAGCGCCCCTTCCTGGCGCCGCTCGAGGCGGACGGCTTCCCGCTGGGCACCGACACCATGGGCCGTAACGTCGCCGCCGGCCTGATGCACGGCGCCTGGGTCTCGCTGCTGATCGGCCTGGTCTCGACCACCGTGGCCCTGGCCATCGGCGTGCCGCTGGGCGCCATCGCCGGCTACTACGGTGGCCTGGTCGACGATGGCCTGATGCGCTTCACCGAGTTCTTCCAGACCATCCCCAACTTCGCCCTGGCCATCGTGCTGGTCGCCATCATGCAGCCCAGCATCACCTCCATCGTGCTGGCCATCGCCATCGTCAGCTGGCCGCCGGTGGCCCGCCTGGTGCGCGCCGAGTTCCTGTCGCTGCGGCACCGCGAGTACGTGGAGGCGGCCCGCCTGGTCGGCCAGACCAACGCCACCATCATCCTGCGCCAGATCCTGCCCAACACCCTGTCGCCGATCATCGTGCTGGCCTCGCTGATGGTCGCCACGGCCATCCTGCTGGAGTCCGCCCTCTCCTTCCTCGGCCTGGGCGACCCCAACGTGATGTCCTGGGGCTACATGATCGGCGCGGCCCGCACGGTGATCCGTCAGGCCTGGTGGCTGAGCTTCTTTCCCGGCGTGGCGATCCTGCTGACCGTGCTGGCGCTCAACCTGGTGGGCGAAGGCCTCGACGACGCCCTCAACCCCAAGCTCGCCCGCGAGCGCTCATGAACGGCGGCCAAGGAGAACTCCATGAGTGACACCCTGCTGAGCATTCGCCACCTGACCATTGCCCTGCCGCACGGGGCCGACCGCGACTTCGCGGTGGAGGACGTCAGCTACGACGTGGCGCGCGGCGAGATCATGTGTGTGGTCGGTGAGTCCGGCTCCGGCAAGTCCATGGCCGCCAATGCCCTGATGGGTCTGTTGCCCAAGGGGGTACGAGCCACCGCGGGCGAGGTGGTGTTCGATGGCCAGGATCTGCTCACGCTGACCGAGAAACAGCATCGCGAACTACGCGGGCTGCGCATCAGCATGATCTTCCAGGAACCGATGACCGCGCTGAACCCGCTGATGCGGGTCGGCGCCCAGATCGGCGAGGTCTTCGAGGCGCACAACCGCCTCACCCCGGCCGAGCGCCAGAACCGCGCCCTGGAGCTGCTGATCGAGGTGGGCATTCCCCAGCCCGAGAAGGCCATCCGCGCCTATCCCTTCGAGCTCTCCGGCGGCCAGCGCCAGCGGGTGATGATCGCCATGGCCCTGGCCCTGGAACCCGAGCTGCTGATCGCCGATGAGCCCACCACGGCGCTGGACGTCACCACCCAGGCGCAGATCCTCGACCTGATCGGCGATCTTCAGCGGCGCCACGGCATGGCGGTGATGTTCATCACCCACGATTTCGGGGTGGTGGCCGAGATCGCGACCCGGGTCTGCGTGATGCGCGAGGGACGCATCGTCGAGCTCGGCGAGGCCCGAGAGGTGCTGGAGCATCCCCGGCATGCCTATACCCGAGCGCTGATCGAGGCGATTCCCAGCAACGCCATGCCCGCCGCCCGCGAGGCCGACCAGACCGCCCCGCTGCTCGAGGTCCGTCACCTGCAGAAGGTCTTCCGCTCCCGCGGTGGCCTCTTCAAGCCCTCGCGTGAGGTCCACGCCCTGGATGATGTCAGCTTCACCATGGCGCGCGGCGAGACGGTGGGTATCGTCGGCGAGTCGGGCTCCGGCAAGTCGACCCTGGGGCGCTGCGTGGTCCGCCTGGAGCGGCCCGACAGCGGTGAATTGCTGCTCGACGGCGTCGATCTGACCAGTCTCAAGGGCGAGACCCTGCGCCGCGAACGCAAGCGGGTGCAGATGATCTTCCAGGACCCCTATGCCTCGCTCAACCCGCGCACCCGGGTCGGCATGGCCATCGCCCAGGGGCCCATCGCCAACGGCGTGCCCCGGCAACAGGCGCTCGAGAAGGCCGGCGATCTGCTCGACCTGGTCGGCCTGGGGGCTGCCTCGGCCGAGCGCTTCCCCCATGAATTCTCCGGTGGCCAGCGCCAGCGCATCGGCATCGCCCGGGCGCTGGCCCTCAATCCCGAGCTAATCGTCGCCGACGAGGCCGTCTCGGCGCTGGACGTGTCCATTCAGGCGCAGATCCTCGAGCTGCTCGAGGATCTGAAGCAGAAGCTCTCGTTGTCGCTGCTGTTCATCACCCACGACCTGCGCGTCGCCGCCCAGATCTGCGACCACATCATCGTCATGCAGTACGGCCGTATCGTCGAGCACGGCACCGCCGAAGCGGTCTTCCTCTCGCCACAGGAGGCCTACACCCGCGAACTGCTCGAAGCCATCCCCGGCAGGGCACACGTCCTGGCCACCGCCTGACCCACGCCACTCGGAGCCCGCCCCTGTCATGGACGCCCTCTTGAAGGAGATCACCACCATCGTCGGCGCCGCCAACGTGCTCACCGGCGAGGATGTCGGCGCCCGACGGGTCGACTGGCTGACCGGTGCGCCCTGCCACGCCGGGGCCATCGTGCGACCGGGATCGACCTCGCAACTCGCCGAGGTGATGCGTGCCTGCCATACCGCTCGCCAGCCGGTGGTCACCCATGGCGGCCTCACCGGGCTGGTGCATGGGGCCGAGGCGGATCCCGAGGAGCTGGCCGTGTCGCTCGAGCGCATGACCGCCATCGAAGCCGTCGACCCGGTCGGTGCCACGCTGACCGTGCAGGCGGGTGCGCCACTGGAGAGCGTCCAGCAGGCCGCCGAGGCAATCGGCCTCCAGTTTGCCCTGGACCTGGGCGCCCGCGGCAGCTGCACCATCGGAGGTAACATCGCCACCAATGCCGGCGGCATCCGGGTCATCCGCTACGGCATGATGCGCCAGCAGGTGCTGGGGCTGGAGGCGGTGCTGGCCGACGGCACCGTGGTCAGCTCGATGAACCGCATGCTCAAGAACAATGCGGGCTTCGACCTCAAGCAGCTGTTCATCGGCAGCGAGGGAACGCTGGGCATCGTCACCCGGGCGGTGCTGCGCCTGCAGCCGCCCACCCCGGACGTGCAGGCGGCGCTGGTCGCCTGCCCTTCCTTCGAGGCTCTGACCGGCCTGCTGGGCCATCTGGGCCGGCACCTGGGAGGCAGCCTGGCGGCCTTCGAGGCGATGTGGCAGAGCCACTATCGCCTGCTCACCGAGGAGAGCGGCCGGCACACGCCACCGCTGTCGCCCGAGGCGCCCTTCTACGTGATCCTCGAGTCGCTGGGGAGCGACCCGCAGAGCCATGGCGCCCAGTTCTCCCTGGCCCTGGAGCGCGCCCTGGAAGACGCCTTGATCAGTGATGCGGCCATCGCCCAGTCCGACACTCAGCGCCAGTCCCTCTGGGCGATCCGCGAGGACATCGAGGGGCTGATCCAGGCCCTCTCGCCGCTGTTCACCTTCGACGTCAGCCTGCCGATCCCCGAGATGGATCGCTATGTCGCCAGGCTGGAAGAGGCCCTGGCCCGCGACTGGCCTCGGGGGCGCATGGTCACCTTTGGCCATCTGGGCGACGGCAACCTGCATATTTCCATCACCGTCGGCAGCGACGATCCGGCGGCCCGTCGCGCCGTCGAACGGCTCGTCTATACGCCACTGGCCGAGCTTGACGGCTCGGTGTCGGCCGAGCACGGCATCGGCCTGGAAAAACGCGACTACCTTGCCCTCTCGCGGACCCCCGAGGAGATCACACTGATGCACACCCTCAAGCGAGCCCTCGACCCGCACGGACTGCTCAATCGCCACAAGGTACTCGCTCCGGAGGAGGGCTGAACGCTCGATGGCACGCTTACTCGCTGACCGCCTGCCCCGTTTGGTGGCTGCCCGACCGGTACTCGCCTCGCTGGCCTTGATCCTCGCCATCGGGCTCTTCTGGGGCGGTAACTGGCCGGCGGTGCGTTTCATCCTCCGCGACCTGCCGCCCTTCAGCCTGCGCGCCATCGGCTTTACCGCTGGTGCACTGGTGCTGCTGGGCTGGGCCCGATGGCGTGGCCTGCCACTACGTGTGACGGGCCAGGAGTGGCCATGGCTCGCCGTCACCGGACTTTTCACCATCCTCGGCTTCAACCTGGCCACCGCCTTTGCCCAACTGCGCATGCCGACCTCACAGGCGGCTATCATCGCCTTCACCATGCCGTGCTGGGCGCTGCTGATGGCGTGGGGGCTGCTCGGCGAAAGCGTCAGGCCACGCCAGTGGCTGGGTCTGGCCACCGGCCAGCTGGGGCTGGTCGTGCTGCTCGGGCCCGCGGCGCTGGCAGCCCGGACCGAGGACCTCGTCGGGCCCGTCATCGTGCTCGGTGCTGCTCTTTCCTGGGCGCTTGGCACCGTGCTGATCAAGCGACGAGGTCATTGGGAGAGTCACCCCGTGGTGATCACCGGCTGGCAGTTCGCGCTCTGTGCTGTGCCGATGATCGGTCTAGCGGCATGGCAAGAGTCGCCGCCCCCGCCCGGCGACTGGCTCGACACGACCTGGCTGGCCCTCGGTTACCATCTGGTGTTCTCGATCTGCCTGGCGCAGATGCTATGGTTCCGTAACGTCAACCGTCTCACCCTGGGCCAGTCCACCATCAGCACCCTGATCATTCCGGTCGTCGGTGTTCTCAGCGCCAGCCTGCTGCTGGGCGAGCCGCTGACGCTGCAGGTGGTGATAGCCCTGCTGCTGATCCTGGCGGCGATTGCCGTCGTCATGCTCGGCAGGCGCCGCCCTGAACAAGATCCGCCTCCGACCGATCGCGACGAAATGCCCTCGGACCACACCTGACTGGGAGTTCACGATGCCCCGTTTTCCCGACCACCTGACCGGCGACGGTCCCACCAACCCCTTCCCCGGGATCCGCGTGCTGGAGCGCCGCCTGGGCCGCGAGATCCCCCACCGCCTGGGCTCCAACGAGGGACTCGACATGCCCCACCGCGCCCTGCGCGCGCACTTCGGCGACGCCATGGTCGAGCATGCCTACTGCTACGGGGATTCGGAGGCGCTGGGCGTCCGCCGGCGGCTCGCCGAGCAGCAGGGCATCCCGCTCGAGGCCCTGCTGGTCGACGCCGGCGCCGACAGCCTGATTGCCCTCGCCTTGCGCACCGTGGCCGAGCCCGGCACCGCCGTGGTGGCCACCGCCGGCACCTACCCCACCTTTGGCTACTTTGCCCGGGGCCAGGGCTGCCGGCTGGTCGAGGTGCCCTACGAGGCAGCGCCGGGCCGCCTCGCCCCCGATCTCGAGGCCCTCTCGGCCGCTGCCGGACGCGAACAGGCCCGGCTGGTCTATCTGGCCAATCCCGACAATCCCAGCGGCCACCTGCACGACGACACGGCCATTCGCCGCCTGCGCGAGACGCTGCCCGACGACTGCTGGCTGCTGCTCGACGAGGCCTACCACGACTTCCGCGAGGATGCCGAGTCCCCCTTCGCCCGCGAGGTCCTGCCCGGCGTGATCCGCCTGCGCACCCTCTCCAAGGCCCACGGCATGGCGGGGCTGCGCATCGGCTATGCCATCGCCGAGCCCGAGACCCTGGCGATGATGATGAAGGTACGCATCCACTATGCGGTCTCGACGCTCACCCTGGCCGCCGCCGAGCTAGTGCTGGACCATCCCGACGAGACCCGCGAGCACATCGCCGCGGTACTCAAGCGCCGCGAGCGCCTGGCCAAGCACTTCCGTGCGCTCGGCGCCGAGGTGCTGCCCAGCGCCACCAACTTCATCGGCATCCGGTTGCCCAGCGCCGAGCTCGCCGAGCGGGTCAACCGCGAACTGCTCGAGGCCGGGCGGCTGATTGCTCGCCCGGCCCATCCGGACCTCGGCCAGGTGCTGCGCATCACCGCCGTGGAGGATGCCCTGGTGCCGGGTCGGCTGAAGATCTTGGAAGACGCCCTGCGGTGAGCGCGGCGCACACGGTATGGGGAGCGTCCTTAGCAGGGTTCTGCGTTCTCTACGACTGAGGCTATACACGCAAATTGTGCAGATTGCACAAGCCGTCCAGCAGTCAGGGGCCACAACATCTGCGAGCTTGACACCGCCAAGCGTCTAGTGCCAGCTGGCACGCTCACTTGCAATATGTGCCATCTTCAGGAGGGGCCTGCCACGTCATCAGGCGTTCGACCAGACCGGGAATGGCGGATGCTAGCTGCAGCTGGGGCAAGACGTCACGAAGGGCGATGTGACTCCCAGCCAAGAAGCGCTGGGGATCATCGATGGCCGCCTGGAAGGCGTTGACCACGGCGACCAGCGCCTCGGGGGTATCGTCCACCTGCATGGCGCCATGGACCAGCAGGGCCATGTCGCGACAGCCCCGCACCCGCCGCCAGCGCTGGGCGGTGCCGACCAGCTTGCGTGACGCGATGCGCACGTTGTAGCGCCCGTCGCAGTAGGCGCCGGGTGCCGGGCCGAGGTCGGCGTCCGACAGGCCCAGAACACCGAGCCAATCGCACCAGGGATCGCCCAGGCGGCGATAGCCCCACTCGAGGTGGGCGGCCGAACCGCCCACCCGACAGCGGATGGCGAGCGCCAGGTTGACCACTGCCGGACTCTGAGGCACCGGCGTGCCGCCGGTGGCGCGAAACTGCACTGGCCAGTCCATCGCGGCGAGTCGGTTCCGAGCATCGGGGAAGCCCGCCAGGCGCTCGTGGCGCCGGGGCATCACCAGGGCGCGGTCGGTGGGCGACCAGGCCAGCCAGCCGATCGATGCCTCCCCCTGGCAGACCGTGTCGAGCAGGGCCTCCTCGGCGGCCAGCCCCTCCTCCACCGTGGGGCATTGCAAGGTCATGCTGGAGATTTCTAGCGGAACGGCCATGGTTCCCCCGGGTCAGCAGCGCAGTTCATGGTCAAAGGCATCGGGCGCGATGCTCTCGACGCGCTCGACCAGACCATCGAGAAAGGCCGCCGCCGGCGCGCCATTGACCGCACGATGATCGAAGGTCAGCGACAGGCCGATCACTTCGGCCGACCGAACGCCGCCCGCCTCGTCGGGCACCACCCGCGCCTCGATACCACCGATGCCAAGAATCGCCACTTGGGGGAGGTTGAGAATCGGCGTGAAATGGTGCACCCGTGAGCGCCCCAGGTTAGAGACGGTGAAGGTGGCCCCAGTCAGCTCACGGACCGATAGCTTCCCGGCGAGGGCCTGCTCCACCAGGTCGCGTCGTGCGCCGGGCAGCGCCCCCAGTTCGACTGATTGGGCATCGAACAGCGCCGGGGCCACCAGCAGGTCGTCAGGCAGCGGCACGGCGAGTCCCAGGTGCACCTCGGGGTGCTCGGTGATGCGGTTGTCCTCCAGGGTCGCGTTGAGCGCCGGGAACTCGGCCAGCGTCTGCACCACCAGGCGCAGCAGCAGGTCCTGCACCGAGGGTGGCGTCAACCCGACGGCTCGACAATGGCGACGCAGGGCCTGCAGGGCACCGAGTTCGGCGCCAGCATGGTGGGTCAGCTGGGCCGACGCCTGCAGGCTCTCGCGCATCTTGGTGGCAATCATGCCGCGCATGCCGCGCAGCGGGATCTCGCGGGGCTCACGTCTTCCGCCAGATGGCGAGTAAGCCGCCCCCTCGGGGGCGGCGGCATTCTGGGTGTCGAGTGGCATGGAGGAACTCCTCAGGTTTCCAGGCTGGCGATGGAGGTGCCCTTGGCGACCACCTCGTCTTCCTGCTTCGCGATGGTCAGTACTCCGGAGGCCGGGGCCTCGATCTCGTACTGGGCCTTCTCGACCATCACCTCGGCCACCAGGTCACCCTGCTTCACCTGGCTGCCATCATCGACCAGCCAGGCGGTGATCACGCCCTCATTGTCGCCTTCCCAGAGATCCTCCGGTACGGTAATCGCGGTACTCATCAGCGGTGTCTCCTGTTATTGGCCCATCATCTGGTGATAGGTATCGACGATCTTGTCGGCATTGGGCAGCGCCCACTGCTCCATGGTCGGCGCGAAGGGGATCGGAATATCCGGGTAGGCGACTCGCCGGGGGGACGCCTTCAGGCAGGACGTGTCGTGCTCGACCACGCTGGCAATGATCTCGCCGCTGACGCCATAGCTGTGGTAGTCCTCGTCGACCACGATCAGTCGACCGGTCTTGGCCACCGAGGCGCGAACCGTCTCGCGGTCCAGCGGCACCAGGCTCCTCAGGTCGACCACCTCGGCCTCGACGCCCTCCTCGCCCAGCGCCTTCGCGGCGCGCAGGCAGTGATGCACGCCGGCACCCAGGCTGACCAGGGTAAGGTCGCCGCCTTCCTTGACCACGGAGGCCTTGCCGATCTCGACGGTATAGCTCTCCTCGGGCGTCGCCACAGTGGCGCCCTTCTCGGTGCCCAGCCAGCCCATGCCCTGCAACGACTTGTGGTACATGAAGACAACCGGGTTGTCGTCGCGGATCGCCGCGGTCATCAGTCCCTTGGCGTCATAGGCGTTGCTCGGCACTACCACCTTCATGCCCGGCAGGTGGGCGAAGGTGCCATAGAGGCACTGGGAGTGCTGGCCGCCGTCGGAATAGCCGCCACCGGTGGAGGTCATCAGCACCATCGGCACCTTGACCTTGCCGCCGGAGAAGTAGGTATTCTTGGCCATCATGTTGTAGATGGCGTCCATGCAAACGCCGAAGAAGTCGACGAACATCAACTCGACGATGGGGCGCATGCCATCGGAGGCCGCTCCCACTGCGGCGCCGATAAAGGCGGTCTCGGAGATCGGGGTATCGCGCACACGTTCGGCCCCGAACTCCTCATGCAGGCCCCGAGTGTTACCGAAGACGCCGCCGAGTGGGCCCACGTCCTCGCCCATCACGAAGACCGACGGGTCCTGGCGCATTTCCTGGGCCGTGGCCTCGGCCATGGCCCGGGCGATGGTCAGCTTGCGAGAGCCGGTGGCAGTATTCATGACATGACTCCTTCGCCCAGCCGCTGGCCGGGCCGTACAATGATCTTGATGTGCGACTTGTCATTGAGCAGGGTCTCGAACCCCTGCTCGACCACATCGTCCAGCACGATACGTGCGGTAATCAGGTCCTCGGCGCGAAAATAGCCCTGCTGCATCAGGGCCATCACGGCGGGATAGATATACCGGTAGGCGATGATGCCCTTCAGGGTGCGCTCCTTGATCACCAGGTCATTGGGTTGGAAGGCCGCCTCGGTTTCCCAGATGCTGACGATCACTGTCTCGCCGCCGGCATGGGTGGCATTGATTGCTTGGTCCAGCACGGCGGAAATGCCGGTCACCTCGAAGGCGAAGTCGGCGCCACCCTGCGTCAAGGCGTGCACTTGCTCTACCGCGTCCTGCTCTCGGGGGTCCACCACCTGGGCACCCAGCTCGCTCGCCTTGTGCCGGCGCGAGTCCGAAGGCTCCACGGCCACGATGCTGGCAGCCCCGGCGGCCTTGAGCGCCTCAATGATCATCAAACCGATAGGGCCTGCACCGAAGACCACGGCACTGTCACCGGCTTTCAGCGCGCTCTGACGCACCGCATGCAGGCCCACGGCAGCCGGCTCGATCAGTGCCCCCTGCTCATAGGAGAGGTCATCAGGCAGGAGGTGAACCATGTGCTCGCCGACGACCGTATATTCTGAGAATCCGCCGCCACCGCCCGAGAGACCATGGAAACCCAGCAACGGCGTCAGGTTGTAGCGCTCCATGAGATAGTGGCCATCTCGATTTGGCGAAAGGATGGGCTCGATGGCGACTCGGTCCCCCGGCTTGACTCGGGTGACACCTTTGCCCACTTCCACGACCTCACCGGCAAACTCGTGGCCCATGATGATGGGGGCCTGCTGCTGGCTAAGAGGATGCGGGGCATCGACCGGGATAAAGATGGGGCCGGCGCTATACTCGTGAAGGTCGCTGCCGCAAATGCCGCAGGCCGCGATCTTCACCTTTACCTGGTGCGGCTCCTGGAGGGTCGGGACCTGGACCATTTCGACGCGAAGGTCTTTGGCTCGGTACCAGACTGCCGCTTGCATCATGTTCATGACTTTACTCCTGATTGTCGTTTTCGGTTCATCGTGGCAATCAGACGAAAACGGTCTCGAGGGCCGCCTCGGGGGGGAGGAAGTCGCTCTCCCGAGCGAAGCGGATGGCCGCCTCGACCCGTTCGTGGGCCTCGTCGACCAGGGCGGTATCGGCGGCCTCGTCGAGCAGCCCGGCCTCGATCAACGCCTGGCGGTAGCGCGGGATAGGGTCGCGGCTCTGCAGGCCGGCCTTTTCGCCCTCGGGGCGGTAGTCCTCACTGTCACCCATGAAGTGACCGGCCAGCCGCGAGGTCTCGATCTCGATCAGCGTCGGTCCCTGGCCGTCCCGGGCCCGGGCGATGGCCTCGCCGGCGGCGGCGAACACGCCCTCGACGTCGTTATCGGCGACATGCACCCCGGGCATGTTGTAGCCACTGGCGCGAAGGTCGTTGCGCGGCACGGCGGTGGCGGCCTGCTTGGCCACCGAGATGCCCCAGGCGTTGTCCTCGATGACGAACACCACGGGCAACTGCCAGACCGACGCCAGGTTCAGGGCCTCGTGGAAGGCGCCCTGGTTGGCGGCCCCCTCGCCCAGGAAGGCCACCGCCACGCCCGGCTTGCCCTGCATCTTGCGGGACAGGGCGGCGCCCGCCGCCGGCCCCAGGCTCTCGCCGATGATCCCCGAGCAGGAGAAGTTCACGCTGGGGTCGAAGATGTGCATGTGGCCACCACGGCCACCGGAGAGGCCGCCGGCCTTGCCGAAGATCTCGGCGACCATGGCGTTGAGGTCGACGCCCTTGGCCACGGCGATATGATGCGGCCGGTGAGTGGCGACGACGACGTCCTCGGCGTCGAGGTGGGCGCAGACCCCCACCGCACAGGGTTCCTGGCCATTGGAGAGGTGCATCTCGCCGGGAATCGGCCCCTTGGCCATGTTGAAGACCGGCGTCTTGCCTTCCATGTAGATCGTCTCGATGCACTCCTCGAGATGACGGCTGGTCACCATCTGACGGTACATCCACAGCCGCTGGTCGTTGGTCGGTTGCATGGGGAATCCTCCGCTCAGAGTTCCTGGCGCTGCATGCGCTCGGCGATGTGATCGGCCTGACGCAGCGCCAGGGCGACGATGGTCAGGGTCGGGTTCTCGGCCCCGCTCGAGGTGAACTGGCTCCCGTCGGAGACGAACAGGTTGTCGATGTCGTGGCTCTGCCCCCACTGGTTGACCACCCCGTCCTCGGACCGGGCGCTCATGCGGTTGGTGCCGACGTTATGGCTGGTGGGGAAGTCCGGCACCTTGAAGATGCGCTCGGCACCTGCGGCCTCGTAGCAGCGCCGCGCCTGCTGTTGGCCATGGCTGCGCACCTTCGCATCGTTGGGGTGATCCCCCTTGTAGACGACGGGAACCGGCAGGCCGTACTGGTCCTTCCTGGTGTCGTGCAGGGTAATGCCGTTCTGCTCCATCGGCAGGTCCTCGCCGCAGATCCACACCCCGGAGAGGTGGTCGTACTTGTCCAGGGCGGTGGTGACATCGCGGCCCCAGCCGGCATTGCTGGGATCCATGAACTTGGCGAAGAAGGGGACGCCCAGCGACATCACCTCCAGAGTGTAGCCGCCGACGAAGCCCCGCGACGGATCGAGGCGCGCCTCGTCGGAGATGATGCCCGCGAAGGTGGTGCCTCGATACATGTGTACGGGCTTGGGCATCACGCCGAAGATGCAGCTGGTGGCGTGGGTCATGTAGTTTTGCCCCACCTGGCCGGAGGAGTTGGCCAGGCCGTCAGGAAACATCGAGGAGTGAGAGTTGAGCAGCAGGCGCGGTGACTCGATGGAATTGCCGGCTACGCAAACCGCCCTGGCCCGCTGGCGATGCTGATTGCCGTCGCCATCGGCATAGACCACTGCCGTGGCCCGCCCCTGATCGTCGTGCTCGATCTTCAGCGCCATGGAGCGCGGTCGAACCTCGCAGTGCCCGCTGGCCTCGGCGCGGGGAATGTCGGAATACATGGTCGACCACTTGGCGCCGAAGCGGCAGCCCTGCATGCAGAAGCCCGCCTGCATGCAGCGGCCGCGCTCGTCATACTCCTCGGTGTTGATGGCCATGGGACCCGAGCGCAGCTGCTTGTAACCTATGCGCTCGGCGCCGGCGGCCAGCACCTTGAAGTTGTTGTTCCACTGGTGATATGGCATGCCGGTGGAGTCACCGGTCACCCCCATGTGGCGTTCGGCCTTCACATAGTAGGGCTCGAGGTCCTTGTAGGAGATCGGCCAGTCGAGCAGGTTGGCCCCCTCGAGATCGCCGATCTCGCTGTGCAGCTTGAATTCATGGGGCTGAAAGCGCAGTGAGACGCCGGCCCAGTGGATGGTGCTGCCGCCCACCGCCTTGACGATCCAGGCCGGCAGACCGGGGAAGGTCTCGGTGAGCTGGCGGGGGCCTGCGGTGACGCGCTCATCGAGCCAGGAGATCTTCTTGAACATCTCCCATTCGTCGTTCTCGATGTCATTCATCTGGTAGCGCTTGCCAGCCTCCAGCACCACGCTGTCGATGCCCTTCTTCGCCAGGGCCTGAGCCAGGGTGCCGCCGCCGGCCCCTGAGCCGATGATCACCACCACGCTGTCGTCGTCATAGTCGAAACGGGTTGCCATGGCGTGTCTCCTCTCGATTCGATTGTTGTCGTGTCACACAGGGATAGCGGGGGTTACAGCCAGTCGATCTCCAGGTCATCGAAGCCGCGATAGAGGTATCCGCCCTGCTCCCACGATGACCCCTCGTAGCCGAAGTACAGCTCCCAGAGCTCGTTGTTGTCGTAGAGCCCTACCACCAGGGTGCCGCGCACCGTCTGAAAGAAGTCGCCGTCCTCAATCTCGCGCAACAGCGCCGCCCGGTCAGCCTCCTCGCTGATGTCGCTGTAGTCCGTCCCGTGGGCATCACGGGCCCGGCGGTTGAGGTCGGCCAGGCCGTCGGCGATCAATGCCCGGTTGTTTTCCAGTAGTGGCTCGAGGGGAGTGAGGTAGAAGGCGTCAGGGATGGCATCGTGGGGGTAGATGTCACGGCCCATGCGCAGCAGGCCCGCGGCCAGATCGGGCTCGGCCAGGGCCCAGCGGGGCCAGAGGCTGCCGGCGCCGAGCGCCATGCCACCGACCAGCAGGGCGCCTTGCCCGGAGAGGGTGAGAAAGCGACGCCGAGTGACCGTCGACGCTCTTTGGGAATGGCTCATGGCTTGGCTCCTGTTGTTATGCAAGACCTCGTCTTGCTGAGTGATCAGCCAGGGCGACCCGTCGGTCGCACACCTTTCCCAGGCAGCTTTCGTGCCAGGAATCGGGTCAAAAGACCCAGAATCATGTTATTCAAGGGGAAATTGGTTGCAGATGAGGAGTAAGGCTGTGCCCGTCGCCGCACCAGGGCCGGCGAGCATTACACGCGACGTGACACTCCGCTTTACATAGGAGCGTTACAGGTGTAATAGGGGGCGACGAAGGTCGCATCACGCGCCGTGAGCCGGAGGCGTAGGGTCATCAACGGACATTCGCATCCTGCATAGCGCCTTCTCTCCGGCGCTGAGGACATGGCCATGAACATTGCCAAGGCACAGCGAGAGCACGTCGAGACGATCCTGAGTTCCCTGGAGCATCCCCGAGGAGGGGGAGAAGAGGCGGTCATCGAACGCTCCTGGCGCCGCTGCATCGACCGCTACGGACTCGATCCCGCCAGGCCCAGCCCACCCCGCTACGTTCCCGACCAGACCCTGCGCGAGCATCAGGACCAGGCCGATGGTCTCATCAAGGTGGCCCGGGCCGGCGTGGAACAGCTCTATCGCCAGGTCCATCCCCTCGAGTACGTGGTGCTGCTCACCGATGCCCGGGGCATCGCTGTCCAGTTCCTCGGCGCGAGCAGTGCCCATCGCGAACATCAGCGCACCGGTCTCTACCTCGGCTCCAACTGGAGCGAGGAGCATTCCGGCACCTGCGCGGTGGGTACGTGCATCCAGGAGGAGTTGCCGCTGACCTGTCACCACAGCGACCACTTCAGCGCCCATCACATCAACCTGACCTGCACGGCGGCGCCGGTCTTCGACCCGGATGGCCAGCTGCTGGCGGTGCTCGACATCTCCGCCTACCGTTCGCCGGAGTCCAAGACCTCCCAGACCTTCGCCCTGCAGGTGGTCAAGCACTATGCGCGAATGATCGAGGATGCCTACTTCCTGCAACGCTATAACGGCTACCACATCGTCTGCCTGGACCGCTCCCGGGAGTTCGTGCTGATCAACCGGCGCTACCTGATCGCCATCGAGGAGGACGGGACCCTGCTGGCCGCCAACACCGCCGGACGCAAGCTGCTGCGTCATCACGAGCTGCCGTTACCCGGACCCGGCGAGGCCCGTCCCTTTCGGGCCTGGCACATCCAGGACCTGCTGGATGCCGAGGTCGACGACGTGCTCAACATCCAGCGCTACTGCGACGACCGGGTGCGCGCCTTCCTGACCCATCGCCACCGCGAGCTGCACTTCGCTACCCTGATCGAGCCACAGCGTCGTCATCCCGCAGGGAGTACGGCGCACCCGGGGGATTCCAGCCTGGCGCCACTGGAGGCGCTGGCCGATGACGACCCGGCGATGCGCGATACCCTGACCCGGGCCGCCCGGCTGCGCAATGAGCCGATCAATATCCTGGTGATCGGCGAGACCGGCACCGGCAAGGAACGCATGGCCCGTGCCCTGCATGATTCCAGCCTTCGCCGCGACAAGCCCTTCGTGGCCATCAACTGCGCGGCCATGCCCGAGTCGCTGATCGAGAGCGAGCTGTTCGGCTACGAGCCTGGCAGCTTTACGGGCGCCAACAGCAAGGGGATGAAAGGGCTGATCGCCCAGGCCGACGGCGGCACCCTCTTCCTGGACGAGATCGGCGACATGCCGCTGCAACTGCAGACCCGCCTGCTGCGGGTACTGGCCGAGGGGGAGGTGCTGCCGATCGGCGCCAACCGGCCGGTCAAGGTCGACCTGAGGGTGGTGGCGGCCACCCACCGCGACCTGCGTGGCCTGATCGATCTGGGCCAGTTCCGCGAGGACCTCTTCTATCGCCTGAACGGCGCCAGCCTGCGCCTGCCGCCGCTTCGCGAGCGCGCCGACCAGGCCTACCTGATCCGCAAGCTGTTCGAGGAGCTTCGCGCCGAGCGTGGCGAGTCGCGGACCCGGCTGCGCGGCGACGCCACCACTGCCATGCTCGCCTATCCCTGGCCGGGCAACATCCGCGAGCTGCACAACGCCCTGCGCTATGCCCTGGCCACCTGCGAGGGCGACGAGGTGGTGGTCGGAGACCTGCCGGAAGAATGCATCAGCGGCCACCTGGCCCACCCCGCGGCACGTGCCGCCAGGGCACCCGAGGGACTCGCCCCCGGGGTGATGCTGCGCGGCGAAGACCCGCTGCAGGAGACCCTGCGCCGGCATCACTGGAACATCAGTGCTGTGGCCCGCGAGTTGGGCCTGTCGCGGCCGACCATCTACCGGCGCATGAAGCGCCAGGGCATCGTGCCGCCCCACCAGCAGGACGCCCACTGAGCTCGCGACCCGCCCGGGGATGATATTACGGCACGGGTGTCAGCCTGTTGCTCATTCCAGTGTGTCCGAAACATCGCAGATGCGCGATAGTAGCGCGCAATTCGTCTGCCAATGGGTAACCCGTCGCCATGAATGCGCTGCGCCGCCACACCCTGCTGATCATCGTCCTAGGCAGCCTGGTCATCTCGCTGGCCATGGGCCTGCGCCATGGCTTCGGCCTGTTCCTGGAGCCAATGAGCAGTGATCTGGGCTGGGGACGGGAGGTCTTCGCCTTCGCCCTGGCCCTGCAGAACCTGATCTGGGGGCTATCCCAGCCCTTCAGCGGGGCACTGGCCGACCGCTTCGGGGCCGCGCGGATCGTGGTGGCGGGGGGCCTGCTCTATGCTCTGGGGCTGGCCATGATGGGGCTGTCGGACTCGGCCCTGGGCATGTCGACGAGTGCCGGGCTGCTGATCGGCCTGGGGCTTTCGGGCACCACCTTCTCGGTGATCCTCGGCGCCGTGGGCCGCGCCGTGCCGCCAGAGAAACGCAGCCTGGCCATGGGCATCGTCAGCGCCGCCGGTTCCTTCGGCCAGTTCGCGATGTTGCCCGGCACCCTGGGGCTGCTGGAGTGGCTCGGCTGGTCCGCCGCCCTGCTGGTGATGGGCGCACTGGCGGCCTTGATGGTGCCCCTGGGCGGGATGTTGCGCGATCGTCCGTCGCCGCGCCAGGCCAGCGATCTCTCGCTGCGGGCGGCGCTCGACGAGGCCGCCGCGCATCGCGGCTTCTGGCTGCTCTGCATCGGCTTCTTCGTCTGCGGCTTCCAGGTGGTGTTCATCGGCGTCCACCTGCCCGGCTACCTGGTCGACAGCGGCATCGCCGTGCAGGTAGGCAGCACCGTGCTGGCGCTGGTGGGGCTGTTCAACATCGTCGGCACCTACACCGCCGGCTGGCTGGGCGGCTTTCTCTCCAAGCCGCGCCTGCTGACCTGGCTCTACCTGATCCGCGGCATGGTGATCACCGTCTTCCTCGTCGTTCCCCTGAGCCCGGCCAGCACCTACCTGTTCGGCATCGCCATGGGCCTGCTGTGGCTCTCCACGGTGCCGCTGACCAACGGCATCGTCGCCTCGGTGTTCGGCGTGCGCCACCTCTCCATGCTCGGCGGCATCGTCTTCCTCTTCCACCAGCTCGGCTCCTTCATGGGCGTCTGGCTGGGCGGCTACTTCTACGACCTCAACGGCGACTACGACCTGGTGTGGCGGCTCGCCATCCTGCTCTCCGTGGCGGCTGCCATCCTGCATGCGTTCATCCGCGAGACGCCCATCGAGCGCTCTCCCGCCGAGGGCGCCAGGGCCTGACGCCCTCAGGCGTTGTAGACCACCCGCCCTAGCTCACTGATGTCATAGCCGCCCAGCGCCTCGGCCCGCTCCGCGAAGCGCGTCTCCCTGGCGAAGGACAGCAGCCGCTGGATCGGCGGCTCGAAGTAGCTGCGCCGCCGCAGGGCCAGGTCGAAGGCTTCCAGGTGCAACGGTACGAAGGCCAGCCCCTGACGGCGGGCCGCGGCCTCGACCCCCAGCCCCGCGTCCGCCTCACCCTGATGGATCGCCAGCGCCAGATCATCCTCGTTAAGCGAAGGGTGGGCAGTGAACCGCAGCCGGCTGGCATCGATCCCCGCCCGGGCCAGCAGCCAGGTCAGCAGTCGCTGGGCCCCGGCATCGGGCTGACGATGGGCCAGGCGTACCTTGTCCCCGGCCAGATCCTCGAGGCCGGTGATGCCCAGGGGGTTGTCCGGCGCCAGCAGCAGCCCTTGGCGACGGGTCGCCCAGCGCACCATCACCAGATCCCGCATGCCGGAGAGCCCCAGCGCCTCGGGCCGGTTGTAGCCGCCGCTATGCGCGTCCAGCAGGTGCAGCCCCGCGACCATCGCTTCGCCAGCCAGCAGGCGTCGCACTCCATCGCCGCTGCCATGGCAGAGCAGCGCCAATCCCGCCCCGCTCTCGCGCACCGCCCACTCCAGCAGCGGATCCTGACTGCCCGCCAGCACCACGGGCACCGGCCGGCTGCTGGCCCGATCTCCCTCCAGGTGGTTCATCAGCCAGAGGTCGATGCTCTGGCGTGGAAAGAGCAGCTTGCCGGTGACGCGCACGCAGGGCATCGCCCCCTGGCGCACCAGGTCATAGACCTTGCGCTCCTTGAGGCGCAGGTAGTCGGCCACCTCGGCGGTGGTCAGGTAGGCACGGGATGCACTCCCCCGGTCGGTATCCATGGTACAAGGCCCTCATGGCGATAGAACTCTGGCGCTAGTATTGTCGTTATCCTGCATGTTACTGCATGAATTACCGCGTTGGATGCGTCTCCGCGTTTTAACGCACATGATGCAGGGAGACCGCAGGAGCGCACGATGTCCGACGATGCCAACGCCTTCCAGACCGCCCTGGCCTTGATCCTGGGGCGCGACCCCGACCTGGTCGGGATCGTGGTGCTGTCGCTGCAGATCTCGCTGACAGCCGTGCTGATCGCCGCGCTGATCGGCCTGCCGCTGGGCGCGGCCCTGGCACTATGGCGTTTTCCCGGCCATAGCGTGATCGTGGTAGCACTCAATGCCCTGATGGGGCTGCCGCCGGTCGTCGCGGGGCTCAGCGTCTACCTGCTGCTTTCACGCGCCGGGCCGCTGGGCGAACTCGGTATGCTCTTCACCCCTGGTGCCATGGTGATCGCCCAGATCATCCTGGTGCTACCGATCATTGCCGCCCTGGCCCGTCAGCAGGTCGAGGAACTCTTTCAGGAGTACCGCGAGCAGCTCACCTCGCTGGGGCTTTCGCGCCTGCGCATGATCCCCACGTTGCTCTGGGACGCCCGCCTGGGTCTCGTCACCGTCGTGCTCGCCGGTTTCGGCCGGGCCAGCGCCGAGGTCGGGGCGGTGATGATCGTCGGCGGCAATATCGACGGCGTCACCCGGGTCATGACCACCGCCATCGTGCTGGAGACCAGCAAGGGCAACCTGCCCCTGGCGCTGGGCCTGGGCCTCGTGCTGCTGTCGCTGGTGGCCCTGGTCAATGCCGCCGCCTACCTGATGAGCGAGACGGCCAGGAGGCGGCTGGGATGAACGACATGACGACGCTGCCGGTCACCGACGCCCCCCCGCTCGAGATGCAGGGGGTCACCTTCATCCACCGTGGTCAGCGGCTGCTGGAGCCGCTGGACCTGCACCTGACCGGCTGCCGGCGCACCCTGGTGATGGGCCCCAATGGCGCCGGCAAGAGCCTGCTGATGCGCCTCGCCCACGGCCTGCTCACCCCCAGTGCCGGGCGCGTCCACTGGGAGGGGCGCCCCCCGCGCCAGGCGATGGTCTTCCAGCGGCCGGTGCTGCTCAGGCGCTCGGCGCTGGCCAACCTGGCCTATGCACTGGCCGTCAACGGCACGCCACGCCGCGACCGCAAGCCTCGCGCCCGCCAGGCGCTGGAGCGCTTCGGCCTGGCGGCGCTGGAGAAGCGCCCGGCCCGCGTGCTCTCGGGGGGCGAGCAGCAGCGCCTGGCCCTGGCCCGGGCCTGGTTGCTCGACCCCGAGGTACTGTTCCTGGATGAGCCCACCTCGGCGCTGGACCCCGCCGCCATCAAGGCAGTGGAAGACGCCGTTCAGGAGTTCCATAACCGGGGAACGCGCATCGTGATGAGCAGCCATGACCTGCACCAGGCCCGACGCCTGGCCGACGACGTACTGTTCCTGTGCCGTGGCCGCTTGATCGAGCATACCCCGACCGAGACCTTTTTCACGGCCCCCGCCTCTTCCCAGGCGCGGGCTTTCATCCGGGGCGATCTGGTGCTCTAGCGTCGCCTGCGTCCCATCGCGTCATGCAGCAACCAAAAGGAAGCAACCATGCAAAACAAGGCACGTATCGCACTGACCGCCGTGAGCCTGCTGGGGCTGTCGATGGCGGCCCAGGCCCAGGATGGAGAGCGCTATATCACCCTGGCCTCGACCACCTCCACCGAAAACTCGGGGCTGTTCGACGCCATCATCCCGCAGTTCACTGAAACAACCGGTATCGACGTCCGCGTCGTCGCCGTCGGCACCGGCCAGGCCTTCGAGATCGCCCGTCGCGGCGACGCCGACAGCCTGCTGGTGCACGATACCGCCGGCGAAGAGCGCTTCGTGGAAGAGGGCTATGGCACCGAGCGCGCCGACGTGATGTACAACGACTTCGTGCTCATCGGCCCGGGGGGCGACCCGGCCGGCATCGCCGATGCCGAGACCGTGGCCGAGGCCCTGTCGCTGATTGCCGAAGCCGAGGCACCCTTCGCCTCGCGGGGCGACGACAGCGGCACCAACCGTGCCGAGCTGCGCCTGTGGGATTCCGCCGGCGTCGAGCCGGGCGGCGAGTGGTATCGCGAGCTCGGCAGCGGCATGGGCCCCACGCTCAATACCGCCGCAGGCATGGACGCCTACGTGATGAGCGACCGCGCCACCTGGGTCGCCTTCGATAACCCGCAGGACCTGGCGCTGCTGTTCGAGGGGGATGATGCACTGTTCAACCAGTATGGCAGCCTCCTGATCAGCCAGGAGCGCTTCCCGCACCTCAAGCACGACCTGGCCGAGCAGTGGCACAACTGGCTGCTCTCCGACGAGGGCCAGCAGGCCATCGCCGACTTCGAGGTCAAGGGTCAGCAGCTGTTCTTCCCCAACGCCACGCCGTAACCCTTCGGGCCGGCCCCGTCACCCTGCTGACGGGGCCGCCCCAGTCCCGCCAGCAGTTCCTCTAGCTCGCTGCTCAGAAAACGCCGCTCGGCGCACTCAGCCGGGTGGCCGGTATCACACCTCTTCTACATTCGTCGTAGGCGCGAAAACCTGCACTTTACGTTAACGTCAACCTCGCCTAGTCTTGTGCCATCTGCCATCTTGATGACATCTGTTTGCCTTTGGCGCCTCGCCCGAGCGGTCGGCGCCTCACCTGACGAGAACGGGAGCCCGCCATGCACACGCCCTATAAGCCCCTCGATTTCGGCTTCGACGACGAGCTGAACATGCTGCGCGACCAGGTCAACGCCTTCGCCCGCGACGAGATCGCCCCGCGCGCCGGCGAGATCGACGAGAAGAACGAATTCCCCAATGACCTCTGGCAGAAGTTCGGCGACATGGGCCTGCTCGGCATCACCGTATCGGACGAGGACGGCGGCAGCGGCATGGGTTACCTGGCGCACTGCATCGCCATGGAGGAGATCTCCCGGGCCAGCGCCTCGGTGGGCCTCTCCTACGGCGCCCACTCCAACCTCTGCGTCAACCAGCTCAAGATCAATGCCAGTGCCGAGCAGAAGGCCAAGTACCTGCCCAAGCTGATCAGCGGCGAGCATGTCGGCGCCCTGGCCATGTCCGAGCCGGGCGCCGGTTCCGACGTGGTCTCCATGAAGCTTCGCGCGCGCAAGGAGGGCAACAAGTACATCCTCAACGGCAACAAGATGTGGATCACCAACGGCCCGGAAGCCAGCGTGCTGGTGGTCTACGCCAAGACCGACCCGGAGGCCGGCTCCAAGGGAATCACCGCCTTCATCATCGAGAAGGACTTCAAGGGCTTCTCCACCGCCCAGAAACTCGACAAGCTGGGCATGCGCGGCTCCAACACCTGCGAGCTGGTGTTCGAGGATTGCGAGGTGCCGGAGGAGAACGTGCTCGGCGAGGTCGGCAAGGGCGTGCGCGTGCTGATGAGCGGCCTGGACTACGAGCGTACCGTGCTCGCCGCCGGCCCCATCGGCATCATGCAGGCGGCGCTGGACATCGTGGTGCCCTACGTCCACGAGCGCAAGCAGTTCAACCAGTCCATCGGCGAGTTCCAGCTGGTGCAGGGCAAGATCGCCGATATGTACACCACCCTGAACGCCTGCCGCGCCTATCTCTATGCCGTGGCCGCCGGCTGCGACCGCGGCCAGTCCTCGCGCAAGGACGCCGCCGGGGTGATCCTCTTCTGTTCCGAGAAGGCCACCCAGGTGGCGCTGGACGCCATCCAGCTGCTCGGCGGCAACGGCTACATCAACGAGTACCCGACCGGGCGCCTGCTGCGCGACGCCAAGCTCTACGAGATCGGCGCCGGCACCAGTGAGATCCGCCGCATGCTGATCGGCCGCGAGATCTTCAACGAATCAAAATAAGCTGGAAGCTGGAAGCTTGAAGCTGTAAGAGGCGACGACTCTCCCCCCGGGGTTTCTTCCAGCTTCCGGCTTCAAGCTTCCGGCTCATCTCGGAGAGATGTATGGCAATCCTGAATACCCAGATCAATCCGCGCAGCGACGTCTTCCAGGGCAACGACGCCGCCATGCGCAATGAAATCGGCAAGCTGCGCGAGCTGACCGCGGCCATCGCCCAGGGCGGCGGCCAGAAGGCCCGCGAGCGCCACGAGTCCCGCGGCAAGCTGTTCGTGCGCGACCGCATCGACCACCTGATCGACGAGGGCTCGCCCTTCCTCGAGTTCTCGTCGCTGGCCGCCCATGAGGTCTACGACTCCGCGGTGCCCGCCGCCGGCGTGGTCACCGGCATCGGCCGCGTCTCGGGGGTGGAGTGCGTGATCGTCGCCAACGACGCCACGGTCAAGGGCGGCACCTACTTCCCGCTCACCGTGAAGAAGCACCTGCGCGCCCAGGAGATCGCCCGCAAGCATCGCCTGCCGTGCCTCTACCTGGTCGACTCCGGCGGCGCCTTCCTGCCCCGCCAGGACGAGGTCTTCCCGGATCGTGACCACTTCGGCCGTATCTTCTACAACCAGGCCACCCTGTCCGCCGAGGGCATCCCGCAGATCGCCGTGGTCATGGGTTCCTGCACCGCGGGCGGCGCCTATGTGCCGGCCATGGCCGACGAGTCGATCATCGTCAAGGAGCAAGGCACCATCTTCCTCGGTGGCCCGCCCCTGGTGAAGGCCGCCACCGGCGAGAGCATCAGCGCCGAGGACCTGGGCGGCGCCGACGTGCACGCCAAGGTGAGCGGCGTGGCCGACCACTACGCCGAGAACGACGCCCACGCCCTGCAGCTGGCGCGCGGCTGCGTCTCGCGGCTCAACTGGCAGAAGCGCGGCCAGCTCGCCATGCAGGCGCCCAGGCCCCCGCGCCTGGACCCCAGCGAGCTCTACGGCATCGTCGGCACCGATCTCAAGAAGCCCTACGACGTGCGCGAAGTGATCGGGCGCATCGTCGACGACTCCGACTTCGACGAGTTCAAGCGCTACTACGGCGACACCCTGGTCACCGGCTTCGCCCATATCCAGGGCTACCCGGTCGGCATCGTCGCCAACAACGGCGTGCTGTTCTCGGAGAGTGCAGTGAAAGGCGCGCACTTCATCGAGCTGTGTGCCCAGCGCAAGATCCCGCTGATCTTCCTGCAGAACATCACCGGCTTCATGGTCGGCTCGAAGTACGAGCACGAGGGCATCGCCAAGCACGGCGCCAAGCTGGTCACCGCGGTGGCCTGCGCCAAGGTGCCCAAGTTCACCGTGCTGATCGGCGGCAGCTTCGGCGCCGGCAACTACGGCATGTGCGGCCGCGCCTTTGAGCCCAACCTGCTGTTCATGTGGCCCAACGCCCGCATCTCGGTGATGGGCGGCGAGCAGGCCGCCGGCGTGCTCTCCCAGGTGAAGCGCGAGCAGTTCGAACGCGAGGGCCGCGAGTGGACAGCGGAGGAAGAAGAGGCCTTCAAGGCGCCCACCCGCGAGCAGTACGAGCACCAGGGCCACCCCACCTACGCCAGCGCCAGGCTGTGGGACGACGGCGTGATCGACCCGCTGCAGACCCGCGAGATCCTCGGCCTGTCGCTGGCCGCCGCCATGAATGCCGACGTGGAAGAGACCCGCTTCGGCGTGTTCCGGATGTAGTCCCCTTGCTGCGCAAGGGAGCTGGAAGCTTGAAGCTGTAAGCTGGAAGTCTCCTCCGCACGCCCTGGGGGCAAGATCCTGGCGGGTTCTTCAAGCTTCCAGCTTCCGGCTTCAAGCTCTGTTAACGAGGTTCGAGATGTCAGATACCCCTTCCTACTCAAAATTGGAGCTCGACGACCGCGATGTGGCCTGGCTGACCCTGGAGCGCCCGGACGTCCACAACGCCTTCGACGACAGCATGATCGCCGAGCTCAATGCTCACCTCGAGCGTCTCCACGAGGCCGCCCGCCATGGTGACGTGCGCGCCGTGGTGCTGGGCTCCGAGGGCAAGAGCTTCTCCGCCGGTGCCGATCTGAACTGGATGAAGCGCATGGTGGAGTACGACGTCGATGACAACCTCGCCGACTCGCGCAAGCTCGCCGCTCTGATGCACGGCCTGGACACCCTGCCCTGCCCCACCCTGTGCCGCGTGCAGGGCGCCGCCTTCGGGGGCGCCGTGGGCCTGGCCGCCTGCTGCGATATCGTCATCGCCTCCGAGAAGGCCAAGTTCTGCCTCTCCGAAGTGAAGATCGGCCTCTCGCCGGCGGTGATCAGCCCCTACGTGCAGCGCGCCCTGGGCGAGCGCCAGGCGCGCCGCTACGCGCTGACCGCCGAGGTGATGGATGCCCCCACCGCCCTGGCGCTGGGTCTGGCCCACCGGGTGGTCGAGCCCGAGACGCTCGACGACGCCGTCACCGAGATGCTCGACACCCTGCTCGCCGGCTCGCCCCAGGCGCAGCGCGCCACCAAGGCGCTGCTCGCCGAGGTGGCCCGCGAGCCCGACAGCAAGGCCACCCGCGAGCACACCTGCCGGGTGATCAGCGAGCTGCGCGTCAGCGCCGAAGGCCAGGAGGGCCTGGCCAGCTTCTTCGAGAAGCGCCGACCCGCCTGGACCCAAGGCACCGCCAGAAACGATAGCGACACGACCGCCACGGAGCGACGCTCATGAGCCTCAACACCTTCGACACCCTGCTGGTCGCCAACCGCGGCGAGATTGCCTGCCGCGTGATGCGCACGGCGCGTGCCATGGGCCTGCGCACCGTCGCCGTCTACTCCGACGCCGACGCCAACGCCCGCCACGTCCGCGAGGCCGACGAGGCCATCCGCCTCGGCCCGGCCGCGGCCCGCGAGAGCTACCTCAAGGTCGAGGCCGTGGTCGAGGCCGCGCGGCGCAGCGGCGCCGGCGCCATCCACCCCGGCTACGGCTTCCTCTCCGAGAACGGCGCCTTCGTCGAGGCCCTCGACCAGGCCGGCATCGTCTTCGTCGGCCCGCCCGCCTCGGCCATCGCCGCCATGGGCGACAAGTCCGCCGCCAAGGCACGCATGGCCCACGCCGGTGTGCCGCTGGTGCCGGGCTACCACGGCGACGACCAGGACGACGCCCTGCTCAAGGCCGAGGCCGACAAGATCGGCTACCCGGTGCTGCTCAAGGCGAGCGCCGGCGGTGGCGGCAAGGGCATGCGCGTTGTGGAGTCCGCCGCCGGCTTCCAGGCCGCCCTGGAGGGCTGCCGCCGCGAGTCCCAGGCCGCCTTCGGCGACCAGCGCATGCTGATCGAGAAGTACCTGACCCAGCCGCGCCACGTCGAGGTCCAGGTGTTCTGCGACAGCCACGGCAACGGCGTCTACCTCTTCGAGCGCGACTGCTCCGTGCAGCGCCGCCACCAGAAGGTGCTGGAGGAGGCCCCGGCCCCGGGCATGAGCGAGAGCCTACGCCGCGAGATGGGCGAGGCCGCCGTGCGCGCCGCCAAGGAGATCGGTTACATGGGCGCCGGTACCGTGGAGTTTCTCCTGGACGCGGATGGGTCTTTCTTCTTCATGGAGATGAACACCCGCCTGCAGGTGGAGCACCCGGTCACCGAGATGATCACCGGCCAGGACCTGGTCGAGTGGCAGCTGCGCGTGGCCATGGGCGAGCGGCTGCCGCTGGCCCAGGACGAACTGACCATCACCGGCCACAGCTTCGAGGCGCGGCTCTACGCCGAGGACCCGGAGCAGGACTTCCTGCCCGCCACCGGCACCCTGACCCGCTTCGCCATGGACCTGGAGGGCGCCGGCCTGGACCCCGCGCGCGTGCGCCTGGACAGCGGCGTGGAGACCGGCGATGCCGTCTCGATGCACTACGACCCGATGCTCGCCAAGCTGATCGTCTTTGGGGACGACCGCGCCCAGGCGCTGGCGACCCTCAACCGGGCGCTGGCCGCGCTCGACGTGCAGGGCGTGGTCACCAACCGCGCCTTCCTGCAGCGGCTGGCTACCCACCCCGCCTTCCGCGACGCGGATCTCGATACGCGCTTTATCGAGAAGCACGAGGAGACCCTCTTCGCGCCGCGCCGCTACAGTGTCGAGGAGTATGCCGGGGCCGCCCTGGTGGGCCTCAACCAGCTGTCCCGCGAATGCGAGAGCGACTCGCCCTGGGACCGCCACGACGGCTTTCGCGTCAACGCCCCGCACACCATCCGCATCGCCCTGTGTCCCCCTACACAAAACCAGGCCCATACCCAGTCGCCGGACGCCGAAGGCGTGGTGGTGGTCGAGGGCACCCGCGAGGACAACGCCGGCCCCTGGCACCTGACCATCGGCGGCGAGACGCTCACCGCGCGCCTCGACCCGCTGGCCGGCGACGCCGTGGCCATGACCCTGGACGGCCACCGCCGCCGCCTGCAGGCCCGCCGCGACGGCAACGTGGTGGTGATGGTCGACCCGCGCGGCGAGACCCGCCTCTTCTGGCGGCGCATCGACGCCATCGACCACGGCCACCACGAGGCCGAGTCCACCCTCACCGCGCCCATGCACGGCACCGTGGTGGCGCTGCTGGTGGAGCCCGGCGTCCAGGTCGAGAAGGGCATGCCGCTGATGGTCATGGAAGCCATGAAGATGGAACACACCATGTCCGCCCCCGCCGACGGCCATGTGGCAAGCTTCCACTTCCAGGCCGGCGATACCGTGGGCCAGGGCGACGTGCTGCTCGAGTTCGCCCCCGACGAATAATCGGAGGTGCACGGGAGCGCAGGGTATTGTGGGAGTTCAGGGTTTGGTGGGAGCACTGCTTGCAGCGCGAATGGAGGCCGCAGGCCTCCCTTGTCACCACTAGCCACAGCAACGCGTAGGCCCGGTAAGCGTGAGCGCACCGGGCGGATTTCGCCGGATGCGACGTCTACCTATCGGACCTACGCGACGGATGGAGTAACGACATGACATTCCCGAAACACGTACGCCTGGTCGAGGTCGGCCCGCGCGACGGGCTGCAGAACGAGCCCGAGCCGATCAGCACCACCACCAAGCTCGAGCTGATCGAGCGCCTCGGCGCAGCCGGCATACGCTACATCGAGGCGGCGAGCTTCGTCTCGCCCAAGTGGGTGCCGCAGATGGCCGACCACCGCCAGGTGATGAAGAACCTCGCCCGCCTGGACGGCGTCACCTATGCCGCCCTCACCCCCAACCTCAAGGGGCTGGAAGGCGCGCTGGAGTGCGGCGTCGAGGAGGTCGCGGTGTTCGGCGCCGCCTCCGAGGCCTTCTCGCAGAAGAACATCAACTGCTCCGTGGCCGAGTCCCTGGCCCGCTTCGAGCCGGTGCTCGAGCGCGCACAGGAGGCCGGCGTACGGGTGCGCGGCTACGTCTCCTGCGTGCTGGGCTGCCCCTACGAGGGCGAGATCGCCCCCGCCAAGGTGGCCGAGGTAAGCAAGGCACTCTTTGAGATGGGCTGCTACGAGGTCTCGCTGGGCGACACCATCGGCACCGGCACCCCGCTCAAGGCCAAGCGCATGATCGAGGCCGTGAGCCGCGACATCCCAATGACCCAGCTCGCCGCCCACTTCCACGACACCTACGGCCAGGCGCTCGCCAACCTCTACGCGGTGATGGAGGAAGGCATCGCCGTGGTCGACAGCTCCGTCGCCGGCCTCGGCGGCTGCCCCTACGCCAAGGGCGCCTCCGGTAACGTGGCTAGCGAAGACGTGGTCTACCTGCTCGACGGCCTCGGCATCGAGACCGGAATCGACCTGAACGCCCTGGCCGCCACCGGCACCTGGATCACCCAGACCATCGGCCGGCCCAACCGCTCCAAGGTGGGGGTGGCGCTGGCCAGCCGCTGATTGGCGGCTGCCCGCTCTATAGCCACAAGGGCGCCTCCGGCAACGTGGCAAGCGAGGACGTCGTCTACCTGCTCGACGGCCTCGGCATCGAGAGCGGCATCGACCTGGTCGCCCTGGCCGCCACCGACACCTGGATCACCCAGGCCATCGGCCGGCCCAACCACTCCAAGGTGGGCGTGGCACTGGCTGCCAAGTAATTTTCTCGCCCCAACGCAAAGCGCCCGCGCCATTTGGATGGCGCGGGCACTGTGTCTATAGGCGGATTAACGCCCTTATTCACGCGCCAGCGGTGCTGGTCGCGTGCAATTACTTATGGAACTTACGGTAGATGAGAGGGTTTCTGAGCAGTTTATCCAAGGCCTTCTCTACGCACAGAACGAAGTCGTGACCTAAGCCGACTCGCTTACTTTCGTACGTCGTGTACTGCTCATCAATATCAAACTCAGCCTCTGGCCGGACTGTGAGCGTATACACCATCTACTTGGACAGAATTCGAGCTTTGACGGCCGACCAGGTTGAGCCCGGATCATGGTCGATTTCGAATGTAGCCAATCGACGATCGAGCTCCTGCCGCTGAGGTGTTGTGACGTCGATCTCGGCATCGTCAGCAATCACGCTATCCCAAAGGGTCTCGGCGAGAAGAATCCGCTCAGAAACGGTAAGTGATTGAATTTCCATCGTATAAGACTCTTGCAAGGACTTTCACCGTTTATTTTAGCACAGGTCTGATATGAGGCCAGAAGCCTACCGCACAAGCACATAACGCGTTGGTTAAGCGGCGGCTTTTTTGCAGCGCAGCAGAGAAAAGGGCGTCCGGTGGAGGGCCGCGAGGCCCGTAACGAACTGCAACTATTGGTTAGGCTTTTTTACGCCGTAGCATGCAGTCAAAGGCGTAACCAAGTGCACCGCCTACCGCGATCGGCACAAGCGCATAGACTGGAATCATGATCAATGCGATAGCTGCTTGTGGGTCGGCACCCAAGTCTAATGTGCCATGCGCCCATGCCAAGAAGCCAAAACCAAGTATGCATGGCGCCAACAACGAAACAGGCCGCTCATACATGAAGCTTAAAGCGAGGATGCCACCCCAAGCTATCGCATTTAAGGCACCAAAAAACAGCCAGCCACCAACACCCATATCCGTATACTGCCCCAACCACTCAGTGTCGCGAGGCAATCGCGTCAGATAAGGTAGGACAATTCCAACCAACACGACAATGAAACGAGCTTTTCTCATGGTCATAGGTAGCCTAACGCTTGCAGCATGCGCGCCCATGAAATGAAGCCGGAGGCGCAATGTAAAGGGCGTCGGCGTGCCTGCGATTGTTATATGAGTCCACGCTTGTGCTGCACATTATATTTAAGTTGATGTTCTTGAATTCAGTCGCTCTCAATGCGCCTGAGATCCTCGGATTCTTCTACCGGAATGAAATTCCATGATGTAAAAACCTTGCTTGAGTCTTTTCTTGTGTGCACTGCTACTCGGAGGAAACAATTCCAGCCCCTACCAATATAGACGAGTTCGTCTGCATTGAAAAGCAGATAAATACCCTGCTCATTTCCTTTAAGAGGGAACGCGCCAACTTTCAGTTCTTCCAGAACATCTCTATTCGTAGCTGAGCTTCCACATATAACGCCAGCGCGCAACGGCGCACTTGTAATGGAGGCGCAGCCGCAATGAAAAGGGGCGTCCGGCGGCCAACGGCCGCGTATTGATGCACCTTGTTAGGGCTAGTGCGGCAATTGGTACGAAACATTGCCGTTATTCACCTTTATGTACTTGCGCTGCTCAAGGTCTTTCACAATTGAGCTTAGCTGCTGTTCCGACAGCTTCTCGGTGAACAGCGAATTGATGGTGTTGGAGAGCGTTTTCACCTTGCGAGGTCGAGATTGGCCCCGGCCTGCTAGGTTTTTCACGATGGCGCACACCATATCGTCGGTGGAGGTAGCCGTGGACATTCTTACTACGGGAATTTCTGCCAAGTCTCGCTCACGCTGGATTTTGATGCCGCGTGATTTGAGATGCTTGATCAGCGTGTCAAAACCGGTATCTCGGGAGATGATGTGGAAGTATGCGCCTGAGTCCTTGCCCGCCAGTTCACCAATGTAATAGGCAATGTGAAAATCGAGAGCGTTTTTGCTAGTGCCCGTAATTTTTATATATCGCGCAGCATCCCCAAGGCCCTGCATAGCTGCAGCCAGATCAAACGGTATCTTTACTTGGTTAGCACCAACAAAAACCACCACCTTGAAAGGGTGCTGCTTGAGAACCTCCAGGTTACTCGGCTGTACATTCTCAAAATCTATCAGGACATAATTTGTTGCCAAGCAGACTCTCCTTGTTTTTGGTCCTAACGCTCTCATTCACGCGCCAGCATCGCTGGTCTCGTGAAATTGATTGTTAGAAGGCTTTGTATGGGGAGCCTGCACAGTGATCTGTAAACCAAGGGCCTTTGCCACTTTTGCAACCGTAGAAAAAGTAGGGTTGCCGTCGGGTGATAAAGCTTTATACAAGCCTTCTCGGGTCAACCCTGTATCTCGTGCAAGTTGGCTCATGTTCCTGGCGCGCGCGATAACACTCAACGCATGCACAATGAATGCAGGATCGTCACCGGCTTCCTCGATGCAGGCCTCAAGATACAGTTGAATATCTTCTTCTGTTTCCAGGTGCTCTGCTGAATCCCAACGCGTAGTTTTGATACCCATAGCCTTATACCTCCAACTGCCTGGCAATATCTTTGGCTTTGGCGATATCAGCTTTCTGAGAACTTTTTTCGCCGCCGGATAGAAGTATCACGACAACAGCGTCTTTCTGTACAAAATAGACTCTGTAACCGGGCCCGTAGAAGATTCGCAACTCACTCACGCCTTCCCCGACGGGTGCCACATCGCCGAAATGGCCCATTTCGACTCGATCAATCCGGGCCTGAATTCGAGCTTTTGCCCGTCGGTCCTTGAGGGATCTGAACCATTTCGTGAATCTAGCCGTCGTCCTGACATCTATCATATGGTAACTGTAGTTCACATGCGGCGATGTGTCAACTGTGGTTGACATTTGCCTTCTAACGCCCGCAGCACGCGCGGCTTTGTAGTGGAGGCGCAGCCGCAACGAAAAAGCCGTCGCCGTGCCTGCGATTGTTAGGCTTTTTTGGCATGTAGCATCTCCATAATGAAGACCACCAAAGTGTGTGCAGCATTCACAACAAGCCGTGCCTCTGCAACCACAATGCTTGGTGGGCTAGACCCACGACCATGAGCAGAGCCTATGTGTGACCTAAAGGCACCAACACCATCAATGATTGAAGAAATACCTTTAAGCACTTTGTGCTGATCAGCTGCCAGAGTGACGTCGGTATTCAGCGCAAGGTGCGGCTGAACGACGCCCCAAAGTGGCATTACATTAAGTTTATTTGGCATAGCTAGATCATCGAAGCTTTCGATGTAGAACTTTAGCGTGGCTTCGATAATTGAACAGGATGCAGTTATTGATGCATGAGGATCACTTTGGATATGCTCAATTGCTCTCTCAAATTCCTTTTCAATGGATGAGAAATCACCTGACCTCAGATAGTCTTCCAGAGTTTTAGTAATTGGCGTTGAGCCTGCTTTCGTCACGTATCCATTGGTTCGATAGACTATTTGATTTTTCGCTAATGCGGCGTTAATTCTTGCTTGGCCTTCGGTCACCTTGGTTGATGATGGCCCACCAAAAAGTGAAGAGGGCGGCTCCTGATCCATGTACTCTTGAATCACAGCGCCCAGAACTTCTAGCGCATCAGTTTTAGGATCTTCGTTACAACGCTTTAGCCAGTTACTGCACTTCTTTTCGCAGTTACCCTCAGGCACGTCTCCTGGCGCTCCACTTTCCATAAATAGCGTATCAAGCTTGGAGTGACTGTAATAATGATCAGCGATCATAGAAGCTACGGCTCCGATAACCGAATTTGGTATTTGATGATTCAAACTCGAATCTCCGTGAGCCTAACGCCCTTGTTTAGCGGCGCCCATGTAGCGCAGCGAAATGGGCGTCCGGTGTAGGGCCGCCAGGCCCGAAACGTACTACAACTATTTGTTAAGTAAGCGCTCCACAAATCCCACCTGTTGCGGCGTGAGTTAGACCGGTAGAGTCTCTTTCCAGCGCCAAGGCAGCAGCGTGTCGAGGTCATCCTTCTCGCCGAGTGTCGGCAGGGTCTCGAACACGAACTGCAGGTACTCATAGGGCGAGAGGCCGTTGGCCTTGGCCGTCTCGATCAGGCTGTAGATCGCCGCGCTGGCCTGGGCACCGCTCGGTGTGTGGCTGAACAGCCAGTTCTTGCGACCAACAACGAAGGGGCGAATCGCGTTCTCGGCCGGGTTGTTGTCCAGCGGTATCAGCCCATCATCGAGGAAGCGGGTCAGGCGTTGCCACTGGCCATCCAGGTAGTGCAGCGCCCTGCCCAGTGCGCTCTTCGGCAACACCTGGGTCAGCGACTTGTCGAGCCAGGTGCGCAGCTGGGTGATCAGCGGGCGGCTCTTCTGCTCCCGCAGTACCCGGCGCGCCTCGGGCTCCAGGCCCTTGGCCTGTCGCTCAACGGCGTAGAGCTTGCGGATCTGGTTGAGCGCCCAGTCGGCCTTGCCGGTCTTGCCCTTGGGCTGCACCTTCTGCGCCTCGACGAACTTGCGTCGGGCGTGCGCCCAGCAGCCGGCATGGGTGATGCCGTTTTTCCGCACCACCTCGGCATAGCCCTCGTAGCCATCGGTGACCAGGCGACCGGCATAGTCACCCAGCAGGCGCACGGGCACCCGACCGGCGCGGCTGGCGTCATAGTCGAACAGCACCACCTGTTGGCCCGGTGGTCCCGCGCGTTGCAGCCACATGTAGGACGTTGAGCTCGCCGGTCGATCGGCTTCGGCGTTGACCTACAGGGTGGTCTCGTCCATGTGGATCAGCGGGCCCTGCAGCAGGTGCTGTCGCAGGGCCTCGACCAGCGGCATCAGCCGCTCGCCGACCTGAACCATCCAGCGGGCCAGGGTATTGCGCGGAATCTCGGCGCCGTGGCGGGCGAAGATCTGACTCTGCCGATAGAGCGGCAAGGCATCCTGATACTTGGCGGTGGCCACATAGGCGAGCAGCGTCGGGCTGGCGTTACTCTTCGGCAGCAGCTTGGCCGGCGCCGGGGCGATCTGCACGCCCTCTTCGCAGGCTGGGCAGCCGTACTTGATGCGCACATGGCGGATCACCTCGACCCGCGCCGGCACCACATGCAGCTCTTCGCTGATCTCTTTACCGATCTCCTTGAGCTCGGTGCCGTCATCGTGACAGTGACGGGCATCCTCGGGGAGCTCATGGTGTCAACCCCGATTAGAACTGTCCGCCTTATACCGATCTAAGGTGTCCGGTCATTACCGATGGATGGCCAGTCCGATCAGTTCTCGGCCTCGGCTTCCTCCTCCTGGTCAGCGGTGGGTTGTGGCTCCATCTGCGGGCGCTGGTTGAGTAGACCGGCCTTGCGCTTCTCCTTGAGCCGGTAGCTCTCGCCCT
>NZ_JARANW010000014.1:0-77807 GCF_029889825.1 Halomonas sp. 11-S5
ACTTCATTCGATCTGATTCGTTAAATAGCGGGCTATTCGCCTCATCAGATCGATAAACTTGTCTCGAAATCCGTCTCTCTCGCTACGATCGGTCAAACCCGACAGGCTCCTTAGGGATGGATCAGCCATGGGGAGAAGTCATCCGCCAGCTCACCATCCGTCAACCACTCTATCCAGCCGCAGGTATCGACAAGTGCCGTCATCAGACTCGATCCGAGTGATCACGGTAATCGGCAGGATCCGCCTCCTTCATGGTGCCACGCAACGCCAGGATGTTCTGGGTCGGCACCAGTTCAATCACCCGCCCCTTGGCCAACACCGTGAAGGTCTGGCCGGCTCCGAGACCGAGCTTTTCTCTCACCTCCTTGGGGATGGCGAGCTGGTACTTGCTGGAGAGAGTTGCCGTGGCCATTTTTACGCCTCCCTGATCGATCAAACTTTAACCATCATGGGTCGACCGATGGCATCAGTCAACGTCGCAGGATGCCCTCAGCGGCGATGGCGGGGTTCTCTCGTTTTCGTCCGCTAAGGGCCTAGACGGCCACCCGGGCCCGGTTGCGCCCCTCGGCCTTGGCCTGATAGAGCGCCTCGTCGGCCCGCTTCAACAGGCTGTCGAGGTCTTCTCCGGGTACGGCCAGGCAGGCCCCCACGCTGATGGTGACGGCTCCCCCGGCCACCTCGATCGAGGCGACCGCACCGCGCAGGCGCTCGGCGACGCGGGTCAGGGTCGGCTCGTCGCAGGGCGAAAGCAGCACCAGGAACTCGTCGCCTCCCCAGCGCGAGGCCCGGTCGTAGGGACGCAGCCCGTCTTGCAGCGTCTCGGCGACGCGGACCAGGGCCTGATCCCCTGCCGCATGACCGAGGCCATCGTTGAGCTCCTTGAAGCAGTCGAGATCCAGCCAGATCAGCCCGAAGTGGCTCCCCTCCCGGGACGCCCGCAGGATCTGCTCCTCCAGCCACCGCTGCATGCCGCGACGGTTCATGAGGCCCGTCAGCACATCACGGATGGCCACCGCCTCGAGTTCCTCGGTGCGCTCGCGGACCCGCTCCTCGAGATCCCGGGTATGGCGCTGGATGGCCTCGGCCATGGAATGGAAATGGCGCATCAGCCGGCCCATCTCGCCCCGCCCCCGGGGCAGATCGGAGGGCGACATGTCGCCTTCCTTGACCCGCTGCATGGCGGCTTCCAGGGCCGCGATGGGCACCAGCAGCTGTCGGCGCAGCGCCAGGTGGAAGACCAGCAGCGTGACCAGCAGGGTGAGCACGAACACCACCGCCACAGGCGTGAAACCGTCCAGCGGCATCAGGGCACCAAGGTCGAGCAACGTCACCTCGAACCAGCCGAGGGCCGGGAGAAAGGCCACGCCGGCCAGGTGGCGCTTGCCCTCCACGGTGACGAACTCGGTGCGCACGTTCGGCGACTGGTCCGGGGCCTCGCGCAGCTCGCGCATCATGCCGGAGAGCGCCTCGGCGTCGCGGGGCAGGTCCACCAGCAGGTCCAGGGTACGCTTCTGCCCCTCCGGCTTGACGAAACTGGCGTAGTCGATGAGGCGACGGTCGCGGTAGAGCTGGATGGCGCCGTTGTAGTCGACGAACAGGGTGGTGATGCCAGGCTGCTGGATATCCACGACCTCCTGCAGGAAGCCCTCGAGCTCCATGCCGGTGCCCACTACCCCCAGGATCTCGCCATCGGCGTCCCGCATCAGGACATCGATCCACAGCTTGGTGACGCCGAGCTCCACGTCAGGATTGACGTTGAGGTGGAAGTCCCGCCCCTCCTCGATCAGGCGATAGAACCAGGCGTCTGCCGGTCGACTCTGCCGCAGCCGGTAGCGTAGGCGTTCGCTGGTGTAATCGCCGGCAGCATTGTTGTGGTAATAGCCGCCGCTGCCTCTCAGCGCGACGAAATAGCTGTTGTCGCGGAAGTTGCGACGGAAGCTTTCCATCTCCGCGAAGGCCTGGGCCTCGAGCGCCGGATCGTCGGGGTCTCGCGCCCAGCGCTGCAGCACGATGGAGTCGGCCATCTGGCGCGCCAGGGCAATCTCCCGCTCCAGGGGCTGCAGCAGGCGACCGCTGTCATACTGCACCTGGATGGCCGCGACGCGCTCGCCCCACTGCTCGATGATGCCCTCGGTGATGCGCTGGAAGACGGTCCAGGCGGCCGCCGATGCCACGAGCACGAGGCAGGCGGCCAGCAGCAGGAAACGGGTCTTAAGGCTCAAGAACGGCTCTCCCCGATCGGCCCGATGGCAGGATGAGAACCTTCCTTTTACACGATATTACAGGCCGTTGCACGACAGCCCGTCAACGCTGGGGCGCCCGCGCGCCCATGGGGCATCGCGTGCCGCTCGGCCCGGCCCGGGGCCACTCGCTGGCGGGACGCTAGAGGCACGCCGCCAGCTGGCGATGCAGGTCGAGGCGGCGCGTCTCGTCGATGAAGGCGGCTTCGATGGCGGTGCCGGCCAGCTGGATGAAGATCTCCTTCGACCAGCCGAAGGCCTCGGCACAGGCCTCGAAGTTGGCCAGCATGCCGCCGCCGAAATAGGCCGGATCGTCGGAATTGAGGGTCAGGCGCAGGCCGGCGTCGAGCAGCTGCGGCAGGGGATGGTCGGTCATGCGCTCGACGACCCGCAGGCGCACATTGGAGAGCGGACAGACGGTGAGCACCACGCCCTCGTCCCGCAGTCGGGCCACCAGTTCCGGGTCCTCCAGGCAGCGCACGCCATGGTCGATGCGACAGACATCCAGCAGGTCCAGAGCCTCGAGGATGTAGTCGGGCGGCCCCTCCTCACCGGCGTGGGCGACCCGGGAGATGCCGAGCTGCCGTGCCCGCTCGAACACCTCGACGAACTTGGCCGGGGGGTTGCCACGCTCGGCGCTGTCCAGCCCCACGGCATCGAGCATCTCCCAGTAGGGGGCCGCGCTCTCCATCAGCGCCATCGCCTCTTCGGCCGGCCGGTCGCGCAGGAACGCCATGATCAGTGCCGAGGACATGCCCAGCTCGCGCTGTGCGTGGCGTCGCGCCTGTGAGAGCCCCTCCATCACCACCGGCAGCTCGACGCCGCGGACCCGGTGCGCCTGGGGATCGAAGTGCATCTCGACGTGCACCACCCCCTCGGCACTGGCGCGGCGGAAGTAGTCCATGGCCAGGTCATGGAAGTCCTCGGCGGTGCACAGCACGCTCATGCCCTGGTAGTAGAGGTCGAGGAAAGACTGCAGGTCGGAGAAGTCATAGGCCGCCCGGACCTCCTCCACGCAGGCGTAGGGCAGGCTGACGCCGTTGCGCTCGGCCAGGGAAAACATCAGCTCGGGCTCCAGCGAGCCCTCGATGTGCAGATGGAGTTCGGCCTTGGGCAGGCGCCTGAGGAAATCACGCATGGCACACCTCGTCCAGGAGAGTCGTCGGTCTCATCCTGAAACATCCTGACCATGCGTGCAAAGTCGTCCACCCCGCAGGGTCAGGCAGCGGTCGATGCCGGGCGGGTCGATGGCGTCGCCGAGCTGGTGCACCAGGTAGATGACGGTGCGCCCCGCCAACCACGCATCGAGGCGGGCCGCGAGCCGTGCCGCGGTCTCGACATCGAGCCCGGCGAAGGGTTCGTCCAGCACCACCAGGTCCGGTTCGCGCAGCAGCAGCCGAGCGAGAGCGAGGCGCCGGGCCTGGCCGCCGGAGAGCCGCCGGCCGCCCTCTCCCACCCGGGTATCGAGCCCCCGGGGCAACGCCCCGGCCCAATCGGCGAGTTCCACCATCGCCAGCACCCGCCACAGCCGTGACTCGCCCGCCTCGAGGTCGCCCAGGCGCAGGTTGGCGGCCAGGGTATCGTCGAACAGGTCCGTCTGCTGGGTCAGCAGGGCCACTCGGGAGGTCAACGCCGATTCGGGCCAGGCCTCAAGCGCCACGCCACCCAGCCGCACCTCGCCCGCTTCGGGCCTGAGCTGTCGCGTCAGCAGCCCGGCCACGCTGGACTTGCCCGCCCCGGATGCCCCGCACAAGGCCAGCCGCTCGCCGGGTCTCAGGCCAAGGCCGACCTCGGCCAGGGCCGGCACCAGGGCGTCCGCATGGGTCAAGGTGATATCCGTAAGGGTCACCGACAGGGCCCCCACCGGCAGCCGTGCAGGCGAGTCCGCCGTGGCCAGGCACGGCTGCTGCACTTCCAGCGCATTGAGGCGCTCGGCGGCGCCCCGCGTGGCCCCCAGCCAGGTGAAGGCGGCCGGCAGCGGGGCCAGCGCTTCGCTGATGGCCAGCACCGCCAGCGGCATCATCACGGTCAGCGGCCCGGACAGCAGCCCGGCGCTCCAGGCCTCGGCCGCGAGCCACAGGGCCAGGAGCACTGCCAGGCCCACGATCAGCGACGCCAGTGCATTGCCGAGCGCCACCCGCCGTCCCAGGCGACGCTGATCCCGGTAGAGCCGCGTCTCGATGGCGGCCAGCCGAGCGCGGTGATCCGCCAGGCTGCCATACGCTTCCAGCTCCGCCAGGCCCTGGACCTGCTCGATGAGTCGTCCCCTGAGCCGTTCGAGATCGCCAACCTGGCGATGGCTGGCGGCCATGCCCAGACGGGCCTGGCCCGCCGTCAGCCAGAGCCAGCCCAGCAGCAGCAACGCGCCAATCGCCACGCCGACCCGCGGCGACCAGAGGGCCAGGAACGCGGCCAGGCCGAGGATCGCCAGCAGCGCCACCAGCGCCGGCGCCAACAGGCGCAGGTAGAGGCTGTCCAGGGTGTCGATATCCACCGTCAGGCGGTTGAGCCAGTCGCTGGCGCGTCGACGCGACAGGGCGTGGGCGTCGAGGCCGGAGAGCACGGCGAACAGCCGTGAGCGCAGGTCGGCGAGCAGTCGCAGCACGGTATCGTGGTTGTACAGGCGCTCCACGTAGCGCGACACCGTGCGGGTCACGGCGAAGAAGCGAATCCCGCCCCCGGGGACATACACCTCCAGGGTCGCGGCGATGCCCGCCGCCAGCAGCAGGCCGGTCAGCGCCGTCGACGTGATGAACCACCCCGAGAGGGCCAGCAATCCGATGGCCGAGACCAGGGTCAGCGCCATCAGCAGGGCGCCCAGGAACAGCCGGCCGCGACGCTGTCCGAGCAGGGCAAGCCAGGGGCGCAGGGTGCGCCAGAGCGAGGCGTCAGGCGAGGGCATCGTGGCTCGCCTCCTGTACCGTTGCCTGGGCCTCGAGCGACAGGCGGCGCTTCGCCAGCGCCATCAGGGCGGGATGATGGGTCGCGATGACCAGTGCCCGCCCCTCATCGGCCAACGCCTGTAGCGCCTCGATGAGGTAGCCTTCTGTCTCGGCGTCCAGGCTGGCCGTGGGCTCGTCGAGCAGCACCAGTGGGGCCCGGGAGAGGAAGACCCTGGCCAGGGCCAGCCGCTGTGCCTGACCCCCGGAGAGGCCGACCCCGCGCTCTCCGAGGCGTGTCTCGAGCCCGTGGGGCAGTGCCGCCAGCAGCTCGCCGAGGCCGGCCCGGGCCAGTGCCCGGCACATCTCGGCCTCGTTGGCGTCGGGCGCCGCCAGCCGCAGGTTGTCCGCCAGGCTGCCCTGGATCAGCAGCGGGCGCTGGTCCATCCAGGCCAGACTCAGGCCCTCGGCCACGCGAATGCTGCCGCTGGCGGGCGCGATGAAACCGGCCAGCAGCTGCAGCAGGGTGGACTTGCCGACGCCCGACGGACCGGTGACGGCCACCACGTCTCCCGCGGCCAGTGTCAGGTCGACGGGCCCCAGCACACGCCCCCGCCCCACATGCTCGACGCTGGCGGCTTCGAGCTCGACCAGCACATCCCGCGAGGGCGCCGGGACGGCCCCGCCCGACAGGCGCCCGGCATCGGGGGCCTCGTTGAGCAGGGCCACCAGCCCCTCGGCGGCCCCCAGCGCCGCCGCCCGGTCATGGTAGTGCTGGGAGAGGCTGCGCAGCGGCTGGAAGAATTCCGGTGCCAGCAGCAGCACCAGCAGGCCGCTGAACAGGGTCAACTCGTCCGCGGGGCCATATTCGATGTAGCCCAGCAGGCCGAAGCCCACGTAGATCGCCACCACGGCGATCGCCACCGAGGCAAAGAACTCCAGCACCGCCGAGGAGAGAAACGCCAGGCGCAGGGTGCGCATGCTGCGCTGCCGGTAGTCATCGGCGGCGGCATGCACCTCGCGGGTGGCCTGGGCCGTGTGACCGAACAGCTGCAGCGTGGTGATCCCCCGCACGCGGTCGATGAAGTGGCCCGAGAGTCGCGCCACGGCGGCGAACTGCTCCTGGTTGAGCCGTTGTGCTCCCATCCCCACCAGGGCCATGAACAGCGGGATCAACGGCGCCGAGATCAGCAGAAAGATGGCCGCCAACCAGTCCAGCCACAGCACCGCCAGCACGACCGGCAGCGGCACCAGCACCGCCAGGCGCAGCTGCGGCTGGAACCGGGCGAAGTAGCCGTCCAGGGCCTCCACCTGCTCCACCAGCTGGCTGGCAAGCGACGCGCTGTGCCGCGACGTCAGCTTTACAGGCCCCAGTCGCGCCAGGTGATCGAGCAGCGTGCGCCGGACGCGCCGGCGAATCCGCAGGCTCGCCGCTTGCGCCAGCGTCTCTTGCAGATAGAGCGCCAGGGCACGCAGCGCCAGCATGGCCAGCATTCCCGCCAGCAGCGGCGCGAGCTCAGCCAGCGACGCCCCGTCGACGAGCAGGCGACCGATGAACCGGGCCAGCAGCACCAGCTGGGCGATGGTCACAAGGCCGGCCGAGGTGCCTGCCAGCACGGCGAGACGTAGCCGCCGGCGTTCGCCGGCGGCCAGGTCTCTCAGGTAGCGGCGCGCGGTCAGCTCGCCTGTCGCCGCGTCGGGCGCGTCCATCGGCTCAGTGATACCCCTCACCGGGTCGCACCTTGCCGCGGAACACCCAGTAGCTCCAGGCGGTATAGGCCAGCACGATGGGGATCACGAAGAGCACCCCGATCAGCAGGAAGAGCTGCGAGCCCGGATCCGAGGCGGCATCCCAGATCGTGTAGTCGGGCGGCACGATCACCGGCCACTTGCTCATCACCAGCCCCAGATAGGTGAAGAGGAACAGGCCCAGGGTGGCGATGAAGGGCTGTCCCTCGCGACGCTGGCTGATGGCACGCCACAGCAGCGCCGCACAGGCCAGCGCCAGCACCGGGAAGACCCAGATCAGATTCAAGTGGCCGAACCATCGCTCGCGAACCCCGACATCGACGAACGGGGTCCAGACGCTGATGATCGCGAACACCCCCAGCACCGCCAGCAGCAGGCGCGGCGTGAGCCGGTAGGCCCAGGCCTGGACCGCCCCCTCGGTCTTCATGATCAGCCAGGTGGCGCCGAGCAGGGCATAGCCTGCCATCAGCCCCAGGCCGGTGAGCACGCTGAAGGGCGTCAGCCAATCCAGCGGCCCCCCCACATAGACGAAGTCCTCCACGGCGAAGCCCTGGATATAGGCGCCCACCACCACGCCCTGGGCGAAGGACGCCACGGCGGATCCCCAGCAGAAGGCACGGTTCCACCAGTGACGGTTGCGGTGCGACTTGAAGCGGAACTCGAAGGCGATGCCGCGGAAGATCAGGCCGGCCAGCATCAGGAAGACCCCGATGTAGAGCGCCGGCAGGAACACCGAATAGACCAGCGGGAAGGCCCCCAGCAGACCGGCCCCGCCGAGCACCAGCCAGGTCTCGTTGCCGTCCCAGACCGGCGCCACCGAGTTCATCATCAGGTCACGCGACGCCTCGTCCGGGGCGAAGGGAAAGAGGATCCCCACGCCCAGGTCGAAGCCGTCCATCAGCACGTACATGATCACCCCGAAACCGATGATCAGGGCCCAGATCAGTGTCAGGTCGAATGCTTCCATGATTCAGCTCCTTCCCGGTTGGCGAGAGGCGTCATCGAAGGTCGCATGGGCGGCCGACAGGGGACGCTTGGGCCGTTCCACCTCATGGTCATGAGGCGCTTCGGGCAGCATGCCCTGGCGCACCACCCGGGTCAGGTAGTAGAGGCCGGCCCAGAACACCACCGCGTAGACGGCGATATAGCCGACCAGGGTGAACAGCGCCATGCCGCCGGTGAGCGACGGCGTCAGCCCCTCGGCATGGGTCATCATGCCGTAGACCAGCCAGGGCGCCCGGCCGGTCTCGGTGACGAACCAGCCCGCGAGTACCGCGATGAAGGGCGTCACCGTCATCACCCGCAGCAGCTGCAGGAAGCCGCGATGCTCGAAGACCCGTCCACCGCGACGCAGCCAGAGCCCTGCCAGGGAGACGGCGATCATGACCAGGCCAATGCCCACCATCACCCGGAAGGACCAGAACACCAGCCATACCCGCGGCTGCTCCTCGGGCGGCACCTGGCTGACCCCGGGCACCTCGCCGTCGGCATGGTGGGTCAGGATCAGGCTGGCGAGGCTCGGGATGCCGACCTCGAAGCGGTTCTGCTGGGCGTCCTGGTCGGGCCAGGCGAAGAGCAGCAGCGGCACATGGGAACTGCGCTCCCAGTTACCCTCCATGGCGGCGACCTTGGTCGGCTGGTGCTCCAGGGTGTTGAGGCCATGAAAGTCGCCCAGCACCGCCTGGGCCGGCGTCAGCACCAGCAGCAGCCACAGGCACATGGAGAGGGCCTTGCGATTGGCCTCCACGTCGCGCCGGATGAGCAGGTACCAGGCGCTGACCCCGGCCACCACGAAGCCGCCAGTCAGGAAGGAGGCCAGCACCATGTGCCAGAAGCGATAGGGGAAGGAGGGATTGAAGATCGCCTCGCTCCAGGAGGTCACATGGAAGCGGCCGTCGATCAGCTCGATGCCGGCCGGGGTCTGCATCCAGCTGTTGGCCGAGAGGATCCAGAACGAGGAAATGAAGGTCCCGGTGGCGACCATGATGGCGGCGAAGAGATGCACGCCCTGGGGCACCTTGCCTCGCCCGAAGAGCAGCACCCCGAGGAAGGCGGCCTCGAGGAAGAAGGCCGTGACCACCTCGTAGCTGAGCACCGGGCCGAGGAAGTTGGATGCCGCCAGGGAGAAGTTGCTCCAGTTGGTGCCGAACTGGAAGGACATGACAATGCCCGACACCACCCCCATGCCAAACACCACGGCAAAGACCTTGGTCCAGAACAGCGCCAGACGGTCCCATGCCGGGTTGTCGGTCTTGAAGAAGAGGCCGTTGAGCAGGGCGATATAGGACGCCAGACCGATGGTGAACACCGGGAAGATGGCGTGGAAGGCGACCACGAAGGCGAATTGCAGTCGCGACAGCAGCAGGGGATCCAGTTCCATCACGCACTCCTGATTGCGGCGGAGACGGGGCTCCACAAAGACAGAGTCATCAAGGGATGCGCACGGCACTCGTTGGTGCCCTTGTACGTGAGGCCGCCATGCTCATGGCGCCTTGCCGCATTCCTCCTTACCCATGCCCAGCCTAGACCAGTCTGATGGCAACGCCCTCAAGGCGTGTCATGACACCAGACGTCATGACCTTATCACTCGGCAAGCCCACTATCCTGCGCCCGGCGGGCGGACCTGACCACCAGCGGTGCCGTGTCGCAGTGTCGCAGCGGGCTCAGCCCGCTGCGCCGCCCCGGATGACCATGCTGACCATGTAGGCGGTATAGCCGAGGAACATCGCCAGCAGGGCGGCGCCCTCAGCCCGGTTGATGCGGCCCTGGCGACCACGCCAGCCCATGGCGAAGACCGCCATCATCACCGTCATGGCCATCATCAGGCTCCAGTCGCGCAGCAGCACCTCGCGACCGGCCTCGATGGGCGCGATCACCCCGGCCAGGCCCACCACGCCCAGGGTATTGAAGAGGTTGGAGCCCACCACGTTGCCCAGCACCAGGTCGTGCTCGCGGCGGCGCAGGGCACTGATCGAGGAGGCCAGCTCCGGCAGCGAGGTACCCACCGCCACCACGGTCAGGCCGATCACCAGATCGCTGACGCCGAACCCCTGGGCGATGGCCACCGCGCCCCATACCAGGATGCGCGAGCTGACCACCAGCAGCACCAGGCCGATGCCCGTCCAGACGAGCCCGGCCTTCAGCGACATGGGGTGCACCGCCAGGCTCTCCTCGGTGTCGCTGGACAGGGCATCGCTGCCGTCGCGCAGCCCGAGATAAATGGAGACACCGATGAAGGCCGCCAGCAGCCCCAGCAGCAGGATGGCCTCGAGGCGGCCGATCACCCCGCCCCACAGCAGCAGGGCGGAAAGCAGCGTAACACCACCCAGTACCGGCAGTTCGCGACGCACCACCCCGGAGTGCACCGCCAGCGGCGAGATCAGCGCCACCAGGCCCAGGATCAGGCCCATGTTGGCGATGTTGGAGCCGTAGGCGTTGCCCAGCGCCAGGCCGGGGTTGCCCTGACTGGCCGCCAGGGCGGAGACCACCAGCTCAGGGGCGGAGGTGCCGAAGCCGATCACCAGCATGCCGATCAGCAGCGGGGACAGGCCCAGCCGGGCGGAGGTCGCCGCCGCCCCATCGACGAAGCGCTCGGCGCTCCATACCAGCAGGACCAGGCCTGCCAAAACCGCCACGGCGGGAACTAACATGTCGTCTCCTCGGGAACATTCAGGCCCGCATGTTTGTATATGGTGTCGCTTGCGTCAACGTGCCACACTGGATTTCCGACATCTGACGGCACGAGGAGACCCCATCGCGGTGCCCAGGCTCGCCTTTCGCACCCCCACCCTGCCCCGGGGAGCCCCCCTGGTGGATCGCTCGCCACCGGAGACGCGCACCTCACGGCGACGGCTGCGGGCCTGTCACGAGTGCGACTGGCTGGTGGCGCTGCCGCCACTGCACGCCGGCGAGAAGGCCGACTGCCCGCGCTGCGGCCATACCCTGGCCAGCCGCCATTACCGCCCGGCCCAGCGCAGCATGGCGCTGGCGCTGGCCGCCCTGGTGGCGCTGGCGCTGGCGGCCTCCTTTCCCTTCGTCAGCTTCAGCATCGGCGGCATCGGCAACCGCATCGAGCTCTCCCAGACCGCCACCACCCTGATCGGTCTCGACCAGCCGCTGGTGGCCATCGCGGTGCTGCTGACCATCGCCGTGCTGCCCGCCGTCTACCTCGCCGGGGTGGTCTGGCTGCAGCTCGGCCTGCTGCGCCAGGCACCGCTGCCGGCCAGCCGCAGCATCGCCCGCTCGCTTTCCCACCTGCACCCCTGGATGATGGCCGACGTCTTCATCGTCGGCGCCCTGGTGAGCCTGATCAAGATCGCCGGCATGGCCGAGATCGAGCTGGGCATCGCCTTCTGGGCCTTCTGTGTCTTCGCCCTGCTGCTGCTGGCCACCACCCAGTCGCTGGACGCCGACTGGATGTGGTTCTCGCTGGCCGGCGAACCCCTCGCCCCGGAGGGCACCCGGACCGGCGAGCCCGCCGCCGTCCAGGGCCTGGCCGGCTGCGCCACCTGTGGGCTGGTCAACCGGCTGGATGACCACGGCCACGGTCGCTGCCGACGCTGTGGCGAGAACCTGCACGCGCGCCTGCCCCACAGCCTGCAGCGCACCTGGGCGCTGCTGGCCGCCGCCACGGTGATGTACCTGCCGGCCAACCTCTACCCGATCATGACCACCACCAGCCTGGGCCATGCCAGCCCCTCCACCATCATCGGCGGGGTCGTGGAGCTGATCCAGATGGGCTCCTGGCCGGTGGCAGTGGTGATCTTCGTGGCCAGCGTGATCGTGCCGGTAGGCAAGCTGGTGGCACTGGCCTGGCTGTGTCTGGTGGTCAAGCGCAGCGATGAGCTCAACGCCGCGACCCGCACCCGCCTCTACCGCCTCACCGAGTTCATCGGCCGCTGGTCGATGGTCGATGTCTTCGTGGTGGCGATCCTGGTGGCGCTGATCCGCGCCGGTGCCCTGATGTCGATCACCCCGGGCCCCGCCGCCCTGGCCTTCGCTGCCGTGGTGGTCAGCACCATGCTCGCCGCCATGACCTTCGACCCGAGACTGCTCTGGGACCCGTCCCTGCCGCGTGAGTCCCGCCCCGCACAAGGAAGCCCGCGATGACCGAGCCCCCCGAGACGCCCGACCGGGACAGCCACCGCGCCCATGCCACGCCCCAGGCCCGGCTCTCGCCGATCTGGATCGTGCCCCTCGTGGCGATCCTGATCGGCGCCTGGCTGGTCTACGACAACTACCGCAGTCGCGGCCCGCAGATCACCCTGATGATGGACAGCGCCGAGGGCATCGAGGCGGGCAGCACCCTGATCAAGACCCGCAACGTCGAGGTTGGACGGGTCGAGCGGGTCCACCTCTCGGATGACCTCTCCCGGGCGGTAATCACCGCCCGCATGAGCCCCGACACCGATGCCATGCTGGTCGAGGACAGCCGCTTCTGGGTGGTCAAGCCCCGCATCGGCCGCGAGGGCATCAGCGGCCTGGGCACGGTGCTCTCCGGCGCCTACATCCAGCTCGAACCGGGCCAGAGCGAGATCGACAACCGGGAGTTCGAGGTCAGCGACCAGCCGCCGGTCTCCCCGGCCGGGGCCGAGGGGCTGCGCATCAACCTGGTCAGCCAGCTGGGCAACTCGCTGAACGTCGGCGACCCGGTCACCTACCAGGGCCTTATCGTCGGCCGGGTCGAGGAAGCCAGCTTCGATGCCGCGACCCGGCGCATGCACCACCGCATCTTCATCGAGAGCCCCTACCACGACCTGGTCTCCGACAGCACCCGCTTCTGGTCGGCCAGCGGCTTCGACCTGCGCCTGGACTCCGAGGGCTTCCGGGTCAATATCGATTCCCTGGAGACCCTGCTCGGCGGCGGCGTCACCTTCGGTGTGCCGGAGGACCTGCCCCGCGGCATGGCCGTGGAGCCCGACGCCACCTTCAGCCTCTACCCCGACGAGGAAAGCGCCCGTCAGGGGACCTTCAATCGCTACCTGGAATATGTGCTGCTGGTAGAGGACACGGTGCGCGGCCTGTCTCGGGGCGCCCCGGTGGAGTTCCGCGGTGTGCGCATCGGCACGGTGGCGGCGGTGCCCTGGAACTTCACCGCTCCCCAGCCGGATTCCCGCTCGAACTTCGCCATCCCGGTGCTGATCCGCATCGAGCCCCAGCGCCTGGGCATCGACTCCCAGGAGCTCGACCTCGAGGAGTGGCGCACGCGCTTCGAGCGCCTCTTCGGGCTGGGGCTCAAGGCCTCGCTGAAGAGCGGCAGCCTCATCACCGGCGCGCTGTTCGTCGACCTCAACTTCCAGCGCGACCAGGCCGACGATTACGTCGCGGAGACCTTCGCCGAGCGCAGCGTCTTCCCCACCACTTCGAGCGGCTTCGCCCAGATCGAGGCACAGGTGACCGCACTGCTCGACAAGCTCAATGGCCTGCAGCTCGAACCGCTGCTGGAGGGGCTCGACCGCAACCTGGCGACCTCCGAGGCCATGCTCGTCGAGGTCCGCGAGCTCACCGCCAGCATGCGCACCCTGGTCGACGATCCCGGTACCCGGGCGCTCCCCGGCAACCTCAACCGCACCCTGGAGGAGCTACGCACCACCCTCGAGGGGGTCTCGCCAGATTCCGCCGCCTACGGCGATTTCACCTCGACGCTGCAGCAGCTCGAGCGACTGCTGCGCGACCTGCAGCCCACGGCGAGAACGCTGCGCGACAATCCCAGCGCCCTGTTCTTCGACCGCCTGGATGGCGAAGACCCGCTGCCCAGGGCACCGCAACGCCAACCCCGAGGAAGCGCTCCATGACGCCCATCAAGGCCTTGATCGCCGCCGGCCTGTCGCTGTGGCTGGCCGGCTGCGCCGCCAGCGGGCCGGCGCCGAGCCAGTACACCCTGCCCGCGAATGCCGGCGGTGACCCGGCACGCATCGCCGGGGCAGAGGCCACGCATCGGCTGGTCGTCGGCCAGCCCCGGCTGGCCCGCTTCCTGGAGGTCGACGGCCTGGTGCTGCAGCTCGATGACATCACCCTCAACGAGGCCAATCACCACCAGTGGGCGGAGCCCCTCGGCCTGCAGCTCGAGCGCGGTCTGCGTGCTCGGCTGGCCACTCGCCTGCCGGATACCCAGGTCATGCGCGACGATACCGACAGCCGAAGAAACGCCACCGCCGTCCTGCGCCTGGAGGTGGACCGCTTCCATGGCCGCTTCGACGGCCGGGCCGTGGCCGGGGGCCAGTGGCAACTGCGTGACGGCGCGGGCGAACTGCTGGCGATGGCCCCCTTCGCGGTGGAGATCGAGCTGGCCCAGGACGGCTACCCCGCCCTGGTGCGTGCCCTGGGCCGCGGCTGGGACCGGGTGACCGACGAGATCGCCGCGGAAATCAAACGGCTGCGCTGAGTCACGCACTATGGCATAATATCGTGACGCGGCGATCGCTGGTCCCTCCTGCCGCGCCAGATTCCTTTTACACGCCTTGGCCCGGGACTGACCACGTCGTATACCGACGCGGCGCGACCAAGGCGTCTCTGCGGAGACCGCATGACCTTTTCCGACCTCGGCCTGCGTGCCGAACTGCTGCGTGCCGTCGAGGCACAGGGCTATACCACCCCGACCCCGATCCAGCTCAAGGCGATTCCCGCCGTCCTCGAGGGCGGTGACCTGCTGGCCAGCGCCCAGACCGGCACCGGCAAGACCGCCGGCTTCACCCTGCCGATGCTGCAGCGCCTGGCCGACGGCCCGCGCCCGACCAAGCGCCAGGTCCGTGCCCTGGTGCTGACCCCGACCCGCGAGCTCGCCGCCCAGGTCGGCGAGAGCGTGGCCGACTACGGCCGCCACCTGACCCTGAAGAGCCACGTGATCTTCGGCGGCGTCGGCCAGCAGCCCCAGGTGGACGCCATCCGCGCCGGCCTCGACGTGCTGGTCGCCACCCCCGGTCGCCTGCTGGACCTGCACCAGCAGAAGCACGTGGACCTGTCGAAGGTCGAGATCCTGGTGCTCGACGAAGCCGATCGCATGCTCGACATGGGCTTCATCCACGACATCAAGAAGATCCTGCGCGTGCTGCCCGAGAAGCGCCAGAACCTGCTGTTCTCGGCGACCTTCTCCAACGAGATCCAGGCGCTGGCCGGCAAGCTGCTCGACGATCCGGCAATGATCGAGGTCGCCCGCCGCAACACCACCGCCGAGCTCGTCGACCAGGCGATCTACCGCGTCGACCGCGAGAAGAAGCGCGATCTGCTGGCCCACCTGATCACCGAGCATGACTGGCAACAGGTGCTGGTCTTCACCCGCACCAAGCACGGCGCCAACCGCCTGGCCGAACAGCTGTCCAAGCAGAACATCCCGGCCATGGCGATCCACGGCAACAAGAGCCAGTCGGCCCGCACCAAGGCGCTGGCCGCCTTCAAGACCGGTGACCTGCAGGTCCTGGTGGCGACCGACATCGCGGCCCGCGGCCTGGACATCGAGGAGCTGCCCCATGTGGTCAACTTCGAACTGCCCAACGTGGCCGAAGACTATGTCCACCGCATCGGCCGTACCGGCCGGGCCGGTAGCGAGGGCAAGGCGGTCTCCCTGGTCTGCATCGACGAGCACGGCCTGCTCAAGGGCATCGAGCGGCTGATCAAGCGCGACCTGGAGAAGCGCATTGAGCCGGGCTTCGAACCAGACCCCAATGCCAAGCCCGAGCCCATCGAGAACGGCCGCGGCAAGCGCTCAGGCGGCGGCCGCAACGGCGGCCAGGACCAGCGGCGCCAGGGTCAGGCCGTGGGCCAGCGCCGCGGTAGCGACGAGGCCCGTGCCCCGCGCCGTCGGCGCGGCGGCCGCTCCGGCTCGCGCCAGGCCTGAGTCCCGTGGCTGGCGGGCTGCATCGGAATGTGCGAATGTAGCCCGCTGTTGCCCCTTGTCCCTTCCACCGTCCAAGACAAGACGCTTCCATGGATGAAAAGAATCTCGTCACCTGTTACCTGCGCTGGCTGACCTTCCAGCAGCAGGCCCGGCTGGACCGTGAACACCACGGCGCCCGCCAGCGGCTCGAGGAGTCGAAAGTCTCGGCGACACGCATGACCGAGGCCTACCGCAGCATGGCCGCCAAGGCCGCCAGTGAAGGCGCCAGCTATCGCACCCTCTTCCTGCGTGAACACGGCGACACGGCGCTGGCCTGCGAGGGCTGGCTGTTCGTGCGCCGGGTGCTGGCGGAGGGCGGCTCGACGCGCGTGCGCGCCACCCTGCTGACCACCTTCACCCTCGAGGAAGGCCGCATCGAGCCCGGCAGCCAGCCGGCCGAGAACGTCACCCTGGAAATCTTCGACCAGCTGAACATCGACCGCGGCATGAGCAGCGTGGTGCGGGTCGATCGCATCGACGGCGACCGCGACACCCGCTTCATCACCCTGCTCGACGCGGTGCGAGGCGACCTGCGCCGCCACATGCGATGAACCCGGCATGCTGAAGAGGCTGTTCGGTGCGTCCCCCGTGGAGGTCTGGGTCATCAAGCAGGTCGATGATGGCCTGCTGCACCTGTGCGGCCAGGGCACCCTCCAGAGCCGGGACAAGCGCAAGGCCGTGCTCGCGGCCCTGGCGCAGGGGCAGTTCCGGGGCGCCGTGCGCCTGGCCGGCGGCGGCCTGGTGCTCAACGCCCGCCTGTTCGCCGCCCTGGTGCCGCTGGACGACCTGACGCTGACCGACGACGGCCAGGCCCACTGGCAAGACCGCCTGTGGCGCCTCTCCCAGGTGCCCCAGCGCTGCTGGAGCTTCGAGGGCAGGCTGGTCGCCCAGCCGGGGGTCAACGTCGGCGGGTCGGGCCTGGTCAGCGCCGAGGATGTCTCCGGCATCCGCGGGCGCGTCGACCGCGACACTCCGCAGCCGCCCGGCGAGGTCACCTTCCGCGCGGTCAACGAGCTCGAGGACCACCCCCTGATCGCCGAGCCCCGGGACGAGCGTCGCCCCGCCCGGCCGGCGACCCGACGCGAGTGGCGTGATGATGACGAACGGCACTGAGGCAGCTCGGCCCGCCTCTCGCCAACTGGCACTCTTCATCGGCCTGATGGTGCTGGTGGGGCTCAACCTGCGCCCCGCCCTCTCCATCCTGGCCCCGGTGCTCACGCGCATCCAGCAGGATACCGGGCTCTCGGCGCTGGCCATCGGTGCCCTGACCACCCTGCCGGTGCTCTGCCTGGGGATCTTCGCCCCGCTGGCCCCTTGGCTTTCCAAGCACTTCGGCCCCGAGAACACCCTGGCCGCCGCCCTGCTACTGCTGGCCGGCGGCCTGCTGCTGCGTGGCGTGCCGGCCGTCGTCGCGCTGTTCGCCGGCACCCTGATGGTCGGCGCCGCCATCGGCGTGGCCGGCACCCTGCTGCCGGCCCTGGTCAAGCGCGAGCTGCCTGCCGGGGCCGACCTGATGACCGGCGTCTACACCATGGCCCTCTGCCTCGGCGGCGCCCTGGGCGCAGGCCTGAGCATTCCCCTGGCCGACGCCCTGGGGGGCTGGCCGGCCGGGCTCGCCAGCTGGTCCCTGCTGGCGCTGGTGGCCCTAGTGGCCTGGCAGGTGCTGATGCCGCGCCATGACGCCGCCACGGCCCTGCCCGGGGGTGGCGGCTCCACCCGGGAGCTGCTCAGCCAGCCGCTGGCCTGGCAGGTGATGCTGTTCATGGGCAGCCAGTCGTCGCTGGCCTACATCGTCTTCGGCTGGCTGCCCACCCTGCTGGTGGCCCGCGGCTACAGCGAGGCCGAGGCCGGCTGGATGATGGGTGCCTCGGTGATGGTGCAGCTGGTCTCGGCCCTCTCGGCGCCCTGGCTGGCACGCCTGGGTCAGGACCAGCGGCCTGCCCTGCTGATCGTGCTGGGCATGGTCGCCGCCGGCTTCTGGCTGCTGCTCCAGGCGCCGGCGATCTGGCGCTGGCCCGGCGTGGTGCTGCTGGGGCTCGGCCAGGGCGGCGGCTTCAGCCTCGCCCTCACCCTGATCGTGCTGCGAACGGCCAGCTCACGCCTGGCCGGCAAGCTCTCGGGGCTGGTCCAGGGGGGCGGCTACACCCTGGCCGCCATGGGGCCGCTGGCGATCGGCGTGATGCTGCAGTTCGAGGTCGGCCTGACGACCCTGACCCGGGTGCTGCTGGGCATCATCGCCGTCAGCATGGGCTTCGCCCTGCTCGCCGGCCGCAACCGCCGCCTGGAGGTCGACGACGCGGGGAGGCTGGTCACCCGCTAGCTGGCGTTCTAGCGCGGCGAACAACAGCGCTTGGCCATCGCTCGGGCCCGTGACCAGGCAGCACGCCGTCCTGGGTGGACGGTGGTCGAGGCCGCCACCTTGCCCCCCAGCGGCGGACCGGTATCATGGTGCCATCCCTTTTCCCATCCGCCGCCGACAGGAGCCCAGATGCCCGCCCCGGTTTGCGCAGAGCGTCCCGTGCTGGTGATCGACACCGGCGGCACCCTGGGCATGGTCGAGACCGCCCGCGGCCTGGCCCCGGGCCGCCACATCGCCGATCGCCTGCGGCGTGCCCTGGCCGACCTGCCGCCGGGCCGCCAGGCGAGCCTGCCGGCCTTCGAGGTGCTCGAGACCGACCGCCCCATCGACTCCAGCAGTGCCACGCCCGATGACTGGCAGCGGCTCGCCGCCCTGGTGGCGCGGCATTACCGCCGGCATGCCGGTATCGTCATCCTCCACGGCACCGATACCCTGGCCTGGACGGCCTCGAGCCTGGCCTTCCAGCTGCTGGGGCTGGATCGCCCGGTGATCCTCACCGGGGCCATGCGTCCTCTGGAGGCCGAGGGCAGTGATGCCGCGGCCAACGTCGAGGACGCCCTGCGCTTCGCGGTCATCCCGCGCCTGCAGGAGGTGGCGATCTGCTTCGCCGGGCGCCTGCTGCGCGGCTGTCGCACCCGCAAGTGGCAGACCCGGGAGGCCGACGCCTTCACCAGCCCCAACCAGCCGCTGCTCGGCGAGCGCGTCGACGACGAGGTCGTGCTCTACCCGGGGCGCGGCCTGGCGGATCACCAGCGGGGCGCCCCGCGCTTCGAGCTCGCCGACTATTCGCCGCTGGCGGCGGGGGGGGTCGTGCGCCTCGCTCTCTGGCCGGGCATCCAGGCCTGGCAACTGGAGGCCTGGTTGCGGGACGACCGGGTCAACGGTGCCGTGCTGGAGGTGTGGGGCGGCGGCAACCTGCCCGACGACCCGTCGCTGGCCGGGGTGCTTACCCGCGCCAGCGGCGAGGGCAAGCTGCTGGTGGCCCTCAGCCAGTGTCCCCATGGCCCGGTGGCCTTCGGCGCCTACGCCGCGGGACAGGGGCTGGCCGAGGCGGGGGTGCTCTCGGCCGATGACATGACCCCGGAGGCCACCTTCACCAAGCTGGTCCACCTGCTGGCCCTGCCGCTCCCGGAGAACGAGCGGCGACGACGCTTTCTCACGCCGCTCGCCGGCGAGCGATGAGGCGTCGCCAATAACATCGAGGTGGCGAGGAGCGCCGGGGCCTGGCGCCGGATCAGCTCCGAGCTTGGCTGCTAAAGATATAGCCATGAAGACGTCGATGGCAGCGTTGACGGGCATCAAGCACGACACCCCGGAAGTCGCTAAGGTAGGAATACCGCGACAGGACAGCAGGAGTCACGCCATGGAACACCCCGACCACCCCTTCACCGAACTCTTCGAGCAGCTCGGCCTCGCCTCGGATCGCGCGGCCATCAAGCGCTTCATCGATCGCCATGCCCCCATTCCCGAGGATATCGCCCTGCCCGATGCGCCCTGCTGGAACGAGGGACAGGCGGAGTTCCTGCGCGAGGCCCTCGAGGAAGACGCCGACTGGGCTGAGGTGGTCGACCACCTCAATACCTCGCTGCGCAAGGGCTGAGTCGGCGGCCGCGGTCGTCAGGCAGGCGGAGAAGCCCCGCCCGGGGGAGCATCGGAGCAAGGGGGATCCTGCGGCTTCATAGCCGCGCCTCGACTCTTTCCAGGATCTGCCGGCTGACCTTGCCGACCAGAGGCTTGGCCGCCCGGTTGACGGCCTTCTCCAGCAGGCGATTGCGGATGGCGTAGGTCAGGGTCAGGGCCACCTCGGTGCCCCCCGCCACGGGCGTGAGGCGATAGCAGCCCCGGTTGTGCACCCCGTCCAGCGACTCCCAGGCCAGCACCTCCGGCGCCCGCGCCTCGGTGATCGCCACGTCGAAGGTCCAGTCCATCCCCACCACGTGCACGTGCCAGCGGTAGCGATCCTTGCCCAGCGGCTCGATCGCCTGGATCAGGTCGGAGTAGTCAGTGAAGTCCTCAACCCGCTCGAGCAGGGCGAAGACCCGCTCCGGGGGTGCCTTGAGAATCGCGCTGTGTTCGATGGTCGCCATGACGCTCCCTGTGTGACTGCCAACGGCTCGATCGCCAATCGTGCCCTACCTTGTCGCCGACGGCCGATGATGTCCAGCCGCGCGTCGGCTCAGAGGTCGCGCATCAGCAGGGCGAACTCGATCCGCTCGGGCGAGATGGCCTCGCCCGGCACCGGGATGCGCACCACGTGGCCGGAGCCCGGGGCCGCGCCCACGGATTCACCGCGCCGGTTCTCGATGTGCTCGAGCACGAAGCGACGGTTGCCGCCGGGCAGCATCAGCTCCATGGAGTCGCCGACCTCGAAGCGGTTCTTGACGTCGATCTCCAGCGCGCCGCGATCCGGGTCGTAGGCGGTGACCTCGCCGACGAACTGCTGGTGCACGCCCACCGAGTTGCCCTGCTCGTAGTTCTGGTACTGGTCGTGGACGTGGCGGCGATAGAAGCCCTCGGTGTAGCCGCGGTTGGCGAGGTTATCGAGCTCGTCCATGAGCCGCATGTCGAAGGGGCGGCCGGCCACGGCATCGTCAATGGCCCGGCGGTAGACCTGGGCGGTGCGCGCCACGTAGTAGGGCGACTTGGTGCGCCCCTCGATCTTCAGCGAGGTGACGCCCATCTCGGTGAGGCGCGGCACGTGCTGCACGGCGCGCAGATCCTTGGAGTTCATGATGTAGGTGCCGTGCTCGTCTTCGAACACCGGCATCAGCTCACCCGGCCGGCTGCGGTCCTCGATCAGCGCCGAAAGCTCGTCCTGGCCCTCCACGCCGCCGGCGGTGGCGGTGCTCGCCGTCGTGTCGACCACCTGGGCACTGCCGCCGCCGGAGGCGATCAGCCCGCCCTGCTGCCCCCCGTCCCCCGGGGTCCAGACGCCGCTGCCGGCATGGGCGCGGGCCGAGTTGGCCGGCACCAGGTCGCCAGTCTCGTCGTGGGCGGCGGCCACGGTGTTGTACTTCCAGCGGCAGGCGTTGGTACAGGTGCCCTGATTGGGGTCGCGGTGGTTGAAGTAGCCGGAGAGCAGGCAGCGCCCGGAGTAGGCGATGCACAGCGCGCCGTGGACGAAGGTCTCGATCTCCAGATCCGGGCACTCGGCACGGATCTCGGCGATCTCCGCGAGCGACAGCTCACGCGACAGGATGATGCGGCTGATGCCCTGCTGCTGCCAGAAGCGTGCCGCCGCCCAATTGACCACATTGGACTGCACCGAGAGATGGATCGGCTGATTCGGCCAGCGCTCGCGGATCATCATGATCAGACCTGGGTCGGACATGATCAGCGCATCCGGGCCGGCCTCGATCACCGACTCCATGTCGCGCAGGTAGGTCTTTAGCTTGCTGTTGTGTGGCGCAATGTTCGACGCCACATAGAACTGCTTGCCCCGCTCATGGGCATAGGCGATGCCCCTGTGCAGGTTGTCGATCTTGAAATCGTTGTTGCGCACGCGCAGCGAATAGCGCGGCTGGCCGGCATAGACCGCATCCGCGCCATAGGCGAAGGCGTAGCGCATGTTCTTGAACGTTCCCGCGGGGGAGAGCAGTTCGGGGGCTTGCATAGGAGGTCACCGTTGTCAGGACGATGGCGCGCGACGGCGCAGGGTGTGAAGGGCGCGCAGTATAACAGCGCCGAACGCCGAACGCCGGAGGCTGGAGTTCCCCGGGGCCGGCAGGTCACGTAGACTATGGCCGTTTCCGGACCGGACCCCGGATCGCCGCGCAAGCGGCCCGACAAATTCTCCGACCAGAGTTTCCGATATGACCCACTCTTCCGAGCCTGCCACCGTGGTGATCTACTCCGGCGGCATGGACTCCTACACCGTGCTGCACCGCGCCCTGCGCGAGGGGCGCGAGGTCCACGCCCTCTCCTTCGACTACGGCCAGCGCCATCGCCGCGAGCTCGAGGTGGCCGGTCGCGTCTGCCGCGAACTCGGCGTGCCTCATCAGGTGGTCGACATCCGCGCCATCCATGGCCTGATCGACAACTCGGCACTCACCGACGCCCGCCGCGACATGCCCGAGGGCGACTACGCGGCAGACAACCTCGCGGCCACCGTGGTGCCGAACCGCAACATGATCCTGCTGTCGCTGGCCATCGCCAAGGCGGTGAACATCGGCGCCGGACGGGTCGACTACGGCGCCCACGGCGGCGACCACCTGCTCTACCCGGACTGCCGCCCGGCGTTCGTCGAGGCGATGAATGCGGTGGCCGGCATCGCCAACTTCGAGGCCGTCGAGATCCATACGCCCTACCTGCGCGCCAGCAAAGCGGAGATCCTCGCCGAGGGGCTGGCCATGGGGCTCGACTACGCCGACACCTGGACCTGCTACCAGGGCGGCGAGCTGGCCTGCGGGCGCTGCGGCAGCTGTTGCGAGCGCCTGACGGCGTTTGCTGCCAACGACGCCAGGGATCCCGTCGGCTATTTACCGTGGCCCGATACCGCCGCCCCGCAGCAGCCCGCTCCCCCTGCCGTTTCACTTGACTCGCCCGCCGGAGAGCGCTGATGTACCACCTCAAGGAGGCCTTCTACACCCTGCAGGGCGAGGGCGGCCAGGCGGGTCGCGCCAGCGTCTTCTGCCGGTTCTCGGGCTGCAACCTCTGGTCCGGCCGCGAGCAGGATCGCGCCGCGGCGGCCTGTCGCTTCTGCGATACCGACTTCATCGGCACCGATGGCCGGAACGGCGGCCGCTTCTCGACGGCCGAGACGCTGGCCGAGCACCTGGCCGCGCTGTGGCCGGACCAGGAGGGGCAGGGTGTGAGAACCGCCACGCCCTATGTGGTCTTCACCGGCGGCGAGCCACTGCTGCAGCTCGACGAGCCGCTGATCCGCGAGATGCACGCCCGCGGCTTCGCGGTCGCGGTCGAGACCAACGGCACCCTGCCCGCCCCTGCCGGCATCGACTGGCTCTGCGTCAGCCCCAAGGGTGAGAATCCGCTGGCCATCACCGGGGGCGACGAGCTGAAGCTGGTCCATCCCCAGGCCGACGCCCCGCCCGAGCGCTTCACCCGGCTGGCTTTCACCCACTTCTTCCTGCAGCCCATGGACGTGGCCCCCACGGGCCTTCGGGGCGACGCCATGACGCAGAGCGTGGCCTATTGCCTGGCCAACCCGCAGTGGCGACTGTCGCTGCAGGCCCACAAGATCGCGGGGATCGACTGATGACGCTCTTCGTCAACCGCCTTACCCACCTCGACGTCTCGCTCTGGTGCCCGCAGCGGGGCCTGGTCGGCGCCAGCTGGCAGGTCGATGTCGAACTCGACGGCGAGCTCGGCGAGGACGGCATGCTGTTCGACTTCGGCGAGGTGAAGCCGTGGATCAAGTCGCGGCTCGATGGCGGCCTCGACCACACCCTGCTGGTGCCCACCGGAGCACCGGGGGTGACGCTCCACGATTGCCGGGAAGGGCTCTGCGTGCGCATCGAGCGGCCCTACCCGCTGGAGGTACGTGCCCCGCGCCAAGCCCTGACCCTGCTGCCCTGGCGCGAGATCACCCCGGAGCGACTCGCCGACCACCTGGCCGCGGAGCTGATGCGCCGCCCGCCGCCGCGGGTCACCGACATCCGCCTGCGCCTGCGCGAGGAGGCCATCGAGGGGGCCGCCTACAGCTACAGCCATGGCCTGAAGCAGCATGCCGGCAACTGCCAGCGCATCGCCCATGGCCATCGCTCGCGCCTGCAGGTGTGGCAGCAGGGGCGACGCGTGCCGGCCCTCGAGCAGCACTGGGCCGCCTGGCTGGCCGACCGCTACCTGGTGGACGCGGCGGATGTCGTCGTCGACGACGAGCCCGGTTTCCGCGACCTGCTGACCTGCCGTTACCGCGCCGAGCAGGGCCACTTCTTCATCCGGCTCCCGCGCAGCCGCTGCGCGGTGCTGCCGACGCCGACCACGGTGGAACATATCGCCGCCTGGCTGGCCGAGGCCATCGCCCGGGAGAGCGGCCAGGCCACGCGGGTCCAGGCCTTCGAGGGCATCGACAAGGGCGCCATCGCCGAGGCTCGGCCATGACCGGCACGCCCCCGGACCCCGCCAGCGGGTGCCGTCCGGGTTGCGGCGCCTGCTGCATTGCACCCTCGATCAGCTCGCCGATTCCCGGCATGCCTGACGGCAAGCCGGCGGGCGTGCGCTGCGTGCAGCTCGATGATGCCAACCTCTGCCGGCTGTTCGGCGACCCGCGCCGGCCGGCGGTGTGCGCGCGCTTCGACTACGACCCCGAGCTGTGCGGCGAGCGACGTGACGAGGCGCTCAGGCGCATCGAGGCCCTGGAACTGGCCACCTGAGCCCCGCCCTCCCCACCACAACGGCGCCTCAAGGGGCGCCGTTGTTCGCTGCAGGTCGCGTATCGAAGATTCAGGAGGAGAGGTCCGCGGCATGGGGCAGGCGCCGGTCGAGCAGGCTGCGCCAGCGCATCAGGACCGGCGCATCGCTGTGGCTCACCTCGCTCAGCAGGGTGCGGAACTCCGCCCGGAGCGCCTCGTCCTGAGGATCGATCAGGGTCAACCAGAACTCGAGCGCCGCTAATTGCTGGTGGAGGTTGCCGTCCTCCCGGGCCTGCACCAGGGCCTGCTCGGCGAGACTCTTGACCTCCTCGCGGGAGTGTCCCAGGCGCTGCCGAACGCGCGCCAGGTGCACGGCCAGCTCCGGGACGAACAGGGTGGTGCGCTCGCGGGCGATCATCAGGCACTGGTCGAGGTAGTCCTCGGCCCGGGAAAGCTCCCCCAGGGCCAGGCAGGCATCCACGTACCACAGGGCCGGTCGCTGGTAGGGGTCCCGCCCGGTGACCTCGGCCAGCTCCTCCTGGGCCGACTCGATCTGGGCTAGGCCGTCGCGGTCGCCGGCCAGCGCCCGCTGCCAGCCCAGCACGCTGCGCGCGGCCACCTGCCAGAGGTGCAGGTCGGGGGTGCCGGTCAGCTCGAAGGCCCGCTCGGCCCGCATGGTGGCCAGGTGCACATGCCCCAGCTGGCGATAGAGGGCCGCGGCATACATCAGCGCCATGGCCAGGCTCCCGGGATGGCCGATCCGCTCGGCCAGCCGGATGGCCGATTCCACCTGCCGCTCGGCACGCTGGTAGTCACCACGCAGGCAGAGCGTCCAGCCCTGGAAGCAGGCGGCCGCGACCTGAGGATGGTCGGAGAACGGCAGCCACTCGATCATCATCGGGACATTGAGCGGGTCGATCTCCTCCAGGTGGTCATAGGCCTGGGAGATGCGCCCGGCCCAATACTCGCAGCTGGCCCGAGCGAAGTCGGCCAGGCGCCGGTAGCGAGGATCCTCGAGGCGGTCGGCGAGGCCGGCCAGGCGCGAGGCCAGCGAGAAGGCATCGGCATGGGCATGGCGCTGGCTGCAGCCCACCCAGAGCCCCCACTGGACCAGGAAGGCCTGCTCCAGGTCCGCGCCGTCGTCCAGGCCGGCCTCCTCCTGAGCGAGCAGCTCCCGGGCCCGCACGAAGCTCTCGTGGGCGGTGGGTGAGCCATGCCCCTCCAGGGCGAAGGCGGCCTGGCCACGCACGGTGAGCAGACTGATCTCGCGCTCGGCCTGACCCTCGACATGGCGCAGGCTGGCCAGGCCGAAGTCGGCCATCTTCAGCGCCGTGCGGTTGGCGCTGACCTTGAGGGCCTCGCGAGCGGCCAGCTCGAAGTAGCGGGCGCCGCGGGCATAGTGGCCGCTGCGCCGCAGGTGGGTGGCGAAATCGCCGGGATGGCGGCTGATCCAGATGGGGAAGTGCTCCTCGATCAGGCTGACCACCTGACGATGGATGCTCACCCGCACGTCCCGGGGACAGGAGAGATAGGCGGCTTCCTGCAGCAGCTGGTGGGTGAACTGGTATTCACGCTCCCCCTCCTCGCCCTCGACCGGCTCGATGATCTCCAGCCGGCGCATCTGCTCCAGCGCCGTTGCCAGGCGGCTCATCTCCCAGCCGCTGCACTCGGCCAGGAAGTCGAGGCGGAAGCGGCGCCCGAGCACCGCCGCCACATGGGCCACCTCGCGGTCGGTGTCGAGCTGGTCGATGCGGCTGGCCAGCAGCCCCAGCAGGCCGCGTGGCAGCTCGTCGAGCTGCACGCTGCGCCCCTCGCGGCGATCCATGTCCACCCGGCGGCAGATCTCCTGGAGGTAGAGCGGGACGCCATCGCAGCGCTCGATGATCTGGCCGCGCAGCCGCGGGCTCAAGTGGATCCGGTAGCGGCGCGCCAGCTGGGAGAGCAGCCGGGAGGACTGCATGGCATCTAGCCGCCCCAGGGAGATCTGCTGGTCCCAGTGCAGCTTCGCCGGCAGCGCCTCGCGACCATGGTGGCTGGCCACCAGCAGGAAGGGGCTATTGATCGGCAGCCGCGCCTGAAGCCCTGCCAGCACCTTGAAGGAGGGCTCGTCGAGCCACTGCAGGTCATCGATCATCAGCACCAGGGTGCGCTCGTGGGACAGCTCGCGGATCAGGCGATGAACCAGCCCCACGACCAGCTCGACGGCCTCCCCGCTCTGGGCGAGCACCGCCATCTCGCGGGGCTCGCGCACGCCGAGCGCCTCCTCCAGCAACAGGCGATGGTCGGTATCGGGGGCCAGGGCCTCATCGCCGGCCAGCAGTCGCGATAGCGCCTCGGCATCGATGCGCCCCCCCAGGTGCCAGCGCAGCAGCTGGCGCGCCACCCCATAGGGCTCCTGGACGGAGAGTCGGGTAGTAGGCTGCCAGCAGATCGCCGCCTCGCGGCTCTGCTCGAGCTGGCGAAAGCCCACCAGCAGCGCCGACTTGCCGAGCCCCGAGGGCCCTCGCACCAGCACGCTCTGCCGCAGGCCGATGCCGGCCCGGGCCAGGGCATCGCGCAGGGTGCGCAGGGAGCCCTCGCGTCCCACCAGGCTGGGCGGAGGCGCCTCGCGCCCGCCCTCGTTGGTGCCGAGCACGAGCGCCCTCAGGCGCACCCGGCCGTCGCTGGCCACCAGCCGCGTAGAGAGCCGCGGCTGAAGGTCGAGGGCCGGCGGCATGTGCTGGCTGGCGTCCTGGGAGATGACCAGCTCACTGCCCTCGGCGGCACTCATCAGATCGAGGGAGCCCTGGGTTACCTGGCCGAGCGGATCGACCAGATGGCGCTCGGGTAGGTAGACAACCCGGCCACTGTCCAGGCCGGCGGCCAGCTCGATGCGCGGTGGCTCGCCCTCGCCACTCCAGTGGCGCTGGGACTCCTCGGGCAGCACGCACCGACAATGCTCGTAGAGCGCCACCAGTTCAGCCAACTGGTGCGCCGGGCCATGGGTGCCGAAGCAGGCCAGGCCCAGGCCGCCGGTCGCCCCGGGCAGCCAGAAGCCGCCGAGGTGGTGACACTGCTGCTCGAGCCAGCGCATCAGTTCGACCTGCAACGCCAGGCAGGCGCGGGCATCGGCGCGCGCCGACAGGTCGGCCTTGAGCCGCAGGCGAATGGCCATCACCGAGAGCTGGCGCTGCTCGATCTCGCCCTCGCGCAGGGGGGGGCTATCCATGGCCAGGGTGCGCGAGAAGGCACCGCTGGGGCCGAGGGCGCGCACCTCGGCCTGGACATCGGACCAGTAGCGGGCCAGCTGCAGGAAGGAGGGCTCGGGCTGCTGACCGGAGAGCGCCAGCAGCTGCAGGTAGGCGTTGTACTGCTCATGGGCGGCGGCCAGCTGGCCCTGTTCGGCCAGCTGGCGCACCAGGCGTTCATGAAAGGGCCCGTAGCCGGAAAAGCGGCTGACCAGTGACTCCAGCACGCTATCCGGCAGTGCCTCCTGACGCTCCAGGACACTCTCGGCGAAGCGGATCACCCGTTGGCGCCACTCGTTGCGCACCTGTACCAGCCAGCGCTGGTACTCGGCACAGCTGGAAAGGTGCAGCTCCTCGGCGAGATCGCCGCGGTAGCAGGCCAGCACCGCCTCGAGCGTGGCCACGTCGACGGGGCCCTCGAGCAGCGCCTGCAGCCGATGCATGTCGAAGCGCCAGCGCTCCGGCAGTCGGAAGGCAATAGTCTGGCGGGACACCGACAGCACTCGCTCGGCCTCGTCGCCCAGCGACTGACGCAGGCAGTGCAGGGCATGGCGCAGATTGGTGCGCCCCGACGACAGGCCCTGATCGGGCCACAGCAGTTCGGCCAGGGTGGCGCGGCTGACCGGCTGGTCGTGGAGCAGCAGATAGACCAGCAGTGCCTTGACCTTGTCGTAACTGAACTGGGTCAGGATATCGTCGCCCAGACTCAGGGAAAAGTGGCCGAAGAGTGCCAGGTGGTCCCGGTCATTGTCGTGTACGTCGTCGGCAGCATTCCGCATGGTGATCATTCCTGCGTGGCGGAAGTGATGGCCTCAGGCCGGCACGCCGCTGTGAAAACGAAAGGCCGTGTCCGGCATGGTGACCAGTTCGGCCTCGCGATCGGAGAAGAAGGCGATACGCGCATCGATGGGCGCCGGGGCCAGGCGGCGCGCCAACATCAGATAATCCTCGAAATGACGGCCTTCCGACTTAACCAGACTGCGATAGAACTTGGCAAGTTCATCATCCAGACGCGGAATCAGGCGGGCAAAGCGCTCGCAGCTGCGCGCCTCGATCAGTGCCCCGATGATCAGGATATCGATCAGCCGTTCAGGCTCCTCGCCGCGCAAGTGGCGGCGCAGCCCCTCGGCATAGCGTGAGGCACTGATAGGACGATAGACAATGCCTCGCGCCTCCATCAGCTTGACAACCTGCTCGAAGTGCAGCAACTCCTCCCGAGCGAGCTGGCTCATCTTGGTCAGCAGCAGCGGCTGGTCCAGGTAGCGATAGAGCAGGCTCATGGCCGTGGAGGCCGCCTTCTTCTCGCACTGGGCATGGTCGATCAGCAACAGCTCGGGGTTGGCCAGGGCCCAGTCCACCCAGGCATCCGGGGTGGCACAGGGCAGGAAGGAAAGTAGCTCGGCGGGCAGCAGGTCCCGGCAGTCGGTCATCTCGAGGGTCGGCATCGGGGTATTAGGGTTCCAGTGTCGGCGGGTCAAGGGGGTCGGGGAGCAGCGCCTGTCGCCGTTCGGCGGCGGCCAGCAGCTCGGTGGTGATGCGTTCATGGAGCGTGGCGGCGTCCTCGTCGTCGCGACTGACCAGCCCGTAGCGCGCGAGCTCCCGGATGCGGCCGCGGCCCACCCGCAGCAACTCCACGGCGCGGGAGAGCGCCGGCTGATCCTCGCGAAAGCGGATGCGGTGGCGCTGCAGCTGCGCCTCCAGGCTCGCGGGGTCGACGACCTCCAGGAAGCGCGCGGCGACCTCGGCCCGCAGCCGGTCCAGCTCGACCATGCGCCGCTGTCGCTGCTCGCCGGACAGGGCCGGCCAGTCGCGGATCTCGCTGTCGACGCGCTGACAGCCACGGCAGACACGGTCGCCCAGGGTGGTCGAGCAGAGACCGACGCACGGCGAGGTGATGCGCTCCCCCATGTCCCCTCCCGTTGACGTTAAGGTGCGTTGACAGAACGTCATGGTAACGCGGGGAACGCCGGGCTGGCATCCCGAAGTTGCCGCCGACCAAAGTTCAAGGCCGCTACTGCGGGCCCAACTTAACATTGTCGACAGTTTCCTCTATGATCGCGGCACCGCTGACACCCTGGTAAACAGGAAGGGTCTGCCAGACGTTTTCCCGCGCCGAAGCGTGCCTTTCGTCGACGCTCGACTTATCGATGCGCCACAAGGTCTGCCGGCTTCGGCCACCACCACCGATGAGGGCCCCAACGTGCTTGAAGCCTATCGCCAACATGTCGAGGAGCGTGCCGCCGATGGCGTGCCGCCGAAGCCGCTGAACGCCGAGCAGGTCGCCGCACTGGTCGAGCTGCTGAAGAACCCGCCCACCGGCGAGGAAGAGGCCATCCTCGACCTGCTCACCCATCGCGTGCCGCCCGGCGTCGACGAAGCCGCCTACGTCAAGGCCGGTTTCCTGACCGCCATCGCCAAGGGCGAGGCCGAGTCGCCGCTGATCGACAAGATCCACGCGGTGAAGCTGCTGGGCACCATGCAGGGCGGCTACAACATCGTCTCCCTGGTCGAGCTGCTCGACGACGCACAGCTCGCCAAGGAAGTGGGCGAGCAGCTCAAGCACACCCTGCTGATGTTCGACGCCTTCCACGACGTGGAAGAGCGCGCCAAGGCCGGCAACGCCGTGGCCAAGGACGTCCTCCAGTCCTGGGCCGACGCCGAGTGGTTCCTCTCCAGGCCCGCCCTGGAAGAGAAGATCACCCTCAGCGTCTTCAAGGTGCCCGGCGAGACCAATACCGACGACCTCTCCCCCGCCCCGGACGCCTGGTCACGCCCCGACATCCCGCTGCACGCCAATGCCATGCTCAAGAACGAGCGCGACGGCATCGAGCCCGAGGTGCCCGGCACCACCGGCCCGCTCAAGCAGATCGAGGACGTCAAGGCCAAGGGCTTTCCGGTCGCCTACGTGGGCGACGTGGTCGGCACCGGCTCCTCGCGCAAGTCCGCCACCAACTCCGTGCTGTGGTTCTTCGGTGACGACATCCCCAACGTGCCCAACAAGCGCGCCGGTGGCTTCTGCTTCGGCGGCAAGATCGCGCCGATCTTCTTCAACACCATGGAAGATTCCGGCGCCCTGCCCGTGGAGATGGATGTCGAGAAGCTCGAGATGGGCGACGTCATCGACGTCTACCCCTATACGGGCAAGGTGTGCAAGCACGGCACCGACGAGGTGCTCACCACCTTCGCGCTCAAGACCCAGCTGATCCTCGACGAGGTACGTGCCGGCGGCCGCATCCCGCTGATCATCGGCCGCGGCCTGACCACCAAGGCGCGCGAGTCCCTGGGCCTCGCTCCCTCCGACGTCTTCCGCCTGCCCGAGCAGCCCACCGACACCGGCAAGGGCTTCACCCTGGCCCAGAAGATGGTCGGCAAGGCCTGCGGCCTGGACGGCGTGCGCCCGGGCATGTATTGCGAGCCGAAGATGGCCACCGTGGGCTCCCAGGACACCACCGGCCCGATGACCCGCGACGAGCTCAAGGACCTCGCCTGCCTCGGCTTCCAGGCCGACCTGGTGATGCAGTCCTTCTGCCACACCGCCGCCTACCCCAAGCCGGTCGACGTGGACACCCACCACACCCTGCCCGACTTCATCATGAACCGCGGCGGCGTCTCGCTGCGCCCGGGCGACGGCATCATCCACAGCTGGCTCAACCGCATGCTGCTGCCCGACACCGTGGGCACTGGCGGCGACTCCCACACCCGCTTCCCGCTGGGCATCTCCTTCCCGGCGGGCTCCGGCCTGGTCGCCTTCGCCGCCGCCACCGGCGTGATGCCGCTGGACATGCCGGAATCGGTGCTGGTGCGCTTCAAGGGCGAGCGCCAGCCCGGCGTCACCCTGCGTGACCTGGTCCACGCCATCCCCTACTACGCCATCCAGCAGGGCCTGCTGACCGTCGAGAAGTCCGGCAAGAAGAACGCCTTCTCCGGCCGCGTGCTGGAGATCGAGGGCCTCGAGGATCTCACCGTCGAGCAGGCCTTCGAGCTCTCCGACGCCTCCGCCGAGCGCTCCGCCGCGGGCTGCACCATCACGCTGTCCGACGACAGCGTGAGCGAGTACCTGACGTCCAACATCACCCTGCTCAAGTGGATGATCGCCAACGGCTACGGCGACCGCCGTACCATCGAGCGCCGCATCCAGGGCATGGAGGAGTGGCTGGCCGACCCGAGCCTGATGCGCGCCGATAACGATGCCGAGTACGCCGAGGTCATCGAGATCGATCTCGAGGAGCTCAAGGAGCCGGTGCTGTGCGCCCCGAACGATCCGGACGACGCCCGCCTGCTGTCTGACGTGGCCGGCGAGAAGATCGACGAGGTGTTCATCGGCTCGTGCATGACCAACATCGGCCACTTCCGCGCCGCGGGCAAGCTGCTCGAGAAGCAGCCGGCAGGCAGCCTGAAGACCCGCCTGTGGCTGGCCCCGCCGACCAAGATGGACCAGCACCAGCTGACCGCGGAAGGCTACTACGGCATCTACGGCCGCGCCGGGGCACGCATGGAGATGCCCGGCTGCTCGCTGTGCATGGGCAACCAGGCCCGCGTCGCCGCCAAGAGCACCGTGGTCTCCACCTCGACCCGTAACTTCCCGAACCGCCTGGGCGACGGCGCCAACGTCTACCTCGCCTCCGCGGAGCTGGCGGCCGTGGCCGCCGTGGAAGGCCGCCTGCCCAGCGTCGACGAGTATCGCCGCTACATGGGCGAGTTCGATGCCATGGCCGGCGAGATCTACCGCTACATGAACTTCCATGAGATCGAGGAGTATCAGAACGCCGCGTCCAACGTGATTCCGGTCGCGCAGGAAGCCTGATCCCCCTATTTTCTGATAACCTTGGGTTCGACTCCGATGCTCGCAACATCGAAGGCCGCCGTCCGCGGCGGCCGGAGCCGATGAACGAAGCGCCCCATCCGGGGCGCTTTTTTTGATCCCGCCCTTTCGACCGGCCTGTCCCACCAAAAGGGGGCTTCCGTTCTGCCCGGGCCATGGCATCATGATGGGGATCTCCCACGTCACGAGGAGCCTCACCGTGAGCCATATCGTCACCCCGGACATCTGCGATGCCTACCCCGAGGTCCAGGTGCTCGACCCGATCTTCGTCAACGTCGGCGGCCACGAGGCCTTCGCCGGCCCGATCCGCACCGTCAAGTGCTTCGAGGACAATTCCCTGGTCAAGCAGGCGGTGGCCGAGCCCGGCGATGGCGCCGTGCTGGTCGTCGATGCCGGCGGCTCCACCCGCTGCGCCATGCTGGGCGACATGCTGGCCGAACAGGCCGCCGGCCACGGCTGGGCCGGCGTGGTGATGTACGGCTGCGTGCGTGACGTCGACGTGCTGGCCGAGTCGGAGCTCGGCATCCAGGCCCTGGGCGCCCATCCGCGCAAGAGCGAGAAGCGCGGCGAGGGACAGCGCGACATCCCGGTCAGCTTTGCCGGTGTCACCCTGACGCCCGGCCAGTGGCTCTATGCCGACAACAACGGCATCCTGGTCGCCGACGAGCAGCTGGACCTGGAGCGCTGAACCGCGACGAGGCCCGCGGTAACAGGCACTTGCCCGTGACGGGCAAGCGGTGTCATCCTGACGTCAGATTCCCGTCATGCGCGAGTCCATGCTGCCCCTGTCACGACTGAGCAGCGACGCGCTGCGTACCCTGCGCGAGCATCTGCGTCCGCTGATCGCCTATCACCTCTTCTTCACGCTGCTGGCCTCGAGCCTGCTGCTGCCGGCCGTGGGCTGGACCCTCTCGGGCCTGATCGCCCAGTTCGGCCGCCCGGTGATCACCAACAACGAGCTGATCGCCCTGCTGATGAGCCCCGAGGGACTGCTCTGGCTACTGGCCGCCGTGGGCCTGACCTTCCTGGTGCTCTACCTGCAGCAAGCCGGCATGATCCTGGTGGCGGTGCGTCCCCGGGACCACCATGTCCGACTGGCCTTCGAGGCCCTGTGGGCCACGCTGCGCCGGCTGCCGGCCCTCAGCGGCCTGGTGGTGCTGCAGGTGGGGGGCCAGCTGCTGCTGCTGGTCCCGCTGGCCCTGAGCCTCGCCTGGCTCCATGGGTTCTTCCTGGGGGGACTGGACCCCTACTTCGTGCAGAGCGTGCGCCCGCCCGCCTTCTGGGCCTTCCTCGGCAGCGGCCTGGTGCCGGTGCTGGCGTGGGTCCTGATCGCCGGCAGCCTCTATGTCCGCTGGCACCTGGCCCTGCCGGTGCTGACCCTGGAGGGGCTCTCGCCGCCGGCGGCCCTGGCGCGCAGCATGCAGCTGACCCGAGGCCGCGGGCGCCATATCGCCGCGGCGGTGGTCCTGCTGCTGCTGGGCATCGTCATGCTGCCGCTGCTGGCCACGGCGCTGTTCGACCGGTTCGTCACGCCGCTGCTGTGGTGGCTGCCCGAGCGCAATGCGGTGCTGATCCCGGCCATGCTCGCCTACCTCACCGCCTACCTGCTGATCGCCCTGGCCATCACCTTCGGCGGCATCGCCGCCAACGCCCTGCAGGCCACCTGCCTCTACCTGCGCCTGGCCCATCGCGAGCCGAAGCCCAAACCCCCGCCACCCGGCACCCATCCCGGGCGCCTGGCCTGGGCCGTCGAGCTCGCCGTCGTGCTGTTCGCCATTGGCCAGGCGTGGCTGATCGTCAACCGTTTCGAGATCCGCGACGAGGTCACCATCATCGCCCACCGCGGCAGCTCGCTGAAGGCGCCGGAGAACACCCTGGCCGCGGTGGAACAGGCGATCCGGGACCGGGCCGATGGCATCGAGATCGACGCGCGCCTCACCGCCGACGGCGAGGTGGTCCTCTACCATGACGAGAGTCTCAGGCGACTGGCCGGCGACGACCGCAGTGTCGGGGCCCTGCCGCGAGCGGACCTCGCCGAGGTGGATGTGGGCAGCTGGTTCGGTGACCCCTTCATCGGCGAGCGAATCCCGGGGCTGGACGAGGTCCTGGCGGCGGTGCGTGGACGCGCCACCCTGATGATCGAGCTCAAGCCCGATCCCGGCCGCGAACTCGAGCTTGCCGATGCGGTCATCGACACCCTGGCGAGGGAGAGGGAGCTGCGCCGCGCGTGCCGGCACCGCGCCGAGGATCGGGTGACCGCCCTGGCCTGTGGCGATCCCGACATTATGGGCGAGATGCGCGTGGCCGCCACGTCGCCCTGGCTGCTGCGCGAGGTCACGCTACGCGCGCCCCGCCTGCGCACCACCCTGCTGGCCCAGCTGGTGATGTCGGGCACCCTGGAGCGCCGGGGCTTCGATGCCCTGGCCCTTCGCCACAACCGCATCGACGAGGAGGAGGTCCGCCTCGCGGGACACTACGGCTACGAGCTGCATGCCTGGACCATCAACGATCGCACCCGGATGTCCCAGTTGATCGACCTGGGGGTGGACGGCATCATCACCGACCGGCCGGCCATGCTCGCCGCGCTGATCGCCGAGCGCCGCCGCCTGGGCGATGGCGCCCTGCTGCTGGTCAAGCTACGCAACTGGCTGAGGAACTAGTCCCCCATCACCACCCCTTCACGGCGCGGGTCGGCGCCACCGAAGAAGCCCTCCTCGGTGCGCTGGATCGCCTGCAGGCCGCTGGTGAGCTCGCGCTCCTCCACCTCGTGCCCCCGCTCGCGCAGCGCCTCCCGGGTGGCCGGCGGGAAGCGTCCCGCCTCCAGATAGACCGGCCCGCCCAAGGTGATGGCATGGGGCAGGTCCAGCGAGCGCTGGGCGTCAAGGCCCCAGTCGAGCATCGCCACCAGCGAACGGGCGGTGTAGTGGATGATGGCCGCGCCCCCCGGCGAACCGAGGCTCGCCACCAGCTCGCCACTGTCCCGGTCGAAGACCAGCGTCGGGCTCATGCTCGAGCGTGGGCGCTTGCCGGGCTCCACCCGGTTGGCGATGGGGGTCCCCTCCTCATCCGCGGGGGTAAAGGAGAAGTCGGTCAGCTCGTTGTTAAGCAGGAAGCCCCCTGGCATGCCGGTGCCCCCGTCGGAGAGGATGCGTGCGCCGAAGGCCTGCTCGATGGAACTGGTCATGGCCAGGGCGTTGCCGTGTGCGTCGACGATGCTCATGTGGCTGGTGCCGTATTCCGGCTGCGTCGGCTGCACCGCCCAAGCGGTGGCCAGGGCGCCGGGGTTGCCCGGGCTGGCACCGCCACTGCCCATGCTCTGCCCGTCCTCGATCAGGTCGGCACGCTCTTCCAGGTAGTCGGGGGCGAGCATCAGCGACCAGTCCCCGCCGGGCGCATCGACGAAGTCCGGGTCGGCGATGTAGCGTCCGCGGTCGGCGAAGGCCAGCCGCGAGGCCTCCAGGAAGCGGTGCAGCCAGTCGACGCCGGGCAGGTCGTCCTCCAGCCCCGCCTCCAGCGGAGGGAGCTGCTCCAGGGTGCCGAGGATCTGCATCACGGTCAGGTGGCCCGAGGAGGGAGGCGGAAAGCCACATACCCGGTACGCCTGCCAGTCGGTGCACAGCGGTTCGCGCTCCTTCGCGGAGTAGGTGGCCAAGTCCTCGAGGCTCAGGCTGCCAGTAATGCCGGGATGGTTCTGCACCCGCGACACGATGTCCGCCGCGATCGCCCCGGTGTGCAGCGCCGAGCTGTCATCCTCGGCGATCCGCTCGAGGATCACGGCCAGGGCCGGGTTCTTGAGCCTGTGCCCTTCCGGCAGCGGCTCCCCCGCCTCGGTGAAGTAGAAGGCCGATGCCAGGGCGTCGTCACGCAGGGCGTCGGTGTCGGCCAGGCTCCGATGCAGCCTGGGGCTGACGGGAAATCCCTCGTCGGCCAGGGTGATGGCCGGCTCGAAGAGCTCGGCCCAGGGCAGGCGACCATGCGCCTTGTGGGCCATCTCCAGCATGCGCAGGGTACCGGGCACGCCGACCGAGCGACCGCTGGCCACGGCCTTCATGAACGCCAGGGGCTCGCCGTCCCCGTCCAGGAAGAGTCCCTCCTCCACCGAGGACGGCGCGGTCTCGCGGCCGTCGTAGGCCTTGACCTCCTCGCCGTCGTGGTACATCAGGAAGGAACCGCCGCCGATACCGCTGGACTGGGGCTCGACCAGGGTGAGCACCATCTGCACCGCGATGGCGGCATCGATGGCCGAGCCCCCCGCCTTGAGGATCTGGTAGCCGGCATCGGTGGCCAGGGGGTTGGCCGCGGCCACGGCGAACGTCTGGGTGGCCCAGCCAGGCTTCTCCTCGCTCCCGGACCCGGTCTCCGGGGCGATGTCCGGACGCTGGTACTGGAAGTCCACCTCGCCCAGGGCCGCCGGGGACAGCAGCAGCGGGGAGAGGAGCAGCAACAGGGACGCCGAGCGACGCCAAGCGGTGGGGATAGCCATGATCAGGACGCCTTGTCTCGATTCGGGGTCTTGACAGCATAGGTGAGTCCGGCCCGGTCGTCGCCACCCTTACCGGCGACAGCGCCACAGGGCCAGCAGGTTCATGCTGGCGAGGGTCAGCAGTGCGGCGGCGACCCAGCCCAGGGAACTGACCAGGCCGTGGAACTCGCCGGGAGCGGCCTGCGGCCGGAAGGCCATGCCGTATTCGGCCAGGCGGCTGCCCGCGTAGAGCAGCAACGCCAGCATGCCCAGCGGTAGCGGCGAACGCCGTCGGGCCAGCCAGCGGGTCAGGCGCCAGGGTTCCGGCGGCGCCTTGGCCGGTGCGGCCTTCCGCGCCCTGGACTGCGGTGCGGCCCTGGACTGCGGTGCGGCCCTGGACTGCGGTGCGGCCCCGGGCCTGCTGGGCGCACGCCGCGGGGGGCGCCGCGACGGCTTGCGACCCGCGCCCGGCAGGCGCCCCACCAGCCAGCGCGTGGCACGGACCAGGCCCCAGCCCAGGGTAAAGCAGACGGAGAGCGCCAGGCCCCCCATCACCAGCAAGTATGCCATCCCGGCAGATCCCCCTTCGGCTCGTTGGAGGCGCTATCTTGCCAAATTCTCGCCGTCCTGTGGTCCAGAATCGCTTGGTCCCTCAAGGCACCACGATGACCGGGATCGGCAAGCGGGCCAGCAGGTCGGCATCCTGGTCGGCCAGGCGGGCGAGCTGGGGGCGATGGAGCAACAGGGCACCGTTGTCCGCGCGCGCCAACTGCTGCTCCAGTTGCCGGGCATCGGCCACCTGCAGGGTCTCCCTGCCATCGAACAGTCGAGTCAGCGCCTCGGGAACCGGCGGGAACTCGCCGCCCGCCCCGGGACCGTCCAGGGTGCGCAAGGGGCCGCGGGAAAGCGACAGCCGCTCATCCCAGATGACCACCGTGCAGGGCGCCTCCAGGATCAGGGCGCGGCTGGTGGAGCCCAGCCGCACGCCCCAGTGGCCCGAGAGCCCGGCCTTGCCGAGCACCAGCAGGTCCCCCGGGCCGGCCAGCGACAATGCCTCGCTGACCACCTGGCCGCGACTGACCCGCAACTGGTGTCGCAGCTCCCGGCCGGCCACCGCGGCCTCCAGGGCCTCGGTCACGCGCCGGGTCTGTCGGGCCATGCCAGCCTCGAGGTCGGTCCTCGACAACCGGCGCACCCGCCCCGAGACGGCGCCGATCTCCCGGGCAAAGGGAAAGCCGGCGCTGCCCAGCAGGTCCTGGTCCTCGACATAAAGCGCCACCAGCTCGGCGTGGCGCATCATCGCGAAATCCACGGCGGCGGCCAGTGCCGCCAGGCTGTGGCGCGACGCATCGAGCAGTGCCAGCACCCGCATCACCGGGACCGGCTCATCCGTAGTCTGTTCCCTGGGGTCTGGTCGGGACACGTCAGCGTTCATCATCCGGCTCCTCGTGCTCATCGTGCTCATCATCATCGCCACCCCGCTCCTCCTGGCGCGCGTGCTTCACCACCTCACGGAAATGGGCCAGCCGCTCGGTCACGCGGGCATCCAGGCTGCCCTCGGGGAAATGCCCCTGGGCGTCGGGGGCACCGATGGGCAGGCCGGTGAGCAGCTCCAGTGCCTCGTCCACCCGTGACACCGCAAAGACCCGGAAGCGCCCCTGCTTGATGGCGTCGCGGACCTCGGCCTTGAGCATCAGGTGCTCGATATTGGTCACCGGCAGGATCACCGCCTGGCCCTCGAGATCCCCGCGGGCGGCGCAGACATCGAAGAACCCTTCGATCTTCTCGTTCACGCCGCCCACCGCCTGGACCCGACCATGCTGGTCGATGGAGCCGGTCACGGCGAAGGCCTGGTCGAGCGGTACCCGGGCAATGGCCGAGACCAGGGCACACACCTCGGCCACCGAGGCACTGTCGCCCTCGATCCCGCCGTAGGACTGTTCGAAGGCCAGGCTCGCGGAGAGCGAGAGTGGCTCCTCCCCCGCATAGCGCGTGGCCAGGTAGTGCGACAGGATCATCACCGCCTTGGAGTGGATACGCCCCCCCATGCGCGCCTCGCGCTCGATGTCTACCACCTGGCCGTTGCCCGGCCGCGCCGTGGCGGTGATGCGCGACGGCTGACCGAAGGCATATTCGCCCAGCTGCAGCACGGAGAGGCCGTTGACCTGGCCGACCACGCGACCCTCGGTGGCGACCATCAGGGTGCCGCGAGTGATCATCTCGTGGCTGCGCTCGCGGATGCGCCCCGCCCGCCACAGCTGCTGGCTGACCGCCTTCTCGACATGGCGCCGGGCGATCACCGTGGCCGCTTCCTCGCCGGCCCAGTGGTCGGCTTCCAGCACCAGGTCATGAAGATCGCGGTGACGCGCGGTCAGCTTGCGCTGGTCGTCGGCCAGGCGGCTGGCCCGCTCGATCACCGCGGCCACGCCGCTGCGGTCCAGCGGACGCAGGGCCGCCTCGCGGGCCAGGGTCGCCACCAAGCGGGCATAGAAGGCCTCGTGCTCGGGGTCACGGTCAAGCTCGTCCTCGAGGTCGGCCTGGACCTTGAACAGCTCCAGGAACTCGGGGTCATGCTCGCAGAGCAGGTAGTAGAGCAGGCGCTCGCCCAGCAGCACGATCTTGACGTCCAGCGGGATCGGCTCCGGCTCGAGGGTCACCGTGCTGATCAGCCCATAGGCCTGCTCCAGCGACTCGGTGCGGATCTCGCCGGCCTTCAGTATTCGCTTGAGGGTCTCCCAGGCCCCCGGCTGGGTGAGCACGCCACGCACGTCCAGCACCAGATAGCCGCCATTGGCGCGATGCAGGGCACCTGGCCGAATCAGCGAGAAGTCGGTCAGCAGGGTGCCGTTGTGAACATGGTGCTCGATGCGCCCCACCAGGTGCTGGTGGGTGGGCAGGTCCTGGTAGATCACCGGTGCCCCCTGTGCCTCGGCGTTGTCCACGATCAGGTTGACCTGGAAGCGGCTGAACACCGCCTCCGCCGGGATGTCGGGCTCATCGGCGATAAAGGAGTCGACATTGAACAGGATCGCCTCGCGGATGGCGTCGAGGTGGGTCAGGACGCCCTCGTGTTCGGCATAGCGCTCCTTGAGCTCATCCAGCGGGGCGCCGATGGCCGACTCGAGCATCTCCGCGTTGAGGGCGTTGGCCTGGTCGCGCAGTGCCTTGGCCAGGCGTGGCATCTGGCGGATCGCCTGGGTCAGCTTGCGCTGCAGGATCTCGACCGTGGCCTCGATGCGCTCGCGATCGTCCTTCGGCAGCTTCTCGAAGGCCTCCGGCGCCATCATCTTGTCACCGTCGGCCGGCGCGAAGGTGAAGCCGTTGGGGGTGGAGAGCAGCAGGATATCGTGCTCGCGGGCCTCGCGTCGCACGGCCTCCACGGCGTCGCGCTGGCGCTCGCCCATGGCCTGCTTGAGCTCGTGGAGGCGGTTCTGGTACTCCTCGCTCTCGAACACGGCAGGGATGGCGCTGCGCAACTCCTCGACCAGCGCCTCCAGGTCGGTGCGCAGCTGACGCCCCAGGCCGGGCGGCAGCGAGAGGGCCAGCGGCACGGCCGGATCGTCGAAGTTGTAGCGGTAGCACCAGTCGCTGGGAGGCGAGGCGGCTCGGGCCTTCTCGGAGAGGAAGCTGCCCACCAGGCTGTGCCGGTCGTGCCCGGGCTGGCCCAGCACGAAGAGGTTGAAGCCGTCACTGCGGATCGCGGTGCCGAAACTCAACGCGTCCCGCGCGCGCTCGTGGCCAACCAGCAGGTCCAGCGACTCGAGCTCACTGGTGACCTCGAAAGCGAAGACATCAGTCGGACAGGTCCGGTACACCTGTGCCACCCCAAGGGGTTCCACCATAGCAGTTCTCCTTTGCAGACACCGGCAGTATGCGACAAGGCGAAGGGTCGTGCCTGATAGAGATCAAGGAGAGGGGGCGCAGGAGGGACGGCGGGCAACGGCGTGCCCGCCGGTGGCGATCAACGCAGGATATCGTGGATCACCTCGTAGATGATGTCGTTGGTCAGATCCACCAGCACGGCATCGGTGCCCACACGGCGCCATTCATAGCCCTCGTAATCGGGCAGATCACGCCGCACGCGCTCGTCGAACTTCCTGGCAATGCCGGGAGGCAGGGGCTTGCCGCGCGCCAGGTTCATGCGGATGCCGGGCGGCAGGCTGTCGCGGTCGTCATGACGGATGACCTCGCGCCGACTGCGGAAGATCTCGCGAACCTCGCGCTCGTCGATCAACGGCCGCCTGGCCGAATCGCGATAGCGTTGCCGGTCGCGATACTCCTCGCGGTCCCAGTCCCGGTCGCGGTATTCCTCTCGTTGCCGATCGCGTCGATCCCGGTCGCGGTACTCGTCACGCCCCCGGTCACGGGACTCCTGGCGGTCGCGGTCGCGGTCGCCTTGAGCCTGGCCCTGGCCACGCGACTCCTGGGCATTCTGGCCCTGGCCCTTCTGGCCACGCTGCTGCTGGCCTTTTTCCTTCCAGGGAGCCGCCCCTTGAGCATTGCCCTGACCGTTGCCAGGCTGCGCCAGCAGCGGGGACGCGGCGAGAGCCAGGCCGAGGGCACCGGCCACCACCAGGGGATAAAGCGGGAAACGGGTCTTCATGCAGACCTCCTCGTCGGGGCATATACGCTCAGTCTAGACCGACATCGTGCAAGGGCCGTGCACAAAGCAAGACACCCGGGCAAGCCCGGGTGTCGTCGATCAAGGACCGCCAGACGCCGGGTCAGCCCAGGGTCTCGCCGGCCAGCATGAACCAGGTCTCGAGGACCGCATCGGGATTGAGCGACACGGAGTCGATGCCCTGCTCCATTAGCCACTTGGCCAGGTCCGGATAGTCCGAGGGGCCCTGGCCACAAATGCCGATGTACTTGCCCTGGGCGTGACAGGCCTGGATGGCCATGGCCAGCAGCTTCTTCACGGCCGGGTTCCGCTCGTCGAACAGGTGGGCGACGATGCCGGAGTCGCGGTCCAGGCCCAGGGTCAGCTGGGTCAGGTCGTTGGAGCCGATGGAGAAGCCATCGAAGTACTCCAGGAACTCCTCGGCGAGCAGGGCGTTGGCCGGCAGCTCGCACATCATGATGACCTTGAGGCCCTTCTCGCCGCGGGCCAGGCCGTTGGCGGCCAGCAGGTCGACGACCTCACGGGCCTCCTCGGTGGTGCGCACGAAGGGCACCATGATCTCGACATTGTCCAGCCCCATCACCTCGCGGACCCGCTTGAGCGCCCGGCACTCCAGCTCGAAGCAGGGGCGGAACGACTCCGAGATGTAGCGCGAGGCGCCGCGGAAGCCGAGCATGGGGTTCTCCTCGCCCGGCTCGTAGAGCTTGCCGCCGATCAGGTTTTCGTACTCGTTGGACTTGAAGTCCGACAGGCGCACGATGACCCGCTGCGGGTAGAAGGCAGCCGCCAGGGTGGAAATGCCCTCGACCAGCTTGTCGACGTAGAACGCCACCGGGTCGCGGTAGCCGGCGGTACGCAGGTCGATGGTCTGCTGCAGGTCGGCGGGCAGGGTGTCGTACTCGAGCAGTGCCTTGGGGTGCACCCCGATCATGCGGTTGATGATGAACTCCAGGCGGGCCAGGCCGACCCCGGCATTGGGCAGGCTGGCGAAGCTGAAGGCACGATCCGGGTTGCCGACGTTCATCATGATCTTGAAGGGGATCTCGGGCATGGCATCGACGCTGGTCACGCGGCGATCGAACTCCAGCAGGCCCTCGTAGACGTGCCCGGTGTCCCCTTCGGCACAGGAGACGGTGACGTCGCGCCCGTCGGCCAGCGCCGCGGTGGCATCGCCGCAGCCGACCACGGCGGGAATGCCCAGCTCGCGGGCGATGATCGCCGCGTGGCAGGTGCGGCCGCCCCGGTTGGTCACGATGGCCGAGGCGCGCTTCATGATCGGCTCCCAGTCCGGGTCGGTCATGTCGGTGACCAGCACATCGCCGGGGTTGACCTTCTGCATGTCATCCGGGGAGAACACCACCTTGACCGCACCGCGGCCGATGCGCTGGCCGATGGCCCGGCCGGCCACCAGGGTGCGCCCCTTCTCCTTGAGCTGGAAGCGCTCGAGCTTGCCGCCCTCCTGCTGGGAGACCACGGTCTCGGGACGCGCCTGGACGATGTAGAGCTTGCCGTCGTCGCCGTCCAGCGCCCACTCGATGTCCATGGGACGGCCGTAGTGCTGCTCGATGGTCACCGCCTGGCGGGCCAGGTCCATGATCTGCTCGTCATTGATGCAGAAGCGCCCGCGGTCGGCCAGCGGTACGTCCACGGTTTCCACCGACTTGCCGGCGCTGGTGTCGTCGGTGTAGATCATCTTGATCAGCTTGGAGCCGAGGTTGCGACGCAACACCGCCGGGCGGCCCGCCGCCAGGGTCGGCTTGTGCACGTAGAACTCGTCGGGGTTCACGGCGCCCTGCACCACCGTCTCGCCCAGGCCCCAGGAGGCGGTGACGAAGACCGCGTCGCGGTAGCCGGATTCGGTGTCCAGGGTGAACATCACGCCCGAGGCACCGGTCTCGGAGCGCACCATCTTCTGGATGCCCGCCGACAGCGCCACGTTCTCGTGGGCATAGCCGCGGTGCACGCGGTAGGAGATGGCCCGGTCGTTGAACAGCGACGCGAACACCTCGTGCACGGCGCGCTTGATGTTGTCGAAGCCCTCGATGTTGAGGAAGGTCTCCTGCTGGCCGGCGAAGGAGGCATCCGGCAGGTCCTCGGCGGTGGCGGAGCTGCGCACCGCGGCCTTGAGGTTGGGATGCATCGCCGAGAGCGTCGCGTAGCTCTCGCGCAGGTACTGCTCGAAGGTCGGCGGCAGTGGCGTGTCGATGACCCACTGGCGGATCTCGGCACCGGCCCTCGCCAGCTCGGCCACGTCATCGACGTCCAGAGTGGCGAGCCGGCGGTTGATGCGCTCGTTGAGCCCTTCGTGGGAGAGGAATTCGCGGTAGGCGTGGGCCGTGGTGGCGAACCCGCCGGGGACGGTGACACCCACGCCGGACAGGTTGGAGATCATCTCGCCGAGGGAGGCATTCTTGCCACCGACCCGTTCAACGTCCCCCATGCCCAACTGATCGAACCACTGAATGTAATCGTCCATGAGACCTCCCAGAAAAATCGTCGACGAGTGCATCACGCCGGTGGGCCTCGCTCGCGGGCCTCACTCGAGGGACCAGGGCATGATGGGATGCTGGCGACTCTACCAGCGACCTTCCATATTCGCCATTGGTCTAACATCGAAGTCACTGGAGGATTTTTACAACAGCGGGGCCATGAGCCCGTTTCCTGTAGTGACAGGCCCCGCCGCGCCGCCGCCTGACCCTTGTCCCGGCCCCGACCAACACTGACAATAGGCCCCACCTCCACACCGGACCACAGCGACCCGCCATGACGCGTACCGCTTTCTTCATCTCCGACGGCACCGGCATCACCGCCGAGAGCCTGGGACGCAGCCTCCTCGCCCAGTTCGAGAGCGTCGAGATCCGCATGTTCACCAAGCCCTATATCGACTCCCTCGAGAAGGCCCGGACCCTGGTGGCGATCATCGAGGCCACGGCGGTGCGCGACGGCGAGCAGCCGATCATCATCGACACCGTGGTCGACGAGCAGATCCGCGAGGTGATACGCCAGGCCCCGGGCTTCAAGGTCGATATCTTCTCGACCTTCCTCAAGCCGCTGGAGGAGGAGCTGGAGGCCCACTCCTCCTACAGCGTGGGTCGCACCCATGCCATTGGCCGCGACGATGTCTACATGGACCGCATCCACTCGGTGCACTTCGCCCTGGACAACGACGACGGGGCCCGCACCCACCAGTACGACCAGGCCGACATCATCCTCGTCGGGGTCTCGCGCTGCGGCAAGACCCCCACTTCGCTCTACCTGGCCCTGCAGTTCGGCATCCGCGCCGCCAACTACCCGCTCACCGAGGACGACCAGGACGAGAACGGCACCCTGAAGCTGCCGAAGGCGCTGGTCCCGCATCGCCACAAGCTGTTCGGGCTGACCATCGACCCGCGACGACTGGCGGCGATCCGCCATGAGCGCCGGCCCAACAGCCGCTACAGTTCCATGGACCAGTGCGCCCAGGAGGTCGAGCAGGCCGAGGGGCTCTATCGCCAGATGCACATCCCCTATATCGACACCACCCGCTTCTCCGTAGAGGAGATATCCACCCGGATGATCGCCGAGACGGGACTGACACGGCGGTTTTCGCCCAGATAGGAGCCAGTGACCAGCATGCGGCTTAACCGGCAACAGGTCTACGCGGAGGCGCTGTGAACCCATCCGTGGGCGCTACCGACGCCATCCCTGGCGTAGGACCTCCGCTACGACCTGTCCCCGGCGCCGCCAGTTGGTTTCTTACCTGACCACGCCTGCCCGTCTGAGCTTGGCAATATCCTCGGGCGTCAGCCCCATCTCGGCGAGTATCGCATCGCTGTCCTGGCCGAGCCGAGGAGGCGCCACCTCGCTGCTGGCGGGCTGCCCGTCGAAGCGCAGCGGGTTGGCGACCTGGGGCACCTCGAGATCGCCACGGCGCAGCGTCCGGTGCAGGCCGCGATGGCGCACCTGGGGGTCGTCGAAGACCTCGGTCAGGGTGTTGATGGGGCCGGCGGGGAGTCCGCGCGCCTCCATCTCGGCCAGCCAGTCATCGCGGTCGCGCTCGAGCAGAATCTTCTGGATCAGTGAGACCAGCACCTCCCGGTTGCCGACCCGGGCAGCATTGCTTGCGTAGGCGGGATCCTCGGCCCACTCGGGATGGCCCAGCATGTCGGCCAAGCGCGCGAACTGGGCATCGTTGCCCACGGTGAGTACCAGATGGCCATCGGCGCAGGCAAAGGCCTGATAGGGCACGATATTGGGATGGGCGTTGCCATGACGCTCGGGTGAACGGCCTTCGACCAGGGCGTTGAGCGCCTGGTTGGCCAGGGTGGCCACCTGAACATCGAGCAGCGCCAGGTCGATGTGCTGTCCTCGACCGGTGCGTGCACGCTCCTGCAGGGCGGCCAGCACGCCCACCGTGGCATAGAGACCGGTCATCACGTCGGTGATGGCCACGCCGGTCTTCATGGGCATGCCATCGGGCTCGCCGGAGAGGCTCATCAAGCCGCCCATGGCCTGGATCATGAAGTCGTAGCCGGCCCGGTGAGCATAGGGGCCATCCTGGCCGAAGCCGGTGATCGAACAGCCGATCAGGCGCGGATTGATCGCCCGCAGGCTGGGGTAGTCGAGCCCGTACTTGGCCAGGCCGCCAACCTTGAAGTTCTCGAGCAGGATATCGGCGCCCTTCGCCAGTGCCCTGACCAGGTCCTGACCGCCCTCGGTGGCGATATCCACGGCCAGCGACTGCTTGCCGCGGTTGGCGCACAGGAAGTAGGCCGCCACCCGTTCGGCAATGTTCTGCTCAGCCAGCCAGGGCGGCCCCCAGCCACGGGTGTCATCGCCACGCGAGGGGTGTTCGACCTTGATTACTCGGGCCCCGAGGTCGGCGAGCAGCTGGCCGGCCCAGGGGCCGGCCAGCACCCGCGACATATCGAGCACCGTGATGCCGTCCAGCGGTCCGCTCATCTTGAGCTCCTTGCTCGCTCGGGGCTGATCCGGCAACAAGCCCCACATCCCTCGACTTGTTCCCCGCACCCCTCGTTATTGTCAGCGTGTATCGTTCTGGCCGATCAGTCGGTAAAGGCCTGGATGCCGGTCTGGGCGCGCCCGAGGATCAGGGCGTGGACGTCATGGGTGCCCTCGTAGGTATTCACCGCCTCGAGGTTCATCATGTGGCGGATCACGTGGTACTCGTCGCTGATGCCGTTGCCGCCGTGCATGTCACGGGCCATACGAGCGATGTCCAAGGCCTTGCCGCAGTTGTTGCGCTTGATCAGCGAGATCGCCTCCGGCACCAGCTGGCCGTCGTCGATCATGCGGCCGACGCGCAGCGCGGCCTGCAGGCCCAGGGTGATCTCGGTCTGCATGTCGGCGAGCTTCTTCTGAATCAGCTGGTTGGCAGCCAGCGGGCGACCGAACTGCTTGCGCTCCAGGGTATAGTCGCGGGCCGCATGCCAGCAGGCCTCGGCGGCCCCCATGGTGCCCCAGGCGATGCCGAAGCGGGCGCGGTTGAGGCAGGAGAACGGCCCCTTCAGGCCGGTGACGCCGGGCAGGCGCTGATCGTCCGAGACCTCCACGTCCTGCATGGCGATCTGGCCGGTGATGGAGGCGCGCAGGCTGAACTTGCCCTCGATCTTGGGGGCCGAGAGCCCCTTCATGCCCTTCTCGAGGATGAAGCCGTTGACCACCCCCTCGTCGTCCCGGGCCCAGACCACGAAGACATCGGCGATGGGCGAGTTGGTGATCCAGGTCTTGGTGCCGTTGAGCCGCCAGCCGCCGTCGGTGTGGGTGGCACGGGTGCTCATGCCGCCAGGATCGGAGCCGTGGTCGGGCTCGGTGAGGCCGAACGCCCCCACCCACTCGCCGCTGGCCAGTTTCGGCAGGTACTTCTCGCGCTGGGCCTCGCTGCCGAAGGCGTGTATGGGGTACATCACCAGGCTCGACTGCACGCTCATGGCACTGCGGTAGCCGGAGTCGACGCGCTCCACCTCACGGGCGATCAGGCCATAGCTGACATAGTTCAGCCCGGCGCAGCCGTAGCCGTTGATGGTCGCGCCGAGCAGCCCCAGCTCGCCCATCTCGTTCATGATCTCGCGGTCGAAGCGCTCGTGGCGGTTGGCTTCCAGCACCCGCGGCAGCAGTTTCTCCTGGCAATAGTCGTGGGCGGTCTGCAGGACCATGCGCTCGTCTTCGGAGAGCTGGTCGACGAGGCGGAAGGGGTCGTCCCAGGTGACGGGAGTGATCTGGCTCATGGGGTGTCCTCGGTTGGCGTGCTGCCAATTTCTACATTTTCACTAAATGTAGACCAATGAGCGTCATCTGCCAAGCCCACCGTCCCTGATCTTGGCGTTCAGCACGCCCTGGCGTGCCAGCTCGGCGCGGATCTGCCGCCAGGCGATCAGCGCGAAGCGCCTGACAACCGAGAGTCGCATGGCCCGGGCGTGGCGGGGTCGGAATGCAAGGGAGAAGGACGGGAAAGCGGGTGCGCTCATGCAAGGTCTCGACGTATAAAGGACAACCTCCAGCAGAGTAATCTGCTGGAGGTTTTTCTTGGCCGCTTGGCCGCTTGGCCGCTCGGTACTTACGTATCCTCGCCCGCCCGGTACAGCGTCTGGATGCTGGAGAAGTCGAGCTGGCCGCTGCCCTGGGCGCTATGCAGCGCGAAGAGATTGCGAGCCTGGGAGCCCATCGGCACGGTGGACTTCGAGCCCAGCGCCAGCTCCCAGGCCAGCCCCAGATCCTTGGCCATCAGGTCGGTCAGGAAGCCGCCCTGGTAGTCCCGGGAGGCGGCGGCGCCCTCCATCACCCCGGGCCAGGGGTTGTAGCCGTTGAGCGCCCAGTTGCCGCCGCTGCTCTGCTTCATGATCTCGGAGAGCACGGCCGGGTCCATGCCGTTCTTCACGCCCAGCGCCAGGGCCTCGGCGGTGCCCGACATCAGGATGCCCAGCAGCATGTTGTTGCAGATCTTGGCCACCTGGCCGGCGCCCGCCTCGCCGGCGTGGAAGATGTTCTTGCCCATGGCCTCGAGCAGCGGCTTCGCCTGGTCGAAACCGACCGCCTCGCCGCCGACGATGAAGGTCAGGCTGCCGGCCTTGGCACCGCCCACTCCGCCGGAGACCGGGGCATCCAGATAGGTGAAGCCGCGTTCGGCGGCGGCGGCCCCCACCAGGCGGGCATCGTCCGGCGCGATGGTCGAGGAGTCGACGAGCAGCGGCTTGCCGTCGAGGGCATCGAGTAGCCCCGGCGCGCCGTCGCGGCCTAGATAGAGCCCCTTGACGTGCGCCCCGGCCGGCAGCATGGAGACGACCACGTCGGCACCGGTGGCGGCCGCCTCGGCGCTGGCGCCGCGCCGCGCGCCCTCGGCTTCCAGTGACTGGATGGCGCTTTCGACCAGGTCGAAGACGGTGACGTCATGGCCGGCCTTGACCAGGTTGGTGGCCATGGGCGCGCCCATGTTGCCAAGGCCGATAAAGGCGATATTCATTGGCATGACTCCTGTTGCATCGTGAGTTATTCAGAGACGACTTGCGTTCCTCATCCGATCCGATGACCGACGCCGAGGTCGCGCAGAGGATGTGACTCGCTGGACCAGAGCGGGGTCATCAGGGCCTGGATATCGGCCTGGGCCACCCCAGCGACGCTGGCATGCTGCCAGCGTGGCGCCTTGTCCTTGTCGACCAGCAGCGCTCGCACCCCCTCCACGAAGTCCCCCTGGCGACAACACTGCACCGACAGGCCGAGTTCGTCACGGAAAGCGTCGGCGAGGCTGGTGTGGGCGTGACGCTCGATCATGCGCCACACTAGCTGGGCACTCATCGGGCAGCCGGCCTCGAGACGCGCGCGGTTGGCGGCGAGCCAGCCGTCGTCGGTGGTGTCGCGCAGGATACGCTTGACGGCCGTGGCGGCATCCACCCGGCCCACCAGCGCCTGGATATGGTCGAGATGCGGCCACACCTGGCCGGCCGGCACGGTGCGGCGGTCCTCGTGGTCATCGAGCACCGCCTGCACCCCGGCACGCAGCGCCGGCAGGCTGCGATCGCTGTAGTCGGCCTCTTCCAGGGCGCCGAGCAGCGCCTCGCGGCGCTCGCGCGGGATGAAGCGGTCGGCCAGCCCCAGGTCCAGGGCGTCACGGGCATTGAGCTGGGCCCCGGTCAGGCCCAGGTAGGCCCCCACCCCGGGGGGCATGCGGCCCAGGAACCAGCTGGCACCGATGTCGGGATAGAGGCCGATGGTGATCTCCGGCATGGCGATGCGCGTGGTCTCACTGGCCAGGCGCTGGAAGCCGCCGGCCATCAGCCCCAGGCCACCGCCCATGACGATGCCGTCGCCCCACACCATCAGCGGCTTGGGGTAGGTGTGGATGCGGTAGTCGAGGCGATACTCCGTAGTGAAGTAGGTCTCGGCGAAGATACCGTCGCGGCCGGCACCGCGATTATCGCCCTCCTCGGTCAGCGAGCGGTAGAGGGCCACCACATCACCACCGGCACAGAAGGCCTTTTCGCCACTGCCCTCGAGCCACACCGCCACCACGTTGCGGTCCACCGCCCAGGCCTCGAGCTTGGCCTCGAGCTGGCGGATCATCTCCAGCGACAGGGCGTTGAGCGACTTCGCGGCGTTGAGGGTGGCTACGCCGATGCGGCCGCCATCGCGGGTGGGCAGCTCGTCGAAGAGCACTGCAAGATCCGACATCTGGGGTCTCCTATTGCAACGATTCGATGACGCCGTCGGCCAGCAGGCGACGGGCGACGATCAGGCGCATGATCTCGTTGGTGCCCTCGAGGATCTGATGCACCCGGGTATCACGCACCATGCGCTCCAGGGGAAATTCCCTGAGGTAACCGTACCCTCCATGGATCTGCAATGCCTCGTTGCAGACCGTGAAGCCCATGTCGGTGGCGAAGCGCTTGGCCATGGCGCAGTGGGCCGTAGCCTCGGGATCGCCCTGGTCTAGCCGCCAGGCGGCATGACGCACCATCAGCCGCGCAGCGGTCAACTCGCTGGCCATGTCGGCGAGCTTGAACTGCAGCGCCTGGAAGCTCGAGAGCTCGCGGCCGAACTGCTTGCGATCACTCATGTAGTCACGGGCCAGGGTCAATGCCTGCTGGGCCGCCCCCAGGGAGCAGCTGGCAATGTTCAGGCGTCCACCGTCCAGCCCCTTCATGGCCAACTTGAAGCCCTCGCCCTCAGCACCCAGCCGGTTGGTAACCGGTACCTTCACCCCGTCGAAGCTGACCAGGCGCGTCGGCTGGCTCTTCCAGCCCATCTTCTCCTCGTTCTTGCCATACTCGATGCCCGCGGCATCGGCCGGCACCAGGATTGCCGAAATGCCGGCTGCTCCGCTGTCGGGTGCGCCGGTGCGGGCCATCACCACCAGCACGTCGTTGGCGCCGGCACCGGAGATAAACATCTTGGAACCGCTGATCACATAGTCATCACCGTCACGCACCGCCCGGGTGCGAAGACTGGCGGCATCGGAGCCGGCACCGGGCTCGGTGAGGCAGTAGCAGCCCAGGCATTCCCCGCTGACCAGGCGATCCACCCAGGTCTCGCGCAGCGTATCGTCGCCCCAACTGGCGACCATCCAGGCCACCATGTTGTGGATGGTAAGATAGGCGGTCGTGGAGATGCAGCCTTGAGAGAGCTGCTCGAAGATCAGCGAGGCATCCAGGCGGGAAAGCCCGAGACCTCCCCGCTCCTCGGGGATATAGATCCCCAGGAAACCGGCCTCGCCGGCGCGACGAATCACGTCCACCGGGAAATGTGACTCGGCATCCCAACGTGCGGCGTGGTCGGCCAGTTCGGCCCGGGAGAAATCAGCGGCGGCCGCAGTCAGCGCCTTCTGATCATCGGTCAGGGAGAAGTCCATGGGGAATCCCTCTCGTTCAGCAATGGATGGGTGACGTCTTTGTGGTTGTTGTCCGGGCCGCTGCAGCCCCGGGCAGTTCTCGAGGACACCCCGGCAGCATCACCGTCTCGCCCGTACGGCTGGACACCAACCTAGCACTTGCTAGGTTTATCCCATATCACCCCATGGTCGAACAAGCACTTTACGTTAACGTAAACCTCGTCTAGTGTTGCCAGACGAGGTGGGAAACCGCCGGTTCACCACCCGGCCACAGGATCGACGTCATGACACAGTCAACTGCCCCGGCCCATGAGGCCAGCCAGGAAGCCCTGCCCCGCCAGCACAGACACTACAGCATCGGCGAGCTGGCGAGGATGTTCGAGGTCACGCCACGCACCATCCGCTTCTACGAGCAGGAGGGGCTGCTGGCGCCCCGCCGCGAGGGACAGAAGCGTATCTACCGCGAGAAGGACCGGGTGCGCCTGAAGCTCACCCTACGCGGCAAGCGGTTGGGATTCTCGCTGGCCGAGATCCGCGAAGTGGTGATGATGTACGACGCCATGCCCGACGGCAACGCGCGCCAACTGTGGCGACTGCTGGAGATACTGGCCGACAAGCGCGCCAACCTCGAGCGGCAGCTGGAGGACATCCGACTGATGCGCATGGAGCTCGACGACGTGGACCACCGTGCCCGGGAGGTGCTGCGCGGCCTCGGCCACGAGGCCTGAGCATCGAACAGGCGACCCGGCGCCGCCTAAGCGAACCACGACATCATCACCCGTTTCACGCACACCGCCACAGGCAACAACAAGACGAGAAACACCATGACACGCCAACATCAATCGATCAGCTACGTCAGCGGCATCAGTGATACTCCCCTCAAGGGCCAGACCATCGGTGACTGTTTCGACGACACCGTGTCACGCTTCGCCGAGCGCGACGCCCTGATCAGCCGCCACCAGGGGCTGCGTTACAGCTGGAAGGCACTTCAGCAGGCCGTGGACGAGGCGGCTCGCGCCCTGCTCGCCCTGGGAGTGGACAAGGGTGACCGGGTCGCCATCTGGTCGCCCAACTGTGCCGAATGGACCATCACCCAGTTTGCCACGGCGAAGATCGGCGCCATCCTGGTCAACATCAATCCCAGCTATCGCACCCATGAGCTCGAATACGCCCTCAAGCAGTCGGGCGCTTCGACACTGATCCTGCAGGGCGCCTTCAAGGCCTCCGACTATGTTGCCACCCTGGCCGAGCTGGCCCCGGAGCTGCGTGACGGCGCCCCGGGCACCTTCTCCTGCCAGCGCCTGCCCGAGCTCAAGCGGGTAATCTGCCTCGATGCCGACCGCGCCCTGACCGGCATGCTGACCTGGCCGCAGATGCTGGCCCATGCCGACGAGGTCTCCGCCGAGCACCTGGCCGATGTCCAGGCCAGCCTGCAGTTCGACGACCCGATCAACATCCAGTACACCTCGGGGACCACGGGGGCACCCAAGGGGGCCACCCTCTCCCACCACAACATCCTCAACAATGGCTTCTTCGTGGGCCGCACCATAGACCTCAGCGAAGCCGACCGCATGGTGATCCCGGTCCCGCTCTACCACTGCTTCGGCATGGTGATGGGCAACCTGGGCTGCGTGACCCACGGCGCTACCATGATCTACCCGGGCGACGGCTTCGACCCCGAGCAGACGCTGCGCGCCGTCTCCGAGGAGAAGGCCACCACGCTCTACGGGGTGCCGACCATGTTCATCGCCGAGCTGGAGCATCCGGAGTTCGAGAGCTTTGATCTCTCCAGCCTCCGCACCGGCATCATGGCCGGCTCCATCTGCCCCATCGAGGTGATGCGCAATGTCATCGACCGCATGAACATGCAGGACGTCACCATCAGCTACGGCATGACCGAGACCAGCCCGGTGAGCATCCAGACCCAGACCGACGCCCCGCTGGAAAAACGCGTCACCACGGTGGGCACCATCCATCCCCACCTGGAGGTCAAGCTGGTCAGCCCCGATACCGGCGCCGCAGTGCCCCGCGGCGAGACCGGCGAGCTGTGCACCCGCGGCTACAGCGTGATGCTCGGCTACTGGAATAACCCGGAGGCGACCGACAAGGCCATCGACGAGGCCGGCTGGATGCACACCGGCGACCTCGCCACCATGGATGACGAGGGCTATGTGGCGATCGTCGGGCGCATCAAGGACATGATCATTCGCGGCGGCGAGAACATCTATCCGCGCGAGGTCGAAGACTTCCTCTACACCCACCCGGCCATCTCGGACGTGCAGGTGATCGGCGTCCCCGACGAGAAGTACGGCGAGGAGGTGATGGCCTGGATCAAGCTGACCGAGGGCGAGTCGCTCAGCGAGGAGGAACTCAAGGCCTTCTGCAAGGGCCAGATCGCCCACTACAAGGTCCCGCGCTACGTGAAGTTCGTCGACGACTTCCCGATGACCGTCACCGGCAAGATCCAGAAGTTCAAGATGCGCGAGGAAGCCACCCACGAGCTGGGGCTGTGACCCGGGCTGCGCCCGGGAGCTGTAAGCCGTAAGCTTGAAGCTGGAAGAGAACACCCCGCAGCCCCAAAGGCCCGCGGGGTTTTCTTATGGCTTGGCGGCTTGGCGGCTTGGCGCTCAGAGCCCCCTGGGCGCGTAGATGCCCGGGGCATTGCGCCAGTAGCCCTTGTAGTCCATGCCGAAACCGAAGACATAGCGGTCGGCGACTTCCAGGCTGCAGTAGTCGGCCCTGAGGCCGGGCACCGCCTTGCGGTCGTGCTGCTTGTCGACCAGCACCGCGGTGGAGATGCTTGCCGCCCCCGCCTGCCGGCAGTAGTCGAGAATCGCGGCCAGGGTGGCGCCCTCGTCGAGGATATCATCGACGATCACCACGTGACGACCGGCCATGGGCACCTCCGGGGAGACCCGCCAGAACAGCTCGCCACCCCGCAGGCCCCCCCGATAGCGGGTGGCATGGAGGTAGTCGACCTCCAGCGGGAACCCGAGCCGGGTCAGCAGGTGCCCGGTGGTGATCAGCCCGCCGTTCATCACGCAGTAGAAGACCGGCAGGCGATCCCCCAGGTCGCGGGTGATCTCGTCGGCCATGCGGTCCAGCGCACGCTCGACCTCGGGCTGGGAGATCAGGCAGTCGGCATTGTCCATGACATCGCGCATATCGGTCAGGGACGGCAGGGAATCGGCATCGAGTCGGGACATCGTCGGTCGGCTCTTGATGGGAATCGGAGGAAGGAAGGTCGGTTCAGCCGGCGGCCATTGCCTCGAGCCGCGCATGGACGCGACGCCAGCGCGACAGGGCCCCCAGCGCCTTGAGGTCGGGACGCGCCCTGGCGTAGCGCAGCCGCGTGGCGCGACGCACCTGGCGACCCTGGCAGGCGTCCAGCACCTCGCGGGCCGCGCTGCGGTCGTTGCAGACCAGCAGCATGTCGCACCCCGCGGCCAGCGCCAGCCGGGCCCGCTCCGCGGGCGTGCCGGCGGCGGCCGCACCGGCCATGCTCAGGTCGTCGGAGAAGATCACGCCCTTGAAACCCAGGCTCTGGCGCAGCATGCCCAGCCAGGCCGGGGAGAAGCCCGCCGGACGCGGGTCGAAGTCGGAATAGACGACATGCGCGGGCATCACCGCATCGAGCCGGGACGCCAGCTCGGCGAAGGGCAGGAGGTCGTGGCGGCGCAGCGCCTCCAGGGGGCGCCCATCCACCGGCAGCTCATGATGGGAGTCGGCCGCCACGCCACCATGGCCCGGAAAGTGCTTGCCCACGGCCACCATGCCCGCCTCGTGCAGGCCATCGAGGAAGGCACGCCCGAGGCGGGCCACCGCCCGGGGGTCCGCGGAAAAGCTGCGATCGCCGATCACGCTGGAACTGCCCCCGTCCACATCCAGCACCGGCGCGAAGGAGAGGTCGAGGCCGCAGGCCGCCAGCTCCATGCCCAGCAGCCAGCCGGCATCCTGGCAGAGACGCACCGTCACCTCGGGCTGCAGGGCGAAGTCACGCCCCAGGCGGCCCATGGCCGGCAGGCGGGTGACGCCCTCGCGCAGTCGCTGGACCCGCCCCCCTTCCTGGTCGACCGCCAGCAGCAGGTCGGGGCGTATGCGACGAACCTCATTGCACAGGGTGCGGACCTGGTCGGCCGAGGCGATATTGCGGGCGAACAGGATCACGCCCCCGACCTCGGGACGCACCAGCAGTTCCTGCTCCTCGGGGGTCAGACTGAGGCCCTCCAGATCCAGCATCACCGGTCCGAGCATCTGGGTCATGAGCGTGCCCCTGGAAGATGAAAGGCAACCGATTCTAGACCAAAGCCGCAGCGCAGGACAGCCCGCGAGCGACACGCCAGTATCCAGGCAATCGACGCCATCCCCCGATACAATAGAGGACCGGAACCGACTGGACAGGAGTCACCCCTTGCTCGCCGACCTCCCCCCCTTCCTGCTCTGTCCCCTGGCAGTCGTCCTGGGTCTGTGCCTGGGCAGCTTCCTCAATGTGGTGATCACCCGACTGCCGGTAATGCTGATGCGCGGCTGGCGCGCCGAGGCCCGCGAGGCCCTGGAACTGGAACCGGAAGAGGCACCGCCCTTCAACCTGGTGACCCCCCGCTCGCTGTGCCCGCGCTGCGAGGCCCCCATCGCCTGGCACGACAACATCCCGCTGCTGGGCTGGTTCAAGCGCCGCGGGCGCTGTGCCAGCTGCCAGACGCGCATCAGTCCCCAGTACCCCCTGGTGGAGTTCGCCGGAGGCGTGCTGGCCGTGGCGGTGCTGGCGCTCTTCGGGCCGACCCTGGAGGCGCTGTTCATCCTCGGCGCCTGCCTGGCCCTGCTGGCCATGGCGGTGATCGACCTGCGCACCCAGCTGCTCCCGGACCTGCTCACCCTGCCCCTGCTGTGGACAGGGCTGCTCTACCAGCTGCTCTTCCAGCCGTTGCTGCTGCCCTCGGCCGTCATCGGTGCCATGGCCGGCTACCTCGTGCTGTGGAGCTTCTACTGGCTGTTCAAGCTGGTCACCGGCAAGGAGGGCATGGGCTACGGCGACTTCAAGCTGCTGGCCGCCCTGGGCGCCTGGCTGGGCTGGCAATACCTGCCGCTGGTGCTGATCCTCTCCGCCGGGGCGGGGGCGGTGGTGGGCATCCTCATCCAGCTGGCCATCCCCCGCCTGCGCGGTGCCCCGCTGCCCTTCGGTCCCTGGCTGGTGATGGCCGGCTGGATCGCCCTGCTGGCCGGCGAGCCGCTGATGGCGCTCTATACCGGACTGCTGTATTGAGATCACCATGACGCGAACCATGCACCAACGAGGGAGACGAGGATGATCATCGGCGTGACGGGCGGCATCGCCTCGGGCAAGTCCACGGTGGCGCGGGCCTTCGCCGCGCGGGGCATCCCCTGGGTGGATGCCGACGAGGTCGCCCGGGAGATCGTGGCCCCGGGGGAGCCGGCCCTCGCCGAGATCGCCGAGCACTTCGGGCGCGAGGTCCTTGCGTCCGACGGCGGCCTGGACAGGCGGGCACTGCGCGAGATCGTCTTCGCCGATGCCGAGGCACGGCGGCAGCTGGAGCGGATCACCCACCCGCGGATACACCGGCGCCTGGAGGCTTACCTCGAGCGGCTCCAGGCCCAGGGGGCTCCCTATGTGCTGCTGGTCTCCCCGCTGCTGTTCGAGTCCGGCCAGGACGCAATGGTCGACCGCTGCCTGGTCATCGATGTCCCCAAGGAGACCCAGATTGCGCGCACGGCGGCGCGCGACGGGGTGGACGAGGCCCAGGCCCGGGCCATCATCGCGGCCCAGATGTCACGGGAGGAGCGCCTGGCGCGCGCCGATGACGTGATCGACAACTCCGCCGACGCGGCAGGCCTGGACGCGCAGGTGACAGAACTCGACCGTCAGTATCGAGCCGCCGTCGGTTTGCCTCCCGGGCCCTGATTCGTCATCCTTCCCCGACACCCTGCCGAAGACGACATCCCATGAACTCGCAAGACACCACGCGCCCCCTGGAAGTCGCCTGCCCGCAGTGCCGCAAGAAGGTGCTGTGGCACGAGGCCAACCCCTACCGCCCCTTCTGCAGCAAGCGCTGCCGCCTGCTCGACCTGGGCGCCTGGGCCGACGAGTCCCATCGCATCGCCGGCGAACCCGCCATGGACGAGACCGACCTCGACGCCCTGCTGGCGCGCGCGGACCGGGACGGCGAACCGTCGTGAGCGGCGAGGGGCAGCGCCCGGAATACCGCCTGCTGGCCGAGTTGGAGGCCCTCTTCGATCATCTGTTAGAAGAGAGCGACGCCCTGGTGGCGACCTGGCAGGCCTCGGGCGCCGCGGCCTGGTCCTTCGCGCACGACTCGGCCGATGCCGCCTGGCTGCGCCATGCGCTGCTCGACGTCTGGTACCAGGATGGCCAGGACGGCCGCGCGACCCGCAGCCATGTGGGCCTGGTGGCCGCCGACGAGACGGTGATGGAGGCGGTCGCCCGGGTGAATGCCACCAAGAAGGCCTTCGCCGCGCTGCTGGCGGAGATCCGCAGCGAAGTCCCGACGCTGATCCCGGAGATCAAGGCAGTGCTGCCCTTCCGGCATCCTGCACTGCATGACCACCTGCGCGGCACGGGGCTCGCCAGGCTGCACCTCAAGCAGTGCTGGCGGGCGATCCCCCTGGCCGAAGCCCCTGTGGCCCGCGTACGGCTGGCCTGGTATGCCAGCGGGCGCTCGATCAAGCGGCTGACGGTGCGCGAAGCCGAGCAGAAGCTGCGGGCCCTGGACAGCGAGGCCCCCCACGTGCGCATCCAGCTGCGCCGCCTGGCCGGCATCCCCGATGGCGAGCCGCTGGCCCAGGTGCAGAACCAGGCCCCGCTGATGCGCGCCAACCTCTTCTATCGCGAACCGCTCGAGGATGGCCGGAGCCGGCGCGCCATGAACATCGCCCTGCCGTTGTTCGTGCCCAGCCCCGACGGCCGACTGCCCGATCACAACTTGCCCCCTTCTCACCCGCCGGCCACCCGCACCCGGGCTCGGCGCCGCGACGAACGGCTGGAGGACACGGCCTTCCTGCCGAGCCTGCGCGCCTATCGATACAGATGACGGGCGCTACCGGTGGCGGACGCCGAGGGTACAGGGCAGGCGGGGAGTCAGGCGATCCGCTCGAGGGACCTGAGGGTCCGCAGTAGGCGGCTGACACTCGCGGCCGGCTGGGCGTACTCGGCCATCAGGTCCTTGAGGCGCTGTTCGAAGGCGCGCTGGAGGGCCTGCTCGTCCTGCGGCTCGGCTCCGGCCTCCTGTTCCACGCGCGCCAGTGAACGGACCGGCGGCCCGGTGGGAATATCGAGTTCGCTGTCGGGACGCTCGAGTTCGCGCAGTGCATCGGCGAAGGCTTCATCGAGTTCGCGGAACTTGCGCAACTTCTCTCGTTCGTCCATGGGCTGTCGGGGACTGTGTGGTTTCATTCGATTCCATTGGTGTCGAGACTCACTCCTCGACACGCACCAGCCAGGACTCGACGGTATCGGAGCCGTGCTCATCCTTCCAGGCCTTGAGGGTCTTCTGGTTGCCGCCGCGGGTTTCCACGACTTCCCCGGTATTGGGGTTCTTGTAGATCTTCAACTTGCGCTTGCGGCGGACACCGCCGGTCGCCGGGGCGGCGGCACTGCTTCGAGACACCGCGGCCGGCGTCGGATCGAGCAGGGCGATGACGTCGGCGGCACTCTTGTCGAACTCGCGCATCAGCGCTTCGAGCTTTTCCTTGAACTCGAGTTCGGCCTTGAGGCGGTCGTCGTTCTGCAGCTTGTCCATATCTGACTGGAGCTGCTTGAGCTGCTGCTCCATCTGCATGTAGTTGCTGAGCAGTGATGACATATAAATAGTTCCTTCTCGGGGATGACAGGATGCAGCGGCATTATTGCCTTTTAAAACTTCCTTGGCAACAGTATGAACATGGATCCGAAGTTCGGCAAACAACACCCGTGAGGTTTAGCGGCACACGTTGCAAATAACTCGTCCCGAAAAACCAGTGGGGCACTCAACAATATCAATTCATTCGCCGAGACTTGTCTCGAGCCATGAAAAACATCGGCCCATGACAAAGGCGCCGCCCGAGGGGCGGCGCCTTGTCTTGCCAAGCCAAGCGATAAGGGACCGGAGCCCCTGCCGCTATCAGTCCTGACCCATCTGCTGCTTGATGAGATCCCCGATGGTAGTTGCACCACTACTCTCGGGAGAATCCTCACGCAGCTTCTTGAGGTTCTGGCGAGTGTCGTCCTGGTCCTTGGCCTTGATGGACAGGGCGATCTGGCGGTTCTTGCGATCGACACCGATGATGCGGGCCTCGACGCTGTCGCCCTCGTTCAGCACGTTGCGGGCATCCTCGACGCGGTCGGCGCTGATCTCGGAGGCCTTCAGCACGGCGACGACATCGGTGGCCAGCTCGACCTGGGCTTCCTTGGCATCGACCTCGACCACGCGGCCGGTGACGATGGTGCCCTTGTCGTTGACGGCCAGGAACTCGGACACCGGATCGGTATCGAGCTGCTTGATGCCCAGTGAGATGCGCTCACGCTCCGGATCGATGGAGAGGATGACAGCTTCCGCCTCGTCGCCCTTCTTGAACTGGCGAACGGCTTCCTCGCCGGTGTCGGTCCAGGAGATGTCGGACAGGTGCACCAGGCCGTCGATACCGCCTTCCAGGCCGATGAAGATGCCGAAGTCGGTGATCGACTTGATGGTGCCGGTGACGCGGTCACCCTTGTTGTAGCGCGCGTTGAAGTCTTCCCAGGGATTGGTGGTGCACTGCTTGATACCCAGGGAGATACGACGACGCTCCTCGTCGATGTCCAGCACCATGACGTCCACATCGTCGCCGACCTGCACGACCTTGGACGGATGGATGTTCTTGTTGGTCCAGTCCATTTCGGAGACGTGGACCAGGCCCTCGACGCCCTCTTCCAGCTCGGCAAAGCAGCCGTAGTCGGTGAGGTTGGTCACGGTAGCGTGGACCTTGGTACCTTCCGGGTAACGATCCTTGATGTTGACCCACGGATCCTCGCCCAGCTGCTTCAGGCCCAAGGAGACCCGGTTGCGCTCGCGGTCGAACTTGAGCACCTTGACAGTGATCTCGTCACCCACGGCCACGATCTCGCTGGGATGCTTGATGCGCTTCCAGGCCATGTCGGTGATGTGCAGCAGGCCATCGACGCCACCCAGGTCGACGAAGGCACCGTAGTCGGTGAGGTTCTTGACGATACCGATGATCTGCTGGCCTTCCTGCAGGGTCGCCAGGAGGGCTTCACGCTCGGCGCTGTTCTCGGCCTCGAGCACGGCGCGACGGGACACAACCACGTTGTTGCGCTTGGCGTCGAGCTTGATGACCTTGAAGTCGAGTTCCTTGTTCTCGAGGTGGGTGGTGTCGCGCACGGGGCGGACATCCACCAGGGAACCCGGCAGGAAGGCACGGATGGAGTCGACGTCGACGGTGAAGCCACCCTTGACCTTGCCGTTGATCACGCCCTTGACGATCTCTTCCTTCTCGAAGGCGGCTTCCAGCACTTTCCACGCTTCGGCGCGCTTGGCCTTCTCGCGGGACAGGCGTGTCTCGCCGAACCCGTCCTCGACGGCTTCCAGGGCGACGTGCACCTCATCACCGATGGCGATGTTCAGCTCGCCATTCTCGTCGCGGAACTGAGCCGCGGGGATCTGACCTTCTGACTTCAGTCCGGCATTGACGGTGACCCAGTCGCCGTCGATGTCGACGATGGTAGCCGCGACGATGGCGCCCGGCTCCATGTTGATGTCTTGGAGAGACTGTTCAAACAGTTCAGCAAAGCTTTCGCTCATGATGTTCCTACGTGATCAACGTTGAGTACGGCGTTGCCGCCTTCTCCGCACCACCAGCGAGTGCGGGCCTTATTTACCAAACCCCCGGGGATGTTAGCGCTGGTTCGACCTGGCCCAGCTCACGGCGCTGCTTTATCAAACCAAGAAGTGCCGGACCACGTCATCACATCCTGCCGGAGGCGCCGCAAGGGAGTTCAGGTGGCGGATGCCAGACCGCGTTCGGTCAGCAGCTCCGTCAGCCGATCCACCACTTCCGGTATCGTCAGGCGCGTGGTGTCAAGCGTGATGGCATCGATGGCCGGCTTGAGCGGGGCCACGCTGCGCTGCATGTCGCGAGCATCGCGCGCCTGAATCTCCTTCAGAAGACTCGATAGACTAGCATCCACCCCGGCCTCCCGCAACTGGAGGTGGCGCCGTCTCGCCCGTTCGGAGGCCGAGGCGGTGAGGAAGATCTTCAGCGGCGCATCGGTGAACACCACGGACCCCATGTCGCGGCCGTCGGCCACCAGGCCCGGGGCCTGCCGGAAGTCGCGCTGACGCTGCAGCAGCGCCTCGCGCACCGCGGGTTGCGCGGCGACCCGCGAGGCGGCATCGCCCACCTGCTCGGTGCGGATCGTGGTCGTGGCGTCCTGCCCCTCCAGCAGCACGGTAGTGGCATCATTGTCGGCGAGGAACACCACGTCGAGGTCGCGCGCCACTTCGGCCAAGCTGGCCTCGTCATCCAGGGGCACCTCGTGCTTCACCGCAGCCAGCGCGGTCAGGCGATACAGCGCCCCGCTGTCCAGCAGGCGCCAGCCCAGGCGTTCAGCAACCAGGCGGCTGATGGTGCCCTTGCCTGCCCCGCCCGGGCCATCGATGGTCAGTACCGGTGCCGGATCACTCATGACGCCTCCTGCTGTTCCTCGAGGGTCAGCCCGACCCGGCGCGCCAGGTCGATGAAGCCGGGGAAGGAGGTGGCCACGTTGGCACAGTCGTCGATGACGATCTCCTCGCTTGCTCGCAGCGCGGCGATGGTGAAGGCCATGGCGATGCGATGATCCCCCAGGCTGTCGATGCGGCCGCCGCCGTAGCTGGCCCCCTCGCCGCCCTCTCCTTCATGACGGCCGACGATGTCGATGCCATCCTCGAGCAGCACATGCTCGACGCCGAGGACGGCCAGGCCGTTCGCCATGGCCTGCAGCCGATCGGACTCCTTGACGCGCAGCTCCTCGGCACCCCGAAGCCGGGTCGTGCCCTCGGCATTGGCCGCGGCGATGAACAGCGCCGGGAACTCGTCGATGGCCAGCGGCACCTGCGCCACGGGAATCTCGATGCCCTTCAGCGGGGCATAACGGATATGCAGGTCGGCCACCGGCTCGCCGCCCACCTCGTGCTCGTTCTCCAGGCGCAGGTCGGCGCCCATCAGCTGGAGGATGTTGATCACGCCGATGCGGGTCGGGTTGATGCCGACGTGCTCAAGTACCAGGTCGGCGCCAGGCGTGATCGCCGCCGCCACCAGAAAGAAGGTCGCCGACGAGATGTCGCTGGGCACGTCGATGGGGGCCGCGGTTAGCCTGCCGCCGCCCCGGAGCCAGCAGGTGTCGCCCTCGCGGTGCACCTCGTAGCCGAAGCCCTGGAGCATGCGCTCGGTGTGGTCACGGGTCGGCGCCGGCTCGCGCACGCGGGTCTCGCCCTCGGCGTAGAGGCCGGCGAGCAGCAGGCAGGACTTCACCTGCGCGCTGGCCATGGGCATGTCGTAGGTAATGCCCTTGAGCGCCTTGCCACCGTGGAGTTGCAGCGGCGGACGCCCGCCCTCGGCGGTATCGATCTCGGCGCCCATCGCTCGCAAGGGATCGGCCACCCGCCCCATGGGCCGCTTGGTCAGCGAGACATCGCCGGTCAGCTCGGTATCGAAGGCCTGGCCGGCCAGCAGCCCGGCGAACAGGCGCATGGCGGTGCCGGCATTGCCCACATAGAGCGGCCCGGAGGGCGGTTTGAGACCGTGCATGCCGACGCCATGGACGGTGACCCGCCCCTGGTGAGGCCCCTCGATGGCCACGCCCATCTCGCGGAAGGCCTGCAGGGTGGCCAGGCTGTCCTCGCCCTCGAGGAAGCCCTTCACCTCGGTGACGCCCTCGGCCAGCGCCCCGAGCATGATGGAACGGTGGGAGATCGACTTGTCGCCGGGCACGCGGATCCGCCCGGTGACGCCACCGCCGGGGCTGACCCGGTAGCGCAGCTTACCGTGTTGTTGCATCTGGTACTCCGCCTGATAACTGGTTTGGTTGAGCAGGGATTCGAAATAGTGTCGGGCGTGACTGGCCCGGTCGAAGGTGGCCAGCATGGCATCACCGTCACCGCGCTCCACCGCGCACCGCAGCCGAGCCACGCCGACCTCGAAGTCGTCCAGCGAGGCGAGCACGGCATCGCGGTTGGCGATGAAGATGTCGCGCCACATCACCGGGTCGCTCCCGGCGATGCGAGTGAAGTCGCGAAACCCGCCGGCGGCATAGCGAAAGATCTCCAGGCGCTCGTCCTGGCGGGCCAGGGTGTCCACCAGCGAGAAGGCCAGCAGGTGCGGCAGGTGACTGGTCCGCGCCAGCACTTGGTCGTGGCGGGCCACGTTCATCTCCAGCACCTCGGCCCCGGTGGCTTCCCAGAGCACGCGCACCCTGGCCGTCGCGGCCGGATCGGTAGCGGATTCGGGGGTGAGGATCACCTTATGGCGCGCATAGAGCTCGGCATCGGCGGCGGCGACCCCGCTCTTCTCCGAGCCGGCGATGGGGTGGCCGAGCACCAGGTTGGCCGGCATGCGACCGAAGGCGGCCACGGCCGCCTCGCGGATCGCCGCCTTGGTGCTGCCCACATCGGTGACGACGACATCCGGTGCGGCGCGATCGATCAACCCGGCCAGCTGGGCCATCACCGACTCCATGGCCAGTACGGGCACCGCCAGCACCACCAGCGACGCGCCCTCGACCACCGCCTCGAGTTCGGTGTCGCCGCGATCGATCAGGCCCATCTCGATGCCGCGGGCGATCTCGGACGCATCGGGGTCGCAGGCGAGGATGGTGTCCCGAAAGCCGGCGGCGCTCTCTTTGGCCGCCCCGAAGCCGGCGGCGCTCTCTTTAGCCGCCCCGAAGCCGGCGGCGCGGAGCGCGGCGGCCAGGGAGCCGCCGATCAGCCCCAGGCCGACGATCAGGATGCGCCGCTCATCGGGCGGCGGCTTCACGATGCCCGCCATCCCTCAGAGCACGCCGACGGGATAGGAGCCCAGCACCTTCACCTCGGCGGCGTGCAGCTGGACCTCCTCCAGCATGGCCGCGACACGCGGCTCCTCGCGATGCCCCTTGAAGTCGATGAAGAACACGTAGTTCCATACGCCGGTGCGCGACGGGCGGGTCTCGAGGCGCGTCATGTCGATCTGGTGGCGATGGAAGGGCTCTAGCAGGTCGTGCAGGGCCCCCGGCTGGTTACGCATCGCCACCACCAGTGAGGTCTTGTCCTCGCCGGAGATGGGCACGTCCTGGTTGCCGATGATCAGAAAGCGCGTGGAGTTGTCCGGCCGGTCCTCGATCTTCTCGGCCAGCTTGGCGAGCCCATAAAGCTTGGCGGCCATGTCACCGGCGATGGCCGCACTGTGCCACTCGGTCTTGACCAGGCGCGCCGCCTCGGCATTGGAGGAGACCGGCACTCGCTCGGCCTGGGGAAAGTGGGCGTCGAGCCACTTGCGGCACTGGGCGAAGGACTGGGGGTGGGAATAGATCCGCGAGACCTTGTCGCGACGGGTCGTCTCGGCCACCAGCAGGTGATGGTGGATGCGCAGCACCACCTCGCCGCAGATGCGAAGCCCGGAGTCCATGAAGGAGTCGAGGGTGTGGTTGATCACCCCCTCGGTGGAGTTCTCCACCGGCACCACGCCATAGTTGACGGCACCGGCCTCCACCTCGCGGAACACCTCGTCGATGGCGGCCATCGGCAGGCTGATCGCGCTCTCGCCGAAGTGCTTGATGGCGGCCTGTTGGGTGAAAGTGCCCTCCGGCCCCAGGTAGGCGACCTTGACCGGCTGCTCCAGGGCCAGGCAGGCCGACATGATCTCGCGGAACAGCCGCGCCATCTCTTCGCTGTCCAGGGGGCCCGTGTTGAGCTCCATGATCCGGCGCAGCACCTGGGCCTCGCGTTCGGGCCGGTAGAAGACCGCGCCGGGCTCATGCTCGGCCTTGATCTCGGCCACCTGCTGGGCACAGGCCGCCCGCTCGCTGATCAGGCGCAGGATGTCGTTGTCCAGGGCGTCGATGCGCTGGCGGAGCGCCTCGAGGCTGAGGGTAGGCTCAGTCATGGGTTATCCCCTGCGTTTCTCGAAATCGGCCATGAAGTCGATCAATGCCTCGACGGCGGCCTCGGGCACGGCGTTGTAGAGGCTGGCCCGCATGCCCCCCACGCTGCGATGCCCCTTGAGGTTGAGCAGCCCCGCTGCCTCGGCCTCGTCCAGGAAGGGGCGGTCCAGGCGCGGGTCGGCCAGCACGAAGGGCACGTTCATCCGCGAGCGGTTGCGCAGCGTGATCGGGTTGGCATAGAGCCCGCTGCCGTCGATGGCCGCATAGAGCCTGGCCGCCTTGCGCGTATTGATGGCGTCCATGGCCGCCAGGCCGCCGATATCGCTTTTCAGCCAGTCGAAGACCAGTCCCGCCAGGTACCAGCTGTAGGTCGCCGGGGTGTTGACCATCGAGCCCGCCTCGGCGAGCGCCTTGTAGCCGAACAGCGTCGGCATGTCACTACGGGCCTGGTCCAGCAGGTCGTCGCGCACGATCACCACCACCAGGCCAGCCGGCCCGATGTTCTTCTGGGCACCGGCATAGATCACCCCGAACCTCGAGACATCGAGCGGGCCGGAGAGCAGGCTCGAGGACATGTCGCAGACCAGCGGTACCTCGCTGCCATCCGGCCGGCGCGGCCCTCCCCCTTCACTGCCGGGAATATAGTCGAATTCGAGCCCGCCGATGGTCTCGTTGGCGGTGTAGTGCAGGTAGGCGGCGTCCGCGGAGAGGACGGTGTCCTCCTGGCGCGGCACGGCACTGTGGCCGTTCTCCTCGCTGCTGGCGGCCACATGGACATCGCCGAACAGGTGGCGCGCCTCGCTGATCGCCTTCTTGCCCCAGATGCCGGTGTGCAGGAAGTTGGCCCGTCCGCCGGCCCCCAGCAGGTTGTAGGGCAGCGCGGCGAACTGCAGGCTGGCCCCGCCCTGGGTGAAGAGCACGCGGTAGTTGTCAGGAATGGCCAGCAGCTCGCGCAGATCGGCCTCGGCCTGCTCGGCGATGGCCACGAAGTCCTCGCCGCGATGGCTCATCTCCATTACCGAGAGGCCGCGGCCCTGGTAGTCCAGCAGTTCGTCCCGGGCTCGCTCCAGCACGGCAGCGGGCAGCGCGGCAGGGCCGGCACAGAAGTTGTAGTGACGGTGAATGGGGGACAGACCCCCATTTCCATTACTCCCCATCTCGCTCTCCTTCTTCACCTTCACCTTCACCTTCGAAATGGGGGTCTGTCCCCGATTCCTCTAGCTCATCGATCCGCACGGTCTTGACCAGCTTCTCGTCGTTGCCCAGGCGGATCAGCATCACGCCCTGGGTGTTGCGCGAGGTGATCGAGACCTCGTCGACCCGGGTGCGCACCAGGGTGCCGCGATCGGTGATCAGCATCATCTCGTCGGTGGCGTAGACCTGCATGGCCGCCACCAGGGCGCCGTTGCGCTCGCTGGTCTGCATGGCGATCACGCCCTGGCCGCCGCGACCGCGAAGCGGGAACTCCTCGAGGCGGGTGCGCTTGCCGAAGCCGTTCTCGCTGGCGGTGAGGATGTAGATCTGGCCGCCGTTGCCGGTCTCGACGCTCGCGCCCTCCTCGGCTTCGGCTTCGGCCTCGGCCTCGACGTCGGCCTCGGCGTCGATCTGCTGACTCTGCGGGATGATCAGGCTGATCACCTCGGCACCCCCGAGCAGACGCATGCCACGCACACCCCGGGCGGTGCGACCCATGGCGCGGACGTTGGACTCCTCGAAGCGGATCGCCTTGCCGTTGGAGGAGAGCAGCATGACGTGATCGCTGCCCGTGGTGATGGCGGCGCCCACCAGGCGGTCGCCCTCCTCGAGGTCGATGGCGATCAGGCCCACGCTGCGTGGCCGCGAGAACTGCTCGAGGCTGGTGCGCTTGACGGTGCCGCGCTCGGTCGCAAAGAAGATGTAGCTCTGCGGGTCGTAATCGCGCACCGGCAGAATGGCGTTGATCGCCTCGCCCTCGTCCAGCGGCAGCAGGTTGACCAGCGGCTTGCCCCGCGAGCCGCGACTGGCGACAGGCATCTCGTAGACCTTGAGCCAGTAGACCTTGCCGCGATTGGAAAACAGCAGCACGGTGTCGTGGGTCGAGGCCACCAGCAGGTGCTCGATGACGTCCTCGTCCTTCATCGCCGTGGCCGACTTGCCGCGCCCACCGCGGCGCTGGGCCTGGTAGTCGGAGAGCGGCTGGGTCTTGGCGTAGCCGGTGCGCGACACGGTGACCACCATATCTTCCTCGGCGATCAGGTCCTCCAGGCGCAGGTCCAGATGGCTGGCCTGGATCTCGGTCTTGCGCGGGTTGCCGAACTGGTCGCGCACGCCGATCAGCTCCTCGCGGATCACCTCGAGCAGCCGCTCGGCGGAGGCCAGGATGGCGGTGAGCTCGGCGATCCTCTCGAGGATCGACAGGTACTCGTCGAGGAGCTTCTCGGTCTCGAGCCCCGTCAGGCGATGCAGGCGCAGCTCGAGGATGGCCTGGGCCTGGGCCGGCGACAGGCGGTACTCGCTGCCGGCCTGGCTGAGGCCGAAGCCCTCCTCCAGGTCCTCGGGCTTGCAGGAGGTCGCCCCGGCACGCTCGAGCATGCCGGTGACCTGCCCCGGCTGCCAGGACTTCGCCAGCAGCTTCTCCTTGGCCTCGGACGCGTTCGGCGACGCCTTGATCAGCTCGATCACCTCGTCGATATTGGAGATGGCGACGGCCAAGCCCTCGAGGATGTGGCCGCGCTCGCGGGCCTTCTTCAGCTCAAAGAGGGTGCGACGGGTCACCACCTCGCGGCGGTGGCGGATGAAGGCCTCGAGGATCTCCTTGAGATTGAGGATCTTCGGCTGGCCATTGTCGATGGCCACCATGTTGATGCCGAAGACGGTCTGTAGCTGGGTCTGGGCGAAGAGGTTGTTGACCACCACCTCGCCGGACTCGCCGCGCTTGACCTCGATCACCACCCGCAGGCCGTCCTTGTCGGACTCGTCGCGCAGCTCGGCGATGCCCTCGATCTTCTTTTCCTTGACCAGCTCGGCGATCTTCTCGATCAGCCGCGCCTTGTTCACCTGGTAGGGAAGCTCGTTGACGATGATGTGGTCACGGCCGGTCTTGTCGTCATGCTCGATGGTGTGGCAAGCACGCACATAGATGCGCCCGCGGCCGGTGCGGTAAGCCTCGAGGATGCCGGCGCGACCGTTGATGATGCCGGCGGTGGGGAAATCCGGGCCGGGCACATGCTCCATCAGGTCGTCGACGCTAAGGGTGTAGTCGTCGATCAGCGCCAGGCAGGCGTTGATGATCTCGCCCATGTTGTGGGGCGGGATGTTGGTCGCCATGCCCACGGCGATGCCCGAGGAGCCATTGATCAGCAGGTTGGGGACCTTGGTGGGCAGCACCTCGGGAATGCGCTCGGTACCGTCGTAGTTATCGACCCAGTCGACGGTATCCTTCTCCAGGTCGGCCAGCAGCTCATGGGCCAGCCGGGCCATGCGCACCTCGGTGTAACGCATGGCGGCGGCGTTGTCGCCATCGATGGAGCCGAAGTTGCCCTGGCCGTCGACCAGCACGTGGCGCATCGAGAAGTCCTGGGCCATGCGCACGATGGTGTCGTAGACGGCGCTGTCGCCGTGGGGGTGGTACTTACCGATGACATCGCCCACTACACGGGCGGACTTCTTGTACGGCTTGTTCCAGTCGTTACTAAGCTCGTGCATGGCGAATAGCACACGCCGATGCACCGGCTTGAGACCATCGCGCACGTCGGGCAGCGCACGGCCGATGATCACGCTCATCGCGTAATCGAGGTATGACTGCTTGAGCTCGTCCTCGATGTTGACTGGCAGAATCTCTCTGGCGATGTCACCCATGGGTCGTCGAATCCTTTGCACTGCAACAGGTTGGCGCGTCACGTGGCCGTGACATGGCGCGCAATATCAGCCTGGCATCATACCATCCCGGACGGTGCAAAGGGAGCTGTGCAAGGGGGCTAAGGCAGGACCAGTGCCGCCATGGCCTCGCGGATCTCGCCGCCGATCTCGATGGCTCGACTGGCCGCCAGGTCGAACAGCACGAAGGTGATGTCGGCACTGGCACCGGCGCCTCCCTTTGGCCATAATGTGCCCCCTTTCTCTCGGGAAATGCTCCATGTGGTTCAAGCACTTGCACCTCTACCGCCTGCACGACGCCCCTGAGCTGGATGCCGCCAGCCTGGAAACCGCCCTGGACGAGCAGGCCTTCCGCCCCCTGGGGGGCAGCGAGGCGCGTCGCCTGGGCTGGTCCGCACCGGCCGGCCGGGCCGGGACGCAGCTGCTGCACGAGCTGCAGGGCCAGCGCCTGATGACCGCCCTGCGCCAGGAACGCATCCTGCCCGCCTCGGTAGTCCGCGAGGAGGTCGAGGAGCGCAGCGAGGCCATTGAGGCTAACGAGGGCCGCAAGCTGCGCCGCCAGGAGAAGCTGGCGATCAAGGAAGAGGTCTACGAGGAGCTTTTGCCCCGGGCCTTCGTGCGCAGCCAGAAGGTCGACCTGTGGTGGGACAGCCGCCGCCAGCTGATCGCCGTCAATGCCAGCTCCCGCAAGCGCGCCGAGGAACTCCTCGACCTGCTGCGCGAGACCCTGGGCAGCCTCAAGGTGACCCCGCTGGCCAGCCAGACGCTGCCCATGCGGGCCATGACCAGCTGGCTGGGCGATCCGGGCGCGCGCCCGGCCGACCTGGTGCTCGGCGACCAGGTGGAGCTCAAGGCCAAGGGCGACGACGGCGTGCTGCGTGCCCGCCAGGTCGACCTCGACAGCGACGAGATCCAACAGCTGCTGGAGAGCGGCCGCCAGGCCAGCAAGCTGGCACTGTCGATCGAGGGACGGCTAAGCTTTGTGCTGCATGACGACCTGGCGATCAAGTCGCTGCGCTTCGACGACGCCCTGATCGACGAGGCCTCCCAGGCCGACGATGGCGATGACGCCCTGGTGCGCCTGGAGACCGACTTCATCCTGATGACCCAGGCGCTGGCCGAGAACATCGAGCGCCTGATCGAGTGGCTGGGTGGCGAGGCCGGCACCGCCGGTGACGCCCGCAGCGCCTGATCGCCTCCGACCAAAGCCTGGACCCCATGACCGAGACTCACCACACCCCCGCATCCGATCCCTGGGCCGCGATCCGTCCCTACCAGGACGACGAGGTGGCCGAGGTCCTCGCGCGCCTGGCCCATGATGCCGAACTGCTCGATGCCCTGACCCGCTATCGACTGCCGCGGCTCAGCCACTTCATGCCGCGTCTCTCGCGCGTCCTGGCCAGCTTCGCCATCCGCCGCGAGGTGCGCGGCGTGAGCGGCGTGCATGACTTCCAGATGCGCATCGCCCGCTACATGCAGCGCATGATCCGGACCTCCACCGACATCTTCCGGGTGGAGGGGCTCGAGGCGCTGGACCCCAACAGTGCCTACCTGTTCATCGGCAACCATCGCGACATCTCGCTGGACCCGGCCTTCGTCAACTACGCGCTTTACCTGGCCGGGCGTGACACCGTGCGCATCGCCATCGGCGACAACCTGCTCAAGAAGCCCTACGTCAACGACCTGATGCGCCTCAACAAGAGCTTCATCGTACCGCGCAGCGCCCGCGGCAAGCGTGCCATGCTGGCCGCCTACCAGAACCTTTCCGCCTACATTCGCCACTCCATCCTCGAGGACAACCATCCCATCTGGATGGCCCAGCGCGAGGGCCGCGCCAAGGACGGCATCGACCGCACCGACCCGGCAATCATCAAGATGCTGACCATGGCCCGCCGTGGCCGGGAACGCCAGGTGAGCATCGGCGAGGCCATTGCCGAATTGCGCCTGGTGCCGGTGTCGATCAGCTACGAGTACGACCCCTGCGACCTGCAGAAGGCCAGGGAACTGCACGCCATGCAGACCAGCGGCAACTACGAGAAGAGCGAGTTCGAGGACATCAGCTCCATTGTCGCCGGCATCACCGGCCACAAGGGGCGGGTACAGCTTACCTTCGGCACCCCGCTCACGGCACAGTTCGACACCCCCGAAGCCGTGGCCGCCGAGATCGACTGCCAGGTGCTCGCCGGCTACCACCTCTTTCCCAGCCACTTCCTGGCCCTGGAGGCCCTTGGCGAGGCCCCGGACCTGATCGACCTGAGCGAGGTCAGCGACGCCGATCGCGCCCGCTTCCAGGCGCGCCTGCAGGAGGTGCCCGACGAACTTCGCCACTGGTGGCTGACCCAGTACGCCAACCCGGTGCTCAACAAGGCGGGGCGCCACCGTTGAGAGGCGAGATAAGATGAACGAGTACCCGGGCGTGAGTGCGCAGGCGACAAACCGACAAAGCTCGACTGCAGATCGCGCCGCCCAGACCCGCGAGGCCCACAAGGTCACGCTGATCGGCGCCGTCATCGACTTCGTGGTCGGCGTGGCCAAGATGCTCGCCGGCTTCGCCGTAGGCTCGGCGGCCCTGGTGGCCGACGGCATCCACTCCTTCTCGGACATCCTGACGGACCTGTTCGTCGTCGCCGCCACCCACTACGGCCGCCAGGAGCCCGACAGCAACCACCCCTACGGCCACGGCCGCATCGAGACCCTGGCCACCTTGTGGCTGGGCAGCGTACTGATCTTCGTCGCCGGGGGCATCGCCTGGGCGAGCATCACCCGGCTGGTAGGCGGGGAACCGGTGCCCGCCCCAGGCCTGTGGGCGATCGGCATCGCCGTGCTGGGCCTGATCGCCAAGGAGTGGATCTATCGCTACACCTTGCGGGTGGCCAGGCGGGTCAATTCACGACTGCTCGAGGCCAACGCCTGGCACTCGCGCTCCGATGCGCTCTCCACCGTGGTGGTGCTGGTGGGCCTGGTGGCCGCACAGTTCGGGGTCGGTTGGATGGATGCCGTGGCCGCCATCGTGGTCGGCATGATGGTCGGGCAGGTCGGCGGGCGGCTGCTGTGGGAGTCCAGCCAGGAGCTCATCGACACGGCGTTGCCCCGCGCGCAGCGCGACCACATGCGGGACATCGCCGAGCGCGTCCCCCACGTCAACGGAGTGCACGACCTGCGGACCCGCAAGCTGGGCAGCGATGTGATCCTCGACCTGCACATCGTGGTGCCGCCGCGGGTCACCGTCTCCGAGGCCCACGAGATCGGCAACGAAGTGAGTCGCCGCCTTCGCGAGGCCTTTCCGGAGCTCGCCGACGTCACCTTCCACATCGACCCCGAGGACGATTCGGGCGAGCTCGAGCACAGCCTGCGCCCCGGCCTGCCGCTGCGCAGCGACGTGGTGGAGCTCCTCGATGACGCCTGGCAGGGGCTGCCGGTCTGGCATGCCCGAGTCGCGCTGGACCTTCATTACCTGGACAACCAGGTGGATGTCTCTCTCTACATCAATGCGCTGCCCGACGGCCAGACCCTCGAGGGCGCGGTCGGTGAGCTGCGCCGCGCCGCCCAGGACCTCAACTGGGTAGGCCGGCTGCGGATCTGGCTGGGGCCCGGCAAGGGTTGAGCCGCTCGACATCACGCCGATCACTCCCCTCGCATTAGAACTCTACGCCCCCTAGACTTGAGCAAACGCTCAGCCAGGCCCGCCGCATGCCGCCTCCCCCCCGGACACTCGATTCGCCCGGACGTCGCCGTTTCCTGGCGGGGCTCGGCAGCCTGTCGCTGGCCATCGGCCTGGGGCTGCATCCCTCCTCGGGTGAGGCCAACCTCTCGCCCGAGCGCCTGCGCCAAAGCATGCAGCGACTCTATGGCCAGCAAGGGCTATCGAGCCTCGAGGCGTGGTTCGCGCTGGTCGAACGGCTGCGTCCTGCCGACCTGCAGACCCGCCTGCGCGAGGTCAACGCCTTCTTCAACCGGCGGGTCCGCTGGCTCGACGATATCGACATCTGGGGCCAGGAAGACTACTGGGCCACGCCGCTGGAGACCCTGGGCCGCGGCCAGGGGGACTGCGAGGATTTCTCCATCGCCAAGTACATCACCCTCAAGGAGCTGGGGGTACCGGGCGACGAGTTGCGCATGATCTATGTCCGCGCACGCATCGGCCGCAGCGGCATCACCCAGGCGCACATGGTGCTGGGCTACTACGAGACCCCTGCGGCGGACCCGCTAGTGCTCGACAACCTGGTGTCCTCGATCACCCGCGGCTCCCGGCGCACCGATCTCGATCCGCTGTTCAGCTTCAACAGCAGCGGCCTCTGGGCCGGCGGCTCCACCCGATCGCGTGCCGACCCGATGGCACGCCTGTCGCGCTGGCGACGCGCGATCGATCGCATGCAGGCGCAAGGATTCATTCAAGGGGGATAACAAGATGTCGCTCATCAAGCAGCTCTGGCTGACCATCGTGGTACTGCTGCTGCTCGCCTTCGGCGGCAGCCTGTTCATCGGTATCAGCTCCAGCCGGGCCTATATTGAGCAGGAAGTGCGCATCAAGAATGCGGACAATGCCAATGCTCTGGCGCTGACCATGAGCCAGATGCCCAAGGACCCGGTGACCCTGGAACTGCTGGTAGCCGCCCAGTTCGATACCGGCCACTACCGGCGGGTCGAGCTGCGCGACCCACTGGGCGAGATCATCGAGCAGCGCCGCGCCGGCGAGGCCATCGAGGACGTGCCGGCCTGGTTCGTCGATCTGGTGCGCTTCGAGGTCCCCCCAGGACAGGCCGTGGTCCAGGACGGCTGGCGACAATTCGGCACTCTTACGCTCGAGAGCCAGCACAGCTTCGCCTATCGCTCGTTGTGGCGCAGCAGCCTGGAACTGGTCGGCTGGTTCGCCCTGGCCGCCGCCCTCAGCCTGCTGCTGGCCGGGTGGATAGTGCGAACCATCCGCCGGCCGTTGCGTCATGTCGTCCAACAGGCCCGGCAGATCGGTGAACGGCGCTTCACCACCCTTCCCGCCCCGCGCACCCGCGAGTTGCGCGAGGTGGTGGTGGCCATGAACCAGCTCTCCGCCGCCGTACGGGACATGCTCGGCGAAGAGAGCCAGAAGCTCGACCTGCTGCGCCGACGCCTGCAGCACGACAGCGTGACCGGCGCGCTCAAGCGCGAGGCCTTCCTCGCCCAGCTGCAGATCCTTCTGGAGAGCCAGGATGGCCGAGCCAGCGGTACCCTGGCCTTGGTGCGCCTGGCCCGGCTGGCCGAGGTCAACGAGCGACTGGGCCACGGCGACACCGATGCCCTGCTGCATGCGCTCGCCAGCAGCCTGGACCAGTTCGGCAAGGTCCGCGGTGGCGGGGTCGTGGGACGCCTGAACGGCAGCGACTTCGCTCTGCTGCTGCCCGGTAGCCATGACCTGGAAACATTGCGTGATGAGCTCGGCAAGCGGTTCGCAGAGCTACGACAGCAGAACCCCGTGCCACTCGGCCTGCCGGCAGCACTGATCGACTATGCCCAGGACGACCAGCGTAGCGTGCTGTTGGCGAGCCTGGACGGCGCCCTTTCGGCCGCCGAGACCCGCGGTGACCAGAGCCTGGTCATCGCCGAGGGCCCCCAGCGCCGCAGCCTGTTCACCAGCCATGGCGAATGGCGTCGCGCCCTCCAGGAAGCCATGACCAAGGGGGTCTACCTGGCCCACTACCCGGTGCTGGATGGCAAGGGCAAACTCCTTCACTTCGAAAGCCCCTCGCGGCTGCGCCTGAACAGCGAGTGGCAGCCCGCCGGGGTGTTCATGCCCTGGATCTCGCGGCTCGAGCTCGACAGCCGGCTCGACCTGGCGGTGATCGACGAGGCCGTGCGCGACATCACCCAGCGCGGCAAGCCGCTAGGCATCAACCTGTCGGCCGCCTCGATCCAGGATGCCCGCTTCGTCATGGAGCTCCAGGCCCGCCTCAGGGCCCGGCCTGACGTCGCCGCGCGACTCTGGCTGGAGATCCCCGAATCCCTGGCGATTCATGACCTGGCCAGCTTCCGCAGCCTGTGCCACGCCCTGCAGCCGCTGGGCTGCCGGATCGGCCTGGAACATGTCGGCGCCGAATTCAACCGAATCGCCGACCTGCAGGACCTGGGGCTCGCCTACCTCAAGATCGACAGGACGCTGATCAAGGACATCGACAAGGTCGCCGAGCAGCAGACCATCCTGCGCGGCATGGCCACGCTCTGCCATTCTCTGGGGATATTGGCCATCGGCGAGGGGGTCGAGAACCTCGAAGAGGCCCGGATGCTCTTCGAGCTGGGCCTGGATGGCGCCACCGGCCCCGGGATTCGTCAACACGACAAGCCCACGGGCTGACCGTGAAACGGGCCGGCACTCTGGAGAATGCCGGCCCGTGTCGTCATGGGCACTACCCGTCTTGCCTGGGCTAGATCACCCCGCTCTCCTCGTCGCTACTGGACACCAGCTGCAGGCCATTGAGCCGGCGACGCAACGACTGACGCTCCATCACCTTCTCCTGGGCCGGTGCCGGCAGGTCGGTGAAGCTGATCACCCCCTTGTCCATCAGCACCTCGATCACGTCCTCCAGCACCCGCACGAAGGCGAGATCCGAAGCCTGGAAGCGCGCCGCGCCCTTGCCGACCTCGCCCTCCGTCAGGAAGGCCAACAGCTCCGGGGAATCCGCCGGCAGGTACTCCTGACACTCCGGCGTCTCCTCCCGGCTGACCAGCTCGATGTGGCCGTCACCGTCGCGCTTGATGTACATGGATAGCTCCTGGAACGTCCTGTCCTGCAGCGTAAAGAGGCAGCGCTGAAAGCGACAAACCATCGCCCGGCCATGGCCGAGCGATGGGGTTGAAGGATGGCCGATCAGTCGATATCGAGCTGACCATCGTCGATGAGTGACTGGATGAAGGCGGCGGGATCGACTCCCGCACTGACACCTTCCAGTACGATCGACTGATCCGCCTCGCTGAAATCACCAACTGTCGTCATGGCACCCGCCGAGCTGATATGCAGGATAGTACCGCCTCCATTCTCCTCGGCCTGGATATAGCTGGAGAGATCTGCACTCTCATCCATGTTGCTCAGCAGGTCCGAGATATCCAGCTTGTCGGCGTTATCATCGGTCCCGAAGGTACCGAGGGTGAAGTCCGTGACGCTATCCTCGGCCGGATCGCTACTTGTGCCCTGATCACTGAGGTGCCATACGAAGGTGTCGGCGCCAAGGCCGCCGGTCAGGGTGTCGTTGCCTGGACCGCCGACAAGGATATCTTCGCCAGGACCGCCACTAAGCGTCTGCATGCCGAGACCACCTGCAAGCACATTATCTGTGGCATCACCATTGAAGAGATCACTGTTCTGCACAGTAATATCAAAAGAACCGGCAATGCTATCACCGTCAGCATCGGTGGCGGTAAACTCGAAAGGTAGCTCCTTGGGCATGCCTTCATCGAGAGTAAAGGTGGAGATCGAGGTAATCCGTACCGAAGTGTTGGATCCAGCCTGCAGGTCGACATAATCGATGTTAGCGCCCGACGGAGCTGTAATAAACAGACTTCCATCTACTAGGGAGCTAGATGTAGCAGTGCCTGACATTTGGGTATCATCGGTAAAGTAGGCGGTATAGGAGACGGTTTCACTCCCGCTCAAATCACTAATCCCGATCTTCGCGACATAGGCCTGATTCTGCGTGCCGCTCTCTCCTTCGTCGTCAAATTCCAGCGTCATTGTTTCTCCGGTCTGGAATAAGTTGTTGCCAATACCCATCCCCGGTGTACTGGGATTGACATCATCGCTTCCGGTGATCTTCACCGACCAGGGCTTGGCAGAATCCGAGCCAAAGGTACCATCTTCATAGATGAAATAGGCGGGTTTCGGACCGCTGGCTCCCACTGAGCCCTGAAGGCTGGAATTAAGAACAGACAGATCCAGTGCCTGAAACTGCTCGTAGGTGTAGGTGCCGTCTGATTGAGCTGTCAGCGTGAACACGTCATTTCCGCCAGCAGACGCAGTAAGTACCGAGCCGTCAGTCGATACCTGATAAGTGACTGCGTTACCACCGGAGGTAAGCCCTGCAGGCGGCGTGCCGGAAAGAGTAACATTCCCTGGGGAGTCGGCACCAATATCGGCGAGGCTACCCGTAAAAGTGACGCCGCCGGCATTCAGACTCACGGCATTGGTGACGTTCAATACTGGTGCATCGTCGATGGCACGAATCACCAGGTTATCGCTGGCCGTGGTGCCACCCACGCCATTGACCTGAATCGCGATGCTGTCATCGAAGTGATCCAGCGTGACGGCGTCGTTACCAGTCACCGCCTTGCTGTCATTGTCGATCGTGGCGTCCAGCGTGTAGGTGTAATCGATGGTGCCGCCAAAACTATCACCGGTGTAGCCATCCAGCGTCAGTGTGCCTTCGCCGGTGCTTACTGTCTGCGAGCCATCAAATGCCTGGACCTGGGCCAGCGTGAAGGTGGTCCCGCCGATCACC
>NZ_JARANW010000015.1:0-77556 GCF_029889825.1 Halomonas sp. 11-S5
CGGCGCCGTGCCCTGGCCCTCCTGGAAAATTCTCCGAGAGAACCTTCGTGAGGAAGTCAGGGAGCAAGCGTTATGCGCCGAATAGCACAGAATTCGTGGGGATCCTTCAGGGTCTGTCCCTTATTTTATTTCGTTCTTATTTCCGGTCTAACTCAGGCCGCAACAGGTGGGGTTGGTGGAGCGCTTACTTTAATTCAGAACCAGCCATCTATACCTGCCACCCCACTAAACAAATTATCCTCTACTGAAATTCCATAAAAATCGTCTAGCGTCAAGCCGAACTCTTCAAGTGCATTTGACACATTAGTACTATTAAACCACACAGTACCATCACCCCCTCCACCATTTAGTTTGACAAAGGTGGCTGGAGAAAGCTCCCAACTGTCCGCATCGATATCATTTACATTCAGAACAATCAAGGCACCATCCAAATGTGAATTACCACCTATTTGAACGGAACCATTAAGAACAATATGCAGGCCACTCAAAGAGTTATTTCCAGTAAAATCCATTTGCTCATCACCTGTATAAAAATGAACACCTGAATAGCCTGAACCACCAGCATATTCATCATACATCTTTTTAATCACGGAAACAAAACCAGTGGGCTCTTGATCCAACCCTAGGACAGTATCACTATTAAGATCAGCTTTATCTTCATAAGCACTTTCAATATTTAAAAGCCCATCACCCTGAAGAATTGACATGGCGGCCACATCTATTTGATTGCCATCAGAATCTTCAAATCCATCACCACCGGATATCTTGCTCTTAGCCGATTTTGGCCACTGCAAGGCATCGTTTGAAATATCTTCGTCAATCCCACCGGGCAAAGTGACAGCAGAAGGAGGGCCAAATCCATTCCATTCATCAACATCCAAATACACATAAACAGGACTACTAAGCGCATTATTATTATCAATCTTTGCCATGGAGATTATATAATAATCTGTGCTATGCTTGACAAACCTATAATAACATTGAACAGACTCGCAATCATACTCTACCCAACTGTCGCCAGCAAAGTTTGAGTCTGCAGCGAACTCATCCCAAGCAATCTCAAAGAAATTACTTGAAAAAGATGGCGCGCTAAAAGTAAAGCCTGAATTTGACCCACTTTGTAGCGTTTCAAACCCTGCAGAAGCTGCTTCTTCTGCACCCATCTGCACTTTTGACTGAGACCGATAATTCCCCGCCAGCCGCTCGTCCAACTGCGATGACTGCATACCGGAGAGGCCCAAAATCAAGGCCACTGTGAGCAGCGAAAGAACCACTATCAGCGCCGCACCCTTCTGGTTACTCATGTTCATACTCCAGGAAGCCGCACCGGCTTCGCCTATACTTTGATGTATCAGTTTACCGCAGCCGTGCGATTGACAGCATGAAAAACTAGCTCGTCAGGATCGGAATCAGACCCTGCCGCCGACAATAGCTGAAAGGTAATGGTGTAGATTCCATCAACTTCAAGAGTGTCATCTACGATAAAGCCGTCCTCAACGAAGGCGCTGGCAATGTCAGGCTGATCGCCGCTGGGATAAACCGGTGGATCCGAGCAATCCTGTCCAACCTCGAGCGCCCACCCCTCTCTTTCACTCAACGCCGAAGCACTCAGCTTGTACACCTTGGCAACATCATGGCCGGCTGAACAGGAGGAAGTGGCAATATCACCATGATTGGGAACCAGCAACCTCAACTCGCTTGGGTCGCTTGCATCAATATCATCAGCACGCCGGATATCTCGGAGCAAGGTTTCCACGGCAAAGCTCACGGCCGCCTGCTTCTCGCTCAGCGTTTCCACCTGGCGGTTTGTTTGAAACATGGTGAGGTAGAGCTGGCCGGCGCCAAGAATGATGATCAGCCCGATCACCAGCGCCACCATCAACTCGACCAGTGAGAAGCCGCTATTCCTTTTCATCTTCAGCTCCCCGGCAACCGAACGGTGTAACCAAACACGGGGGAATCTTCACCAACGAACCTGTTTTCAGACCACTTCACTGATATAGAAAATTCGCAATCTGGAGCAGGTACTCCTGACGGGGGATCCACCGACTCTTCTACTAGACCTGGCAAACGCTCTTTCCATGTATCGTACCAACTTGTATCCCCTAAATCTTTGGCATCAGCCCATGAGGGACACGCCAAGTCTCCATTTTCCGACATCTGTGCCCACAACCTCTCTTGGGCATCCTGTGCCGCCAAGGAGGCAACGGAACGCTGATAGGCGGCATGGGCGCCTTGCAGCGCCTTGAGTTGCATGGCGGCTACGCCCAACATGCCAACGGTCAATACCAGCAAGGCAATCATCGCCTCGATCAAGGTAAAGCCGGCCTGGAAATGCCTTCGTCCTGTCGTTTTCATCAAGGACACTCTTTTCGGCCTATGCGGCCGTATAAACTGACATCGATGATGCCGCAATGGTTTGCGGTTCCCTGAACCGTGACTTCACACCCATCACTGCAATCACCACTTGATGCCACCTTGCCCAGCGAATCAAAGGTCACAGTGAAGGATGTCACCGCCGAGCCGTCCGCACTCAGGCGTATACTTGAACGCGCTGATTCCGCTCTGCGAAGGACGACGTTATCGATATCACTGACCGCATACTCCCAGGGTGAGCTGCTGCTCTGCTGTAAGACAAGGCTCACCGGTTCGCGACGTTTGACTGCCTCGCTGCGGGCCAGCGCCAAGCCGGAAAGAAGCGCGTTATAATCCGATGCGTATCGGCTGCTGGCCATGAAACTCTGGAAACTTGGCGCCGCGATGGTGGCAAGGATGATGGCTACTGCCAGCGTGACAAGCAGCTCGATCAACGTAAAGCCACGGAACGCGGGCATCTTACCAGCAAGCATCGGGGGTTTTCACTCCTTGATGGTCCAGGGTTAAATCTCCGCTGCAACCATCAGAGCCACTCTTCAACTTTGCCGAGACAGTATAACTGGATCCGCTTGCAGCGATAAAAATCGTATAATAATCTTCTGGTGAAGGCAGTGTATTTCCGTCTTCCAAGGAACAATTGCTATCATTATAACTGTTATAGACGGTGTAGCACCGCTCGAGCACCCCCGCCGCATTCTGCAATCCGGCGTATGCATCCGTGCGTTTGGAGCGCTCCACATAACGCGTATAGCTCGGGTAGGCGATGGAGGCCAGGATCGCGACGATAGCTACCACAATCATCAGTTCGATGAGCGTGAAGCCGGCGCTTCGCCGGGCGCTGCCTGAGGGGCCCTGGGGCCTGAATCGTATGCTCGTGGGCGTCACGCGGTGCGTCTCCCTGCGGGTCGAGGCATTTGTTTCAGTATGTATCAAGATGTGGCGTTTCGATAGGGTGAGGGAGCAAAAATGCCATGCCTGCCGGGTGAGCGGCTGCTTACGCGTCGGTCGGGGGGCCTGTCGGCTGTGTAGGTCCGGAGCGGGCCAGCGCCATCGCTACGCGATGGATCGCGCTGCAGGCCGGGGCGCCGGGCCGAGCCTCCCACCAGATCAACTGTTGCCATCCTTACGCCCGGTGCGCTGGCGCTTACCGGGCCTACGGCCTCTCTGGAAATACGCCGCCGTCATGGCCATGGCGGCGGCGTTCTCGTCTCGGCGCTGGGCTAGCTATTCGCTGGCGATCACCCGCTCGCGCAGTTCGCGGGGCATGGAGAAGGTGATGGTCTCCTCGCGGCCGGCGAGTTCCTCGGGGGCCGTGGCCCCCAGGGCCTGCAGCCGCTCGATCACGCCCTTGACCAGCACCTCGGGGGCGCTGGCGCTTACCGGGCCTACGGCCTCACTGAAAATGCGCCACTATCATGCCAGTAGTGGGCGGCCTTCTCGTCTGGCCATGGCACCGGAGCACTAATCATCCGCCGCCATGCTCCCTGATGTACTGCTTCAGAGCCTGATCGATGCGGCGCTGCCAGCCTTCTCCTTCCGCCTTGAAGTGGTCGATCACCTCCTGGGAAAGTCGAATCGACGTCTTCACCTTCGTCGGCGAGCGCTGCTTGCCTCGCTGGCCAATGGTGCGCTGCAGGTTGGCAGGCAGGGCCTTCGACATCGGTCGCATCCGCTTCACGTCGTCATCGGTAAGCTCGCGAACCTCCCCGTCCTTATCCGTGAGTCGCGTTTTCATAGCGGTGATGCCCTCATGCATTGGGTCCCCAGGCGGCTGAAAGCAGGCTCAGTCGCTGGCGATCACCCGCTCGCGCAGCTCGCGCGGCATCGAGAAGGTGATGGTCTCCTCGCGGCCGGCGAGTTCCTCGGGGGCCGTGGCCCCCAGGGCCTGCAGCCGATCGATCACGCCCTTGACCAGCACCTCGGGGGCGCTGGCGCCGGCGGTGACGCCGATCACCCCGACCCCGTCGAGCCACGCCGGGTCGACCTGCTCGGCGCTGTCGATCAGGTAGGCCGGGGTGCCGACCCGCTCGGAGAGCTCGCGCAGGCGGTTGGAGTTGGAGCTATTGGGGCTGCCTACCACCAGCACCAGCTCACAGCCGTCGGCCAGCTCGCGCACGGCGTCCTGGCGGTTCTGGGTGGCATAGCAGATGTCGTCCTTGCGCGGCCCCTGGATCTCCGGGAACTTCGCGCGCAGGGCGTCGATCACCCGGGCGGTGTCATCCATGGAGAGGGTAGTCTGGGTCACGAAGGCCAGCTTGCTCGGGTCCTTGACCTCGAGGTTGGCCACGTCGGCCTCGTCCTCGACCAGATAGATGGCGCCACCGTGGGCGGTGTCGTAGCGCCCCATGGTGCCCTCCACTTCGGGGTGGCCCTCGTGGCCGATCAGGATGCACTCCTGGCCGTTGCGGGCGTAACGCAGCACCTCCAGGTGCACCTTGGTGACCAGCGGGCAGGTGGCGTCGAACACCTTGAGGCCGCGCTGATCGGCCTCCTCCTGCACGGCGCGGGAGACCCCGTGGGCCGAGAAGATCACGATGACGTCGTCGGGTACCTCGTGGAGCTCCTCGACGAACACCGCTCCCCGCTCGCGCAGGCTGTCGACCACGAAGCGGTTGTGGACCACCTCGTGGCGCACGTAGATCGGCGGGCCGAACGCGTCCAGGGCGCCGTTGACGATCTCGATGGCGCGGTCGACGCCGGCGCAGAAGCCGCGGGGGTTGGCCAGCTTGATTTGCATGGGTTCAGTCTGAAGTGTGTCAGGTTGCATGGGGGCCTTGCCTTGATGCGTCACGCAAAAATTTCGTCCAGGGTGCCGGCCGTCAGGACTCGCTCGGCCCACAGCTCCAGCTCCTCGGAACTTGCCTGGTTCACCCTCGACTCGACCTCGCGAGGAAGCTCGCCGAATTTCAAGGCCAGCAGCTTCAGCAACAGCTCGGCACGCCCACTCTGCATGCCCTGCTGCATGCCCTGCTGCATGCCCTGCTGCATGCCACGCTTCTCAGCGATACGTTCGAACGATGTGACATACGACATCTGAATTTCCTCCTCGAAGCGGGCCATCTGGGCCTCAAGCTCCTCTTCCAGAGCCGGCGGCAGTGCCAGCATCCAGTCGATCAGGCGTAACAGCTCCAGTACCTCGGAACGTTTGAAGCCGCGCCGATACAGCCTCTTCATCAGGCTAAACTTGGTCACTAGGCGAGCATTGTCATTGCCCTGGGTCCGGTGTGCCTCAAGCTGAGCATGCACTATGACAGCAAAAGGGTTGGTACTGTTCTCAAGTGCGTGGCGATCATCACGCATATGTTGAAGGTTCACCACCGGAAAACTGAACACTAGCCTTCGATATCCCGATACATCTCAGGCATCAGCAACTCGAGAAACTGCGGAAAATAGTGCTCCAGCGCCTCCTTCCAGGGGGAGTCGAAATCGCTACTACCGGCTGCTGTTTCGTTCATGCTGCCACCTCAGTGGGTGGTAGCGGGCTTTACGTCCAGCACTTCCACCTCGAAGGTCAGGGTACGCCCCGCCAGCGGATGGTTGAAGTCCACTTCCACCTGCTCGCCCTCGATGTGCCTGATCACCCCGGGCAGCTCGCCGCCGGCGGCATCGGCGAAGGACATCACCATGCCCACTTCCGGCTCGTCGCTCTCGAAGTCGTCGCGCTTGAGCAGCTGGATGTTCTGGGGATTGTGCTGGCCGAAGGCGTGCTCGGGGGTGATCTCGAAGCTGCCGGTGTCACCGCTCGCCAGCCCCTTGAGGGGATGCTCGAAGCCCGGCGGCAGGTTGCCATCCCCCACCTGGAAGGTGGCGGGTGCCTTGTCCCGGGTAGAATCCACCACGGTGCCGTCTTCCAGGCTGAGGGTGAAGTGCAGGGTCACTTCCATGCCCTCGTCGATGCGGTGTTGGGGGCTGTTCTGGTCGCTCATGACAGTCTCGGACTCGGTAAAGGTGGTAAGGTTCGGAGGCCTTATCGGGCGCCTGACGGCGCCATTCGTCGAGGCGTCGAACCGGCAATGAATTGCGCTCCCACAGGAGCGGCGAGCGGGTTCCTCAACCACGCCGGCGAGCCCGGCGCCGCTCGGCGAACAGCGACTCCCAGATCAGGCCGATGGCCCCCAGGGTGATGCCGATGTCCGCCACGTTGAAGGCCGGGTAGTACCAGCCGGCCACATGGAAGGAGAGGAAGTCCACCACGTAGCCGTGAACCAGCCGGTCGTAGAGGTTGCCGAGCGCCCCACCGATGATCAGCGCCAGCGACACGGCCAGCAGCGTCTCGTCGCATTTGAGGCGGCGCATCCACACCGTCAGGCCGATGCTCGCCCCCACCGCGATGGCGGCGAAGAGCCAGCGCTGCCAGCCGGGATGGCCGGCCAGGAAGCTGAAGGCCGCGCCGGTGTTGTGCAGCAGCGTGAGATCGAAGAACGGCAGCACCGCCACCGGCCGGGCGTAGTCGAGCAGCCCGCCGGCCAGATACTTGGTGGCCAGGTCCAGCACGACCACCGCCAGCGCCAGCCACAGCCAGCGCAGGGGTCTGCGCATGGGCGGCACCACGACGGCGCCGCCTGCATCCGCCTGCTTGCTGGATGACGCTTGGCGATCAGGCATAGTGACGCGTCTCTCCAGGGCCATCCGGCAGGTTGCCGATGCAGCGCCCGCACAGGTCGGGATGGTCGACATGCTGACCGACGTCCTCGCGGTGGTGCCAGCAGCGCTCGCACTTCTGGTTGGGGCTCTCGGCCACGGCCACCTTCAGCCCTTCGAGCTCGGTGGCCTCGGCCTCCTTGGCCTCGCCGAGCGGCGCCAGGCGCACCTCGCTGGTGAGCATCACGAAGCGCAGCTCGTCGCCCAGCTTGGCGAGCGTGGCCTGCAGGACGTCATCCACGTAGAGCGTGACCTCGGCGGCCAGGCTGCCCTTGATGGCCTTGGCGTTGCGGGCGTCCTCCAGGCACTTGTTGACCGCCTGCTTGACCTCGAGCACCTGCTCCCAGAAGTCGCGGCCCATGGCGGCGTCATCGGCGAGCGTCTCGAGCCCGGTAGTGTACTCGGCCAGCAGCACGCTATCGCCGCGCTTGCCCGGGATGTTCTCGAAGATCTCCTCGGCGGTGAACGAGAGGATCGGCGCCACCCAGCGGGCAAGCGCCTCGACCACCTGATAGAGCGCGGTCTGGGCGCTGCGGCGCGCCACGGAGTCGGCCTGGGTGGTGTACTGGCGATCCTTGATCACGTCCAGGTAGAAGCCGCCGAGCTCCCGGGCACAGAAGCCGTGCACCTGCTGGTAGACGTCGAGGAAGCGGTACTCTTCATAGGCCGTCTCGATGCGCGCCTGCAGCTGGGCGGCGCGGTCGACCACCCACTGGTCCAGGGCCAGCATGTCATCGAAGGCCACTTGGTCGCGGTTCGGGTCGAAGCCACTCAGGTTGGCGAGCAGGAAGCGCGAGGTGTTGCGGATGCGCCGGTAGACATCGGCGGTGCGCTTGAGGATCTCATCAGACACCGCCATCTCGCCGCCGTAGTCGGTGGAGGCCACCCACAGGCGCAGGATGTCGGCGCCGAGCTTGTCCATCACCTCCTGAGGTGCCACCACGTTGCCTACCGACTTGGACATCTTGTGGCCCTGGGCATCCACGGTGAAGCCATGAGTCAGCAGGCCGCGGTACGGCGGGTGGCCGTCGATGGCGCAGCCGGTGAGCAGCGAGGAGTGGAACCAGCCGCGGTGCTGGTCGGAGCCCTCCAGGTACAGATCGGCGACCGGCCCCTGCTCGTGGCCGTGGGGGTGCGAGCCGCGCAGCACGTGGCGATGGGTGGTGCCGGAGTCGAACCAGACGTCCAGGGTATCGGTGACCTTCTCGTAGTCGGCGGCCTCCTCGCCCAGCAGCTCGGCGGGGTCGAGGCGGAACCAGGCGTCGATGCCCTCGACCTCGACGCGCTTGGCGGCCTCTTCCATCAATTCGAGGGTACGCGGGTGAAGCTCGCCGGTGGCCTTGTGCAGGAAGAAGGGGATCGGCACGCCCCAGTTGCGCTGGCGGGAGATACACCAGTCCGGGCGGTTGGCGATCATGCTGTGCAGGCGCGCCTGGCCCCAGGCCGGGGTGAAGGTGGTCGCCTCGATGCCCTCGAGGGCCCGCTCACGCAGGGTCTTGCCATGACGGCCCTGCACGTCCATGCCCACGAACCACTGGGCGGTGGCGCGGTAGATCACCGGGCTCTTGTGGCGCCAGCAGTGCATGTAGCTGTGGGTGATGGTCTGGTGGGCCAACAGCGCGCCCACCTCGTCGAGCTTGGCGACGATCTGCAGGTTGGCCTTCCAGATCATCTGGCCGCCGAAGAACGGCAGATCATCGACATAGACGCCGTTGCCCTGCACCGGGCTCTCGATCTCGTCGAAGGTCATGCCGTGGGCGCGGCAGGTCACGAAGTCATCGACGCCATAGGCCGGGGCCGAGTGGACGATGCCGGTGCTGCCCACCTCGATCTCCACATAGTCGGCCAGGTACACCGGCGACAGGCGATCGTAGAAGGGGTGGCGAAAGCGCACGCCGTCCAGCCGCTCGCCGGTGGCGGTGGCGATGATCTCGCCCTCCAGCCCGAAACGCTCCAGGCACGATTCCACCAACTCCTCGGCCAGCACCAGCAGGCGCTCGCCGGTATCCACCAGGGCATAGGTGAACTCGGGATGCACGTTGAGCGCCTGATTGGCGGGAATGGTCCAGGGGGTGGTGGTCCAGATCACCGCGGCGGCTGGCTTGGCAAGCGCCTCCAGGCCGAAGGCCGCGGCCAGGCGGTCGGCATCCGCCACCGGGAAGGCCACGTCGATGGCATCGGACTTCTTGTCGGCGTACTCCACCTCGGCCTCGGCCAGCGCCGAGCCACAGTCGAAGCACCAGTTGACGGGTTTCAATCCCTTGAAGACATAGCCCGCCTCGACCATCTCGGCCAGCGCGCGGATCTCGCCGGCCTCGTTGGCGTAGTCCATGGAGCGATAGGGGTTGTCCCAGTCGCCGATCACCCCCAGGCGCACGAAGTCGGCGAGCTGGCCCTGGATCTGCTCGGCGGCGTACTCGCGGCACAGCGCGCGGGCACGCGCCGGTTCAAGGTGCTTGCCGTGGGTGGTCTCCACCTTGTGCTCGATAGGCAGGCCGTGGCAGTCCCAACCGGGCACGTAGGGGGCATCGAAGCCGGCCAGGTTCTTCGACTTGACGATGATATCCTTGAGGATCTTGTTGACGGCGTGACCGATGTGGATGCTGCCGTTGGCGTAGGGAGGGCCGTCGTGCAGCACGAAGAGCTCCCTGCCCCGGCGCTCCTCGCGCAGGCGGTGGTACAGATTCATCGCCTTCCATTGCGCCACCCGGGCGGGCTCCTTCTTGGGCAGCATGCCGCGCATGGGGAAATCGGTTTCTGGCAGGTTCAGCGTGTGCTTGTAGTCGCTCATATCCTGGGGATCAGCCGTCGTCGTGGTCGGCGGGTGCACCCGCCGAGGAATCGGAAGTCACGGCCTCGCGCGCCAGCGGCGCCGATGCCAGAGGAAGAGAATCGTCGCTGCCGTCGCCCGTGGGAACCGCCGTGACGGGGTGTGCCGCGACATTGGCACCGGCAGCGGGGTGCTCTAGAAAATCGGCACCGGCAGCGGGGTGCTGTAGAAAACCGGCACCGGCAGCGGGGTGCTCTAGAAAATAGGCACCGGCAGCGGGGTGCTCTAGAAAGTAGGCCCGGGCGCGCGCCTGGTCGGCGCTTATCTGGCGCTTGAGCGCCTGGAAATCGTCGAACTTCACCTCGCCGCGCAGCTTGGCGCAGGGCAGCACCGTCAGGCGCCGGCCGTAGAGGTCGCCGTCGAAGTCGAAGAGGTGCACCTCGAGCACCGGCCGCTCGCTACCCACCGTGGGGCGCCAGCCGATGTTGGCCACGCCGGGCAGGCAGCGCCCGTCGGGGAGCTCGGTGACCACCGCATAGACGCCCTGCAGGGCCAGCGACAGGGCCGGCTGCGGCAGGTTGGCGGTGGGCACGCCGATGGTGCGGCCCAGTTGGCGGTCGGGCACCACCCGGCCGCCCAGCCGGTAGGGACGGCCCAGCAGGCGCGCCGCGGCGGCGAAGTTGCCGCTGGCCAGCAGGGTACGCACCCGGCTGCTGGAGACCCGCTCGTCGTCGATGGTGAAGGTGCGAGTGTGCTCGACGCCGAAGCCGCTAGACACCCCCACCTCGGTGAGCAGGTGGAAGTCGCCGCGCCGGTCACAGCCGAAACGGAAGTCGTCGCCCACCACCAGGTGGCGCACGCCCAGGCCGTCTACCAGCACCCGCTCGATGAACGCCAGGGCGGTCAGGCTGCGCAGGGCGTCGTTGAAGGGCAAGCAGAGGATGCGGTCGACCCCGCACTCGCCGAGCAGCGCCACCTTGTCGCGCAGCCGGGTCAGCCGCGGCGGGGCCTGGTCGCCGGCGAAGAACTCCCGCGGCTGGGGCTCGAAGACCACTACGGTCACCGGCAGCCCGAGCCGGGCGGCCTGCTCGCGGCACTGGTCGAGAATCGCCCGATGCCCGCAGTGCACGCCATCGAAGTTGCCGATGGTGGCCACGCAGCCGCGATCCTCGTCACGCAGGTTGTGCAGTCCTCGAATCACTCGCATGGGCGTCATCACGCTGGGAAATAAAGTCCACGATTATAACGGACCGGGGGGCCCTTGACAGCCGGCGCGGCTTGGTCTTTCCCTGCCGCCTCTTATGGAGGCAGGTGATCAGCTGCTTCTTGTGGGAGCTGACGGTTCGACTTGCACGGCGATTGGCTGCTCATACCCACTGACAGAGCTCTCCGCCTTTCGCGGTGCAAGTCGAAGCGTCGAACCGTCCGCTCCCACATGTCCCCCCAGCCACCGGCCATGAATTGTGGGAGCAACGCTTGCGTCGCGATCCGCCGCGGAGCGGCGTTTGGTTGGCATCCTTCAGCCCCTCATCCGAAAATGGCGAAGGCGCACCCCGAAGGCCGCCAGCCACGCGAAGTAGACCACCACCCCGCCCGTCACCAGCACCGCCAGCCAGCCGGCGCGGGTCCAGACGCTCCACTCGAGCCAGGCCTGCCACTCGGGGGCCAGCCAGGCCAGCCCCACGCCCATCACCGTGCAGCCACCGAGCAGCTGCACCGCATAGCGCCCCCAGCCGGGCTGGAAGACCAGCACGCCCTGCTTTCTCAGCAGCCAGCCCAGCAGGCCGGCGTTGAGGAAGGCCGAGAGCGCCGTGGCCAGCGCCAGGCCGGCATGGGCCAGAGGCCAGATCAGGACCAGGTTGAAGACCATGTTGGCGACCATGGCGATGATGCCCACCTTCACCGGCGTGGCGGTGTCCTGGCGGGCGAAGAAGCCCGGTGCCAGCACCTTGATCAGCATGAAGGCGACTAGTCCGAACGCATACGCCCTGAGGCTCATCGCCGCCATGGCGATGTCGCGCTCGGTCATGGCGCCGTAGTGGAACAGCGCGATCAGCAGCGGCTCGGCGAGCACCGCCAGGGCCAGGGCCGCGGGCAGGCCGAGCAGCAGTACGGCGCGGATCGCCCAGTCGAGCATGGCGGCGAAGTGCTCGCCGGACTGCTCGGCATGGCGCCGGGAGAGCGCCGGCAGGATCACCGTGCCGATGGCGATGCCGAACACCCCCAGCGGCAGCTCCACCAGGCGGTCCGAGTAGTAGAGCCAGGAGACGCTGCCCGCCGCCAGCAGCGAGGCCAGCACGGTGTCGAGCAGCAGGTTGATCTGCGACACCGAGACACCGAACAGCGCCGGCGCCATCAGCCGCAGGATGCGCCGCACGCCGCTGTGGGCAAAGTCGGGCCAGGGCCGCGGCAGCAGCCCCAGCCGCGCCAGGAAGGGAACCTGGAAGGCCAGCTGGGCGCCACCGGCGATCAGCACGCCCCAGGCCAGCGCCATGACCGGCTCCTCGAACAGCGGCGTGAGAAGGACCGCCGCACCGATCAGCGAGAGGTTGAGCAGCACCGGGGTGAAGGCCGGCACGGCGAAGCGGTTCCAGGTGTTGAGCGTGCTGCCGGCGAAGGCCGTGAGCGAGATCAGCAGCAGGTAGGGGAAGGTCAGCCGCAGCATGTCGGCGGTCAGCGCCAGCTTCTCCGGGTCGCGGCCGAAACCGGGCGCGAAGGCCCACACCAGCCAGGGCGCGGCCAGCATGGCCAGCGCGGTGATCAGCGCCAGCACCGCCGTGAGGCTGCCGGCCACCGCATCGAGCAGTTCCCTCACCTCGCGCTTGCTGCCGCGGGTGGCATATTCCGAGAGCACCGGCACGAAGGCTTGGTTGAAGGCCCCCTCGGCGAACAGGCGGCGCAGAAAGTTGGGAATCTTGAAAGCGACGAAGAAGGCGTCCGCCCCGTCGCCGGCGCCGAACAGGGTGGCGATCACCACGTCGCGCGCCAGCCCCATCACCCGCGAGAGCAGGGTCATCACGCTGACCACCAGGCCGGAACGCATCAGGCCGCCCGCCTTGGGCGCCACCGCCTTGTCATTCTCGTCCAACGGGTCCTGTGGCGACTGCTCGCGATCCGTCACGTCTACCTCCTCACCTGAGCCGTGCCCCGTGGGAGCGACGATTCGGCGCTCCGACTTCAGATCGCTAAGGGGGTCGAACGCCTCCCCGGCGCCATTCGTCGAAGCGTCGAACCGGCAATGAATTGCGCTCCCACAGGTGGGAGTGTCGGGATCTTAACGAATAAAAAACCGGCCGAAGCCGGTTTTTCGTCGGTGCGCCCGCACGCGGCGGACACCCTGAGGCGTTCGGCGTGCTTACGCGGCCAGCGCCTTGATGCGCTTGTTCAGGCGGCTCTTCAGGCGCGCGGCCTTCCTCTTGGAGAGCACGTCCTTGTCGGCAATGCGGTCGATGACCGGCTGCGCCTGCTTGAAAGCGTCCATCGCCTGGGCGTGGTCACCGCCATGGATGGCATGGATGACACGCTTGATGTAGGTACGGACCATGCTGCGCTGGCTCGCCTTCAGGACACGACGGCCTTCTGCCTGACGGGCACGCTTACGGGCTTGCTTACTGTTCGCCACTGACTGTCTCCTTGGAGAAAGTTGTGGTCGCCATCTGCGGGCGACACTTGATAACTGTATGATCCAACAGGGAAATAAAAAATCCCCGCCGGCCTGGCCATGTTGCCGGCTGCGCCATTGAACGCAGTCGCTTAGGGGCCGTGTCTGAGAGGATGGCGTATCCTATCATGCCAGCCCCGTGCTTGCCATCGTTCCTGCGAGAGCGCTAGAGCACCACCAGGTTGTCGCGGTGGATCAGCTCCGGCGCCTCCATGTAGCCGAGGATGGCCTCGATCTGGTGGCTGGGCTTGCCGACCAGCAGACGGGCCTCGTCGGCGCCGTAGTTGACCAGCCCCTTGGCCACGCGATGCCCCTGGTCGTCGACGCAGAGCACCATGTCACCGCGGCGGAACTGGCCGCTGACCGCGGTCACCCCCACCGCCAGCAGGCTGGAGCCGCTGCCCTTGAGCACCTTCACCGCGCCGGTATCCAGGGTCAGGCTGCCGCATACCTGCAGCTGCCCCGCCAGCCAGCGCTTGCGCGCCGCCATGGGCGCCTGCTCGGGCAGCAGCAAGGTACCCAGCCGCTCGCCTTCGGCCAGGCGGCCGAGCACCGCCGGCTGACGACCGCTAGCGATCACCGTGACCGCGCCGGAGCGGGCCGCCAGCTGGGCCGCGCGCACCTTGGTGGCCATGCCGCCGCGACCGAGCACCCCGCCGCCGCCAGCCACCGCGGCCAGGCTCGGGTCGTCGGCGCGCCCCTCGGCGATCAGCCGCGCCTGGGGATTGCTGCGCGGGTCGGCATCGAACAGCCCCTCCTGGTCGGTGAGGATCACCAATGCGTCGGCCTCCAGCAGGTTGGCCACCAGGGCCCCCAGGGTGTCGTTGTCGCCGAAACGGATCTCGTCGGTGACCACGGTGTCGTTCTCGTTGACCACCGGCACCACCCCCAACGCGACCAGAGTGCGCAGCGCCGACCGGGCGTTGAGGTAGCGCTTGCGGTTGGAGAGGTCGTCGTGAGTGAGCAGCACCTGGGCGGAGAGCAGGCCATGGCGGGCGAAGTGGCCCTCGTAGCACTCGGTGAGGCCATTCTGGCCCACCGCCGCCGCGGCCTGCAGTTCGTGGACCGCCGAGGGACGCACCTGCCAGCCCAGCCGCACCATGCCGGCGGCCACCGCGCCGGAGGAGACCAGCACCACCTCGATGCCGCGACGGTGCAGCTCGGCAACCTGGTCGACCCAGCCACCGATGGCCGCCTCGTCGAGGCCGCGACCGTCATTGGTCAGCAGCGCACTGCCGATCTTCACCACCACCCGGCGGGCGCCCACCAGCGACTCGCGGCCAGGATTCGCAACCCCTTCCGTCATCTTGATTCCTGATGTTGTCTTTGCAGGGTTAAGGACGATCACTCAGCTCGACCAAGGGCTCACCCTGCGATAACAGCTCGAGCGCGGCCGGCAACAGCCTCTGCAGCACGTCCCGCATACGCGCATTCGTAGTGTTCCCCATGGTGATCCAGATGACACGCGGCGGCGGGCCGTGACGCTCTAGAAGATCAGGAAAATCTCGATCCTTGGTCAACACGACAATCTCCGCCTTGCTTGCTGCGGAAAATATCTCCTCATCCGACGCATCACGATAGCCAAGCCAGCGGGCAGAATAGGCCTCGATACCCAGAGTTTCGGTTATCCAGGGCGCCAGGTGGGGAGACAGTTGAGCATCAACCCAGAGGATCATGCCGCAAGGACGGGGTGGCCGAGACGGCGCGCGGCGAACTGCAGACACGCCAGGACATCCTCCTGCTCCAGATCCGGCAGCTCTTCGAGCACCTCCTGCGCGGTCAACCCTTGCCCCAGCAAGTCGAGCACATCCACCACCCGGATACGCATGCCGCGGACACAGGGCCTGCCCCCGCACTGCGAGGGGTCGATCGTGATACGACGCAACAAGTCACTCATCCGGCACCTCCTCTCGTATCGCCCACCTGGCCTCAGTCTACTTCATCACGGCGCGTATTCGACCTCGACGTCGTAATCATCATCATCGAAATCGTCGTCATCGTCCTCGTCACGCTTGCGCTTGCGACCCAGGCGGGCCTCGGTGCGAGCCACCGCCTCGTCTTCCATGCGCGCGCGCATCTCGCGGGCACGCTCGGCGGCCTCCTCGTCCTCGTTCTCGAGGCGGCGCTGCTCGGTGAGCCAGCGGTAGGCGGCCTGGACCAGGGCATCGGTGCCGTCGCTGGAAATCGCCGAGATGCGAAACACCGGCCCCTCCCAGCCGAGCCGGCGGACGATCTCATCGGCCACCGCCTCGCGCTCCTCGGCCGGCAGCAGGTCGAGCTTGTTGAGCACCAGCCAGCGCGGCAACTCGGCCAGCGCCGGCGAGAACTCGCCCAGCTCGTGGATGATCGCCTCGGCGGCCGCCACCGGGTCGGACTCGTCGAAGGGCGCCACGTCGACCACATGGAACAGCAACCGGGTGCGGGTCAGGTGCTTGAGGAAGCGCAGCCCCAGGCCCGCACCGTCGGAGGCACCCTCGATCAGGCCGGGCACGTCGGCCATCACGAAGTGCTCATGCAGGCCGAGCTTCACCACGCCCAGGTTGGGCACCAGAGTGGTGAACGGATAATTGGCGACCTTGGGCTTGGCCGCAGAGACGGAACGGATCAATGTCGACTTGCCGGCATTGGGCAGGCCCAGCAGGCCCACGTCGGCCATCACCTTCATCTCGAAGCGCAGGTTACGACGCTCGCCCTCGGTGCCCGGCGTGGTACGCCGCGGCGCCCGGTTGGTGGAGGACTTGAAGTGGATGTTGCCAAGCCCCCGGCGGCCGCCCTGGGCGACCGGCACCACCTGGCCGATCTCGGTGACGTCGGCGATCACCTCGAGGGTATCCTCGTCGATTACCGTGGTGCCCACCGGCACCTTGACGTGCAGGTCATCGCCGGCGCGCCCGCTCATCTGCCGCCCCATGCCGGGCTGGCCATTCTGCGCCTTGTAGAAGCGCTGGTACTTGAAGTCGATGAGGGTATTGAGGGCATCGTCACCGATCAGGTAGACGCTGCCGCCATGACCCCCATCGCCGCCGTCGGGGCCACCCTTGGGCACGTACTTCTCGCGGCGGAAGCTCAGGCAGCCATTGCCGCCATTGCCGGCTTCCACGATGATCGAGGCTTCGTCGACGAACTGCATCTCTCACTCTCCTGACGGCCTGTGCCGCCATGATACAAGAAGGCCCCGCCTGGGCGGGGCCTTCTCGCTGCAAGCGTCAGGGGTCTCAGGCGGAGACGATACTGACGAACTTGCGGTTCTTCGGACCCTTGATCTCGAACTTGACCACGCCCTCGTCCAGCGCGAACAGCGTGTGGTCCTTGCCGATACCGACGCCGGTACCGGCGTGGAACTTGGTGCCACGCTGGCGCACGATGATGTTGCCCGGGTTGACGACCTGGCCGCCGAACAGCTTGACGCCGAGGCGTTTGGATTCGCTGTCGCGACCGTTACGGGTGGAACCCGCTGCCTTCTTGTGAGCCATTGCAAAATCCTCGCTCGTTCAGGGGAGTCTCTCGAAAAGCGTTCCGCTGGCGCGGCGCTTACGCAGAGATCCCGGTGATCTTGACTTCAGTGAACCACTGGCGGTGGCCCTGACGCTTCATGCTGTGCTTGCGACGACGGAACTTGATGATGGTGACCTTGTCACCACGGCCGTGGGAGACGACCTCGGCCGCCACCTTGGCACCGTCGATCAGCGGGGCGCCGATCGTGACGTCCTCGTCGTTGCCGACCAGCAGGACCTCGTCGAATTCGATCGTGTCGCCGGTCGGCACTTCCAGCTTCTCGAGCTTGAGAGTCTGGCCTTCCTGAACGCGGTACTGCTTGCCACCGCTCTTGATAACTGCGTACATGCTTTTTTCTCCAGGACTCATCGGGTGTTGGCTCTTCATCGACCTGCTGCGAGTGGCGCCCCTTCCGGCAGCCATCTGACAGGGAGCATGATGAGTGGGTCGCGGATTATAACCGCGGGCGAACGACCGCACAACCCGTGAGGCAGGCTCCCGGGGGCGAGGTCGGCGACCCTGCCGAGGGCCCGCCAGCACCGGCTTGACGCCCCCATGGGGGCCCCATAGCATGGCCGGCAACCCGATGCCCGAAGAGGCGCCCGTCGCCCCGGCCCCACCTACCCGTCGAAACCGCCTCCATGCCAGCCAACCCCTCACCGCCCCAGTCACCCAGCACCGCTCCCGCATCGCCCCTGCATGCCGCGGTCGCCGATGACTTCCTCGCCGTGGACCGCACGATCATGGACCAGCTCGCCTCGCGCGTCCCGCTGGTGGAGACCATCGGTCAGTACATCATCGAGAGCGGCGGCAAGCGGTTGCGCCCGCTGCTGGTGCTGCTGGCGGCGCGCTCACTGGGCTACGCGGGCGACCGGCACATCACCCTGGCCACCCTGGTCGAGTTCATGCACACCTCGACGCTGCTGCATGACGACGTGGTCGACGAGTCCCACCTGCGCCGCGGCAAGGCCACGGCCAACGATGCCTGGGGCAACGCCCCCTCGGTGCTGGTGGGCGACTTCCTCTACTCCCGCTCCTTCCAGATGATGGTGGAAGTGGGGTCCATGCGCATCATGAACGTGCTCTCGCGGGCCACCTGCACCATTGCCGAGGGCGAGGTGCAGCAGCTCACCAACGTGGGCAACCCCGACACCGACGAGGCGACCTACTTCGAGACCATCCAGGGCAAGACCGCCATGCTCTTCGAGGCGGCCTCCCACAGCGGCGCCATCCTCGCCGACGCCACCCCGGAACAGGAAGTGGCGCTGCAATACTACGGCCGCTACCTGGGCCTGGCCTTCCAGCTGATCGACGACCTGCTCGACTACCAGGGCGACGCCGAGGCGATGGGCAAGAACGTGGGCGATGACCTGGCCGAGGGCAAGCCGACCCTGCCGCTGATCAAGGCCATGGTCGCCGGCACCCCCGCGCAGCGAGACCTGGTGCGCCAGGCCATCCGCGAGGGCGGCCTCGAGCACCTGGACGAGGTACTGGCCATCGTCCGCGACACCGGCGCCCTGGACTACACCCGGGCCCGCGCCGAGGAGATGGCCGACAAGGCCCTGGCACAGCTCGACGCGCTGCCCGAGAGCCCCTTCCGCGACAGCATGGCCCAGCTCGCCCGCCTGGCCGTTGACCGGCAGAACTGAGCGCCGCAAAGCCGCTCAGGGGGCTTGCATGCCGGCACGGCTTGCGTATAATGCGCTCCGTCGGTCAGCACAGCCCCGACGCTTAAAAAATTCGGAGTATAGCTCAGCTTGGTAGAGCGCTGCCTTCGGGAGGCAGAGGTCGTAGGTTCGAATCCTGCTACTCCGACCAAGAATTTAGTAAAAACGGCCACTTAGCTCACATGAGCGGTGGCCGTTTTTCGTTTCGCCCAATCAAGTGACGCCCTAGACGCACGTGCGTTCGCCCCTCACGCCCCTCTTCCGCCCCACAGCCGCTGCCCCAGGGTCACCGCGGCCAGCACGGCCGCGCCCACCACCAGGCCGAAGAGCATATTGAGCAGCGACGGGCCCAGGCCATGGACCACGGCACCGAGTCCCGGGATGTCGAATTGCGCCTCGGCCACGCCCTGGATCAGATGGTGGACCACGGGGATGCCATGGGTGAGGATGCCGCCGCCGACCAGGAACATCGCCAGGGTACCGACCACCGACAGCCCCCTCATCAGGTAGGGCGCCCCCGCCAGCAGGCCACGCCCCAGCCCACTGAGCAGGCCGTTGCGTCGGCTCAGGTACAGTCCCAGATCGTCGATCTTGACGATGCCGGCCACCAGGCCATAGACCCCCAGGGTCATCAGCAGGCCGATCCCCACCAGCACCGCGACCTGCTGTGTCAGGGCGACACCCGCCACCGTGCCCAGGGTGATGACGATGATCTCGGCAGAGAGGATGAAGTCGGTGCGAACCGCCCCCCGAATCTTGTCCTTCTCGAAGGCCCGCATGTCGACCTGCTCGTCGGCCATCGCCGCGAGCCGCCGACGATGCGCCTCATCTTCCTCGCCGCCGTGCAGGAACTTGTGCGCCAGCTTCTCGACCCCCTCGTAGCAGAGGTAGGCCCCGCCGAACATCAGCAGCAGGGTGACTGCCCAAGGCAGCAGGGCACTGACCAGCAGCGCCGCCGGAATCAGGATCAGCTTGTTGACCAGCGAGCCCCGGGCCACCGCCCAGACCACCGACAGTTCCCGGTCGGCGTCGACGCCAGTGACCTGCTGGGCGTTGAGGGCCAGGTCGTCCCCCAGCACGCCAGCAGTCTTCTTGGCCGCCACCTTGGTCATCAACGAGACATCGTCGAGGATGGTGGCGATGTCGTCGATCAGGGTGAGAAGACTGCTGCCGGCCACGGTAGGGGCTCCTTGTCACTGGGCAGTCCCGCATGTCCGGCGGGCACCAGCGCGCCTCAGGTCACGGTAATGACGGTGCAGCCGGCGGTGTGACTGACCTTGTGGGAGACGCTGCCGAACACCATACCACGCACGTCGCTGACACCGCGGCTGCCCATGACGATGGCATCGACGCCGAGCGCCTCGGCCTCGCCGACGATCAGCTCCGCCTGACGGCCCTGGCGGATCACCTCCTTGACCTCGATGCCGGAGAGATCGACGGTGGCGCGAGCCTTGTCGATCACCTTGTGGGCCTCCTCCTTCATCCCGGCCGCCAGCTTCTCCCGGTCTTCCTCGGAGAAGGGTTCGGCGGTGCCGCCGGTGAACAGACCGAGGTTGTCCGGCGGGAACTCGGCCACGGTCATCAGGTGCAGGACGGCGGAGGTCCCCTTCGCCAGCTGGGCGGCCACCTGGAGCGCCTTCTCGGCATGGCTGGAGCCGTCGAGGGGTACGAGGATTGACTGGTACATGATTTCTTCCCTTCAGAGACATACCGGGGTGCCGCGCGGCACCCCACCTGAATCCTAGCCTAGTCGCTGACAACAATCCGGCAATGTCCTAGGTCAAGCGCGTGAGCCGAAACCCATCAGCGGCCGGGCAAGGCGTATCGCCGCGGTGGCTTTTGCACCAGCGGCTGCATTGGTGTCGGCAGGCGAGGCGCCTGGCCGCCGGGCCCGCTCAGTCCGCATCGCCGTCATCATCGGCCAGGCGCCTGGCCATGGCCTTGCGCGCCTTGTTGCGGTGGTAGAGACGGACCAGGGCGATCCACAGGGCGGCCACCACCATGGCCGCCAGGGTCCAGCCCTGCCAGGGACGCGCAGCATCCCCCATCAGGGTCTCCAGGGTGATGATCAGGACAAAGCCCGTCGCCTGGCTGGCGATCGCCAGGGCGCGCAGGGTATCGAAGGCCGGTCGTGCCATGAGTGCTCCCGCTGGATGACAGCCCTGCCCGCCGGCAGTAGGCTTGGCGAAACGAATGCGCCCAGTGTAACCGCTGCGGTGCCCGCCGCCGACCTCTCGGGAGTCACCGCCACGCCATGGATGCCATCGCCCTGGGGCCCGTCCTGATCGCGCTGCCGCGTCTCTATGCCTTCCTCGCCGCCCTGATCCTGCTGGGCGCCAGCGCCTTTCTGCTCGGCCTGCCCCGGGGCCGCCATGCCCGCTGGTTCAACGGCCTGCTGCTGGTCTGGCTGGTCGGCGCCCGCCTGGGGCATGGGCTGATGAACCTGGCCGCCTATGCCGAGGCGCCACTGGACATCCTCAAGCTCTGGCAGCCCGGCTACCATGGCCTCTGGGGCCTGCTGGCCGCGCTGGGCTGGACTGCCTGGACGCTGCGCGACCGGCTGGGGGCGATGCTGGGCGGCATGGGCCTGGCGCTGGGCGCCTCGCTGCTGTGGCTAACGCTGGTCACCCTGGCCCCGCTCGGCGGCGGCATGGCCCTGCGCGAGCTGCCCGACCTCGCCCTGGAGAACCTCGACGGCGAGCAGGTAAACTTGGCCTCGCTGTCCGGCGAGCGGGTGGTGGTCAACCTCTGGGCCACCTGGTGCCCACCCTGCCGTCGCGAGATGCCAATATTAGCCGAGGCCGACGCTCGCGAGGGCGTCACCGTGGTGATCGTCAACCAGGGCGAGGATCTGCTGCAGGTGGTGCGCTATCTCGATGACCAGGGCCTCGACTTCCGCCATGCCCTGCTCGACCCGCGCCAGCGGCTGATGGTCCTGTCCGAGTCCCCGGGCCTGCCCACCACCCTGCTGTTCGACGGCGAGGGCCGCGCCCTGGATCAGCACGTGGGGGAACTCACCCGCGCCCGGCTGTCGACATGGCTGGAGGAGCGCTGATCGAAGCGAGTGCTTAAGCCGCGCCGGGCTTTGCTGTACGATACCGCGCCCTGTCGCCGCCGGGCCGGGTGTGGCCAGCGGCACCGAACCGATCCCAAGCATCCCCGAGGCACCATGAGCGACTTCTCTCCCGGCCAGCGCTGGATCAGTGACGGCGAGGCCGAACTCGGCCTAGGCACCATCCTCAACGTCGACGCCCGCAGCGTCACCGTGCTCTTCGGCGCCAGTCAGGAAACCCGCACCTACAGCAGCCGCAACGCCCCCCTGACCCGGGTGGCCTTCGGCAGCGGCGACCGCATCCAGTCCGCCGAGGGCTGGCAGATGACCGTCGACGACAGCAAGGAGTTCGGCGGGCTGATCGTCTACATCGGCGAGGACGACGCCGGCGAGCTCACCGAGCTGCCCGAGTCGCGGCTTGCCGACAGCATGCAATTCGACCAGGCCCGCGACCGCCTGCTCACCGGCCAGGTCGACCGCAACGACTGGTTCGACCTGCGCTTTCGCACCCTGCACCACTTCCACCGCATCGAGCAGAACCCGGCACTCGGCCTGGCCGGCCCGCGCATCGACCTGATCCCCCACCAGCTCTATATCGCCGACGAGGTGGCCCGTCGCCACGCGCCGCGGGTGCTGTTGGCCGACGAGGTGGGGCTGGGCAAGACCATCGAGGCCGGGCTGATCCTGCATCGCCTGCTGCTCACCGGCCGCGCCGAGCGGGCGCTGATCCTGGTGCCGGCGAGCCTGACCCACCAGTGGCTGGTGGAGCTGCTGCGCCGCTTCGCCCTCGAGGTCACCCTGCTCGACGAGCAGCAGAGCGAGGCCCATGGCGACGCCAACCCCTTCGAGGCCGGCCAGCTGGTGCTGGCCAGCCAGGACTGGCTGTTCGCCACCCCCCATCGCCAGCAGCAGGCGCTGGCCTGCGACTGGGACCTGCTGATCGTCGACGAGGCCCACCACCTGGACTGGAGCCCGGAGCAGAGCGGCCCCGGCTATGCCTGCGTGGGCCGCCTGGCCGCCCAGGTGCCCGGCATGCTGCTGCTCACCGCCACCCCGGAGCAGATGGGCCTCACCAGCCACTTCGCCCGGCTGCGCCTGCTCGATCCGGACCGCTATCACAGCCTCGCGGCCTTCCGCGAGGAGGAGCAGCACTACGTGGAGGTCGCCGAGGCGATCGACGCCCTGGAGTGCCTGCCGGGCGAGGACGCCGACCGCTCGAAGGTCGCCGCGGTGATCGCCGAACCCGACAGCCTGGCCCTGCTCGACACCCTGGCCGACCCCGAGCGCGGCGACGACCAGCGCGCCGCCGCCCGCGACCAGCTGCGCGACCAGCTGCTGGACCGCCACGGCACCGGCCGGGTGATGTTCCGCAACAGCCGCCGCCATGTGGGTGGCTTCCCGGAGCGCCGCCTGCACATCACAGAGCTCGAGGCGCCCTCGGCCTACCGCCGGGTGCTGCGCCGCCTGGCGCGCGATGAGGACTACCTCGACGAGCTGCTGATCGAGACCGGCCTCGACCATCCCGAGGTGCTGATCTACCCCGACGCCATGTACCGGGCGCTGACCGACGACCTGCCGGGCGGCGATCCGCTCAATACCGAGCCCTGGTGGCAGTTCGACCCACGCGTGACCTGGCTGCTGGAGCGCCTCGCCGACGACGGCGAGGCCGGCTTCGCCGATGACAAGGTGCTGGTGATCGCCCATGACCGCGAGACCGCCCAGGGCCTGGCCGAAGGCCTGCGGGTACTCGGCGGCTACCAGGCCCCGGTATTCCACGAGGGGCTCTCGCTGGTGGAGCGCGACCGCGCCGCCGCGGCCTTCGCCGACCCCGAAGAGGGCTGCCAGGTGCTGGTCTGCTCGGAGATCGGCTCCGAGGGGCGCAACTTCCAGTTCTGCCGCCACCTGGTGATGTTCGACCTGCCGCTGCAGCCCGACCAGCTGGAACAGCGCATCGGCCGGCTCGACCGCATCGGCCAGCGCTACGCCATCGAGCTGCATGTGCCGGTGTTCGCCGGCAGCCCCGGCGAGAAGCTGCTGCGCTGGTACCACCAGGGCATGGACGCTTTCAGTGCACCCCATGGCCTGGGCAGCGAGATCCATGCCGCCTTCGGCGACACCCTGGCCGACAGCCTGCTCGACGACGAGAGCCTCGAGGAGGTGATCGCGGAGACCCGGGCGCTGTTCGAGGCGCGACTGGCCGAGCGCGACGCCGGCCGCAACCGCCTGCTGGAGCTCAACGCCTGTCGACACGAGCGCGCCGATGCGGTCATCGAGGCGATCCGCGAGCTCGACGCCGACAAGGCCCTGACCCGCTACCTGGATCAGGCGCTGGACATCTTCGGCGTCGACAGCCAGGAGCTGGGCGGCGACATCCTGCACCTGCAGCCGAGCCCGCAGATGCTCGAGGGCCTGCCGGGGCTGGTGAAAGGCGAAGAGGGCTTCTCGGCCACCTTCTCCCGCTCGCGGGCCCTGGCCCGGGACGACGTCCAGCGCCTCTCCTGGGAGCATCCGCTGTTGCGCGAGATGATGGGGCGGATCCTCGACGGCCCCATGGGCAATACCGCCCTCGCCCTGCTCAAGCACCCGGCGATTCCCGCCGGTCGCCTGATGGTCGAGCTGGTCTTCCGCACCCATTGTCCCGCGCCGAAACGCCTGCACCTCAACCGCTTCCTGCCACCCACCGCGGTGCGTGTTCTGCTCGATGAATCCGGCGCCAACCTGACCGCCAGGATCTCCTTCACCGGCCTCTCCCGGGCGGTGCAGAAGGTCAAGAAGGCGGTGGCCCGGGACCTGATCAAGAGCCGCCAAGACCAACTGCGCGAGCTGCTCGACGGGGCCGAGGCGGAGGCCGAGCGGGAGCTGCCGAGCATCGTCGAGGCCGCCCAGGGGCGCATGCGCGCCGAGCTGGACGCCGAGCTCAGCCGCCTCGAGGCGCTCTCGCGGCTCAACCCGGCGGTGCGCGCCGACGAACTCGAGGCGCTGCGCGCCGAGCGCGCCGCCCTGGACGCGGCGATCGAGGGCACCCGGCTGCGCCTGGACGCCGTGCGGGTGATCGTCACCGTGGGGGAAGAAACGCGCTAGCCGAGGATATCGGCCAGGGCCTTCTCCAGGGTCTCGAACTTGAACTCGAAGCCCGCCTCGAGCAGCCGGGCCGGGCGCATGTCGGCGCCGGTCAGCAGCAGCCGTGACATCTCGCCGAAGGCGGTCTCCAGGGCAATGGCCGGCACCGGCATCAGGGCGGGACGCCCCAGCTGCCTGGCCAGGGTGCGGGTGAACTCGGCGTTGGTGACGGGATGGGGCGCGCTGCCGTTGAAGGGGCCCTCCAGGTCGTCGCGCTCGAGCAGGAAGAGGATCGCGCCGACCAGGTCCTCGCGGTGGATCCAGGGCATGAACTGCTTGCCGTCGCCGAAGCGACCACCCAGCCCCAGCTTGAAGGGCGGCAGCATCTTCTGCAGGCTCCCGCCGCCGGCATCGAGCACCAGGCCGATGCGCAGCAGGGCCACGCGGACGCCGAAGTCCGCCGCCTCCCGGGCGGTGTCCTCCCAGCGCTTGCAGAGGCGGTGGGCGAACTCGTCGTGGGGCGGGGTCTGTTCGGTGACCTCGCGATCGCCCTGGTCGCCGTAGTAGCCCATCGCCGAGGCCGAGACCATCAGCCGCGGCATCCGGCCCTGGCTGGCCTGGAGCTGCTCGCAGAGCATCACCAGGTCCCCAGTGATGTTGACCCGGGAATCGATCAGGCGCTTCTTCTGGTCATCGCTCCAGCGGCGGGCGGCGATCGATTCGCCGGCCAGGTTGACGATGGCGTCCGGCGGCGTGTCGACGAAATCCAGCACCGAACGGCGGATATCGCTGCCCTCCGGCAGGCGGTCGCGCACCTGCTCCGGCTCGCGTGACACCACCAGCAGGCGATGCCCGGCCTCCTTCAATCGCCGGCACAGCCGCTGCCCGACGAAACCACTGCCGCCCGTGATCAGCACTCGCATCCGGAATCCCTCCCCATGCCATTAAGACAAGCCACCGTGAGTTATACAGCCGTTGTACACTTCTGCTAGTCTAGCGATGAACGCCGTTGACTGCACGAGATGACCATGCCCCAGCCTCCCGTTTCCACCGCCATCATCGGCGCCGGCATCGCCGGCCTCGCCTGCGGGCAGGCCCTGGCGGCCGACGCCCCATGACCCATCGCGACTGGAGACTTCCATGTCCTATGCCCTGATCCTGCTCGCCCACGGCTCCAGCGACCCGCACTGGCGAGCCCCCTTCGAACACTTCGCCGAGGCCCTCACCGGCCGCCTTGAGACCCCGCTGCGCCTGGCCTACATGGAGCTCAGCGAGCCGTCGCTCGAGTCCACCGTGGCCGAGCTCGCCGAGGCGGGCGTCGAACGCGCCGAGATCCTGCCGCTGTTCTTCGCCGCCGGCCGCCACCTGCGCCGCGACGTGCCCGGCCAAGTCGAGGCCCTGACCGCCACCCACCCGGCCATCGAGCTGACGCTTCTGCCCCCGGTGGGCGAGCATCCCGCCTTCGTCGAAGCCCTGGCGGCGGTGGTCGCCGAGCAGGCAGGGGAGTCGGCACGCTCATGACTGACCCGGCAAGGAGCCCGGCCGACACGCCGCTCTACCCGATCCGCGAGGTCTCCCGGCTGACCGGGGTGAACTCCGTCACCCTGCGCGCCTGGGAGCGTCGCTACGGCCTGATCAAGCCGCAACGGACCCCCAAGGGTCACCGCCTCTATGCCCGCGAGGACATCGAGCGCGTCGAGCGCATCCTGCAGTGGCTGAATCGCGGGGTGCCAGTCAGCCAGGTCCGCGAGCTGCTCGACCAGCCGGAAACCGCGGAGACCCCGGCGCCGGCGGCCGGCGACTGGCCCGGCCAGCGTCGCCTGCTGGTCAGCGCCGTGCAGGCCCTGGACCTGACGCGCCTGGAGGAGCTGTTCAACCAGTCGCTGGCGCTCTATCCGGTGCCGACCTGCCTGGCCGAGCTCTGGCAGCCGGTGGTCCGCCAGCTCGAGGAGGGCTGGGGCGAGCAGCTCGGCGATACGCTGCAGCGCCGTACCCTCGAGACCTTCCTGCGCACCCGCATCGGCACCCGGCTGCTGCATGCCAACCGGCTGGGCAAGGGCCCGACGCTGCTGGTCGCGCCCCTGCCCGATGACCCCGCCCCGCTGTGGGTGCTGCTCACGGCCCTGGCCGCCAGCGACCGCGGCTATCGGGTGCACCTCTTCGATGCCCCGCTGCCCTGCAGCGAACTGCCGCTGGCGGTGGAACGCTTCCAGGCGGCGGCCCTGCTGCTGGCCAGCGGCAAGGCCGAGAAGGCCGAGCTGGTGAGGCGCCAGCTGCCGCGCCTGGCCGAGCAGCTCGAGGTGCCGCTGATGGCCTGTGGCCCCATGGCCCGCATCCGCGAGGCCGACCTGGAGGAGACCCGGGTGGAGCTGCTGGGCGATGACCTCGGCGAGGCCATGGAGCGCCTCCAGGCCCGCCTTCCCATCCGCTGAACCGGAGCCATCCATGACCCGCCCCGTGATCGTCTGGTTTCGCAGCGACCTGCGCATCCAGGACAACACCGCCCTGGCCGCGGCCGCCCGCCAGGGCCCCGTGATCGCCGTCTTCCTGCGCAGCCTCCCCCAGTGGCAACGCCACGGCCACGGCGCCAACAAGCTCGACTTCTGGGGCCGCGGCGTGGCCGCCCTGGGCGATAGCCTGGGCGGCCTCGGCATCCCACTGCTGCACCGCGACATCGACGACTTCGGCCAGGCCCCGGCGACCCTGCTGGCCATTGCCCGGGAGACCGGCGCCGCCGCCCTGCACTTCAACCGCGAATACCCGGTAGATGAGCTCACCCGCGACGCCGCGGTGATCGATGCCTTCGACGAGGCGGGTCTCACCGCCACCGGCCACCACGACGCCGTGGCCTTCGCCCCGGGGGAGCTGCTCACCGGCAAGGGCGACTATTACGGCGTCTTCACCCCCTTCGCCAAGGCCTGGCACCGTCAGCTGACGCCGCAACGCATCGCCCTGCACGACACCCCGCCGCCCCAGGCGCGGCTCGACATCGCCTCCGATCCGCTGCCCGAGCTCCCCGAGCTTGCCGACACGCCCATCGACGGCCGCCAGTGGCCCGCCGGCGAGGAGCCCGCCGCCGACCGCCTGGAGCGCTTCCTGCGCTTCCGGGGGCGCCACTACGGCGCACAGCGTGACTTCCCGGCGATCCGCGGCACCAGCGAGCTCTCGCCCTACCTGGCGCTGGGCATGATCTCCCACCGCCAGTGCCTGCAGGCGGTGCTCGCCGAGAACGACGGCGCCCTGGCCGAGGGCGATGCCGGGCTCACGGCCTGGGTCAACGAGCTGGTATGGCGGGAGTTCTACCGCCACGTGGCCGTGGGCTTCCCGCGGGTCTGCCGCCATCGCGCCTTCCAGGTGCATACCGAGGCGATCGCCTGGCGCGACGACGAGGCCGGCTTCGCCGCCTGGTGCGAGGGGCGCACCGGCTACCCGATCGTCGATGCCGCCATGCGCCAGCTGGTGGCCACCGGCTGGATGCACAACCGGCTGCGCATGGTCACCGCCATGTTTCTCGCCAAGCACCTGCTGATCGACTGGCGCCGCGGCGAGGCCTTCTTCCTGCGCCACCTGGTGGACGGCGAGTTCTGCGCCAACAACGGCGGCTGGCAGTGGGCGGCCTCCACCGGCACGGATGCCGCCCCCTACTTCCGCATCTTCAATCCCACGACCCAGTCGACGCGCTTCGATCCCGACGGCACCTTCCTCGCCGAGTGGCTGCCGGCGCTCGCCGAGCTGCCAAAGAAGGCGCGCCACGCGCCCGCAAGCGACCTGCTCGGCGGGGTCGACTATCCGCCCCCCATCGTCGACCACCGGGCCGCTCGGGCCCGCGCCCTCGAGGCCTTCAAGGCCCTGAACGCGGCATAACGCCCACCTGCCACCGGAGCCCCTTTCATGCGCCAGGCACCTGACCTGGAGGCCTTCTGCGCCTTCTTCAATAAACTAGACAAGACCTGTACAGAAAAGCTATACGAGGTATACACTGACGACGTCGACTTCATCGACCCGCTGCACCACATCAGGGGCCGCGAGGCGCTGGAGGCCTACTTCTGCACCCTGTACGACAACGTGACATCGTGCCGCTTCACCTTCCACGCGACCCTGCAACGGCACAACACGGGGTTCGTCACCTGGACGATGCACCTGGTGCATCCCCGCCTCGACGGCGGGCGCGGGGTGGAGGTCGAGGGCTGCTCGCACCTGCGCTTCGCACAGGACGGCCGGGTGGCCCGGCACCGCGACTACTTCGACGCCGGCGCCCTGCTCTACGAGCGACTGCCCCTGCTGGGGGGCGCGATACGTCTGGTGAAGCGACAAATGGCCCGCTGAGGGCCACCGAGAACGGGGAGAGACCATGACCACAGCGAGCGACAGGCAGCGCATCTGGCTGACCGGGGCCACCTCGGGCATCGGCCGCGCCCTGGCCGAGCGCCTGCTCGAGCAGGGGCACCGGGTGGCGCTGAGCGCGCGCAGCGAATCGGCCCTGGCCGAGCTCTGCGACGGCCATGACAATGCCCTGCCGCTGCCCCTGGACGTGGCGGACCGCCAGGCCGTCGAGCGGGCCGGCGAGCGCCTGGCCGAGGCATTCGGCGGCCTGGACCTGGCGATCCTCAACGCCGGCACCTGCGAATACCTGGACGCGCGCGACTTCGAGGTCGACCTCGTCGAACGCGTCTTCGCTCCCAATTTCTTCGGCGCCGTCTACGGCATCGAGGCGGCGCTGCCGCTGCTGCGCCGGGCCCGCGAGGCGGGTGGCCATCCGCTGCTGGCCGCCACCTCCAGCGCCGCCGCCTACCTGCCGCTGCCCCGGGCCGAGGCCTACGGCGCCTCCAAGGCGGCGCTGAGCCACTTCATGGAGTCGTTGCGCCTGGACCTGGCCGGCGAGGGCATCGGGGTCAGCCTGATCCACCCGGGCTTCGTGAAGACCCCGCTCACCGACCGCAACGACTTCGACATGCCCATGCGCGTCTCCACCGACGCCGCCGCCGAGGCGATCCTCGAAGGCCTCGCGCGGCGCCGCCTGGACATTCACTTCCCGCGCCGCTTCACGCTGCTGGTCCGGCTGATGGGCATCCTGCCCCCGAGCCTGCGCTATCGCCTGGGCCGGCGCATGACCCGCCAGGATTCGCCCGTGGAGACTCGCCGATGAACGCGCCGATTCGCCCCCCGCATGACACGGCCCGACGGGACGCCGCCCGACGGAATGCCGCCCAACGCATTGCCGTGATCGGCAGCGGCATCGGCGGCATGGCCGCCGCCTGGTACCTGTCGAGCCGCCACGAGGTGACGCTCTTCGAGGCCGACGACCGCCTCGGCGGCCACACCGCGACCATCGACGTTTCGCTCGAGGGACGGGACTACGCCATCGACACCGGCTTCATCGTCTTCAACGACTGGACCTACCCGCACTTCCAGCGCCTCCTGGGGCGCCTCGGGGTCACCGCCCAGCCCACCGAGATGAGCTTCTCGGTGCACGAGACGGCCCGCGACTTCGAGTACAACGGCCACACTCTGGCGAGCCTCTTCGCCCAGCGGGGCAACCTGCTGCGCCCCCGCTTCTACCGGCTGCTGCGCAACATCCTGCGCTTCAACCGCGAGGCGACCCGGGCACTGGAGAGCGGCCGGCTCGACCCGGCCATGACCCTCGGCGCCTGGCTCGATGCCGGCGGCTACGACGCCGACTTCCAGCAGCGCTACCTGCTGCCGATGGGCGCCGCCATCTGGTCGGCCAGCATCCGCGACCTGCGCGACTTCCCGCTGCTGTTCTTCGTGCGCTTCTTCCGCCATCACGGCCTGCTGTCGGTCAACGACCGCCCCCAGTGGTACACCCTGGTCGGCGGCTCGCGCGCTTACATCCCGGCCCTGACCGCGCCCTACGCCGAGCGCATCCGGCTCTCGACCCCGGTGCGCGGCCTTCGCCGCCACGCCGACCGGGTCGAGGTGCGATGCGACGGCGGCGTGGAGGCCTTCGATCAGGTGGTGCTAGCCTGCCACGCCGACCAGGCGCTGGCGATGCTGGAGGATCCGAGCGACGCCGAGCGCGAGATCCTCGGCGCCCTGCCCTACGCCGACAACGAGGTGGTGCTGCACACCGACACCCGGCTGCTGCCGCGCCGCCGGCGCGCCTGGGCGAGCTGGAACTACCGGCTCGACGGCCGCGGCGACGCGGCGCGCGTCTCGGTCACCTACGACATGAACATCCTGCAGCGCATGACGGCCCCGCACACCTTCTGCGTGACCCTCAACGACAGCGCCGCCATCGACCCCGCCAGGGTGCTGGGCCGCTTCACCTACGCCCACCCGCAGTTCACCCTGGCCGGCCAGGCCGCCCAGGCCCGCCACGACGAGATCTCGGGGCCATCGCGGCGCACCCACTACTGCGGCGCCTACTGGCGCAACGGCTTCCACGAGGACGGCGTCTGGAGCGCCCTGCGGGTTGCCCGGGACCTGGGCTGCGACGAGCAGGGCCCGGGCGCCGAGGCTCCCGCCACCCGGTCGCCGGCGATCGAGGAGAGCCTGGCATGAGGCGAACGCCGCGCTCGCGGATCTACCGGGGCAGCCTGCGCCACCGCCGCTTCCTGCCCCGTCCCCACGCCTTCACCTACGGCCTGTGGATGGCCTGGCTCGACCTGGACGAGCTGCCCGAGCTGTTCGACGGCGTACCCGGCTTCAGCGCGCGGCGACCGGCCCTGGCACGCTTTCGCCGCCGGGACTACCTGGCCCCCCACGACCGCCCCCTCAAGCAGGCCGTGCGCGAGGAGCTCGAGCGCCAGCTCGGCAGCGCCCCGGACGGTCGCATCTGCGTGCTGACCCAGCTGCGCACCCTGGGGCTCGGTTTCAACCCGGTCTCGCTCTACTACGCCTTCGATGCCCGCGGCGAGCTGCGCGCCCTGCTCGGCGAGGTGAGCAACACCCCCTGGGGCGAGCGCACGCACTACGCCTGCTCCGTGGAGCCCCGGCGCCATGGCCACACCGCCGAGTTCGACAAGGCCATGCACGTCTCGCCCTTCAACCCCATGGACATGACCTATCGCTGGCGCTTCGACACGCCCGGCGAATCGCTGTCCATGCACATGGAGAACTGGAAGGAGGGCCAGCGCCACTTCGACGCCACCCTGACCCTCGAGGGTCGCCCGGCGACCCGCGGCGTGCTGCTCGCCACCCTGGCGCGCCAGCCGTGGATGAGCCTGAAGACGCTGGCCGGCATCCACCTCGAGGCGCTGCGGCTGTGGCTCAAGCGCCTCCCGGTCCATGACCACCCCGGACAAGACCCCCCTTCCCGTGAGGAGAGCTCGTCGTGAACACGCTTCGCTCCGCCACCGCCCGCCCCCTGGCCGCCGAGGGCGATCGCCTGACTCGCTGGCTCAAGCCGCGGGTGATGGCCCAGCTCGACCGCCTGGAGGGCGGCACCATCATCCTGACCGACGGCCATCAGCGCCATCGCCTGGGCCAGGGCGGCGCGCTGCGCGTGACGCTGGTGGTGCGCCACCACCGCGCCTGGAAGCGCCTGGCCCTGGGCGGCACCGTGGGGGCCGCCGAGGCCTACATGGACGGCGACTGGGACGCCGACGACCCGGTGGCCCTGGTGCGGCTGTTCGCCGCCAACCTGGAGCGGGTCAACGGCGAGATCGAGAATGGCCCGGCGCGCCTCGGCCGCTGGCTGCTGGGCGGCCTCTACCGCCTGCAGCGCAACAGCCTGAGCGGCTCGAAGCGCAACATCGCCGCCCACTACGACATCGGCAACGCGCTCTTCTCCACCTTCCTCGACCGCGAGCACCGCATGTACTCGAGCGCGGTCTTCCCCCACGCCGAGGCGAGCCTCGAGGAGGCCTCGTCCCACAAGCTCGACCTGATGCTCGAGAAGCTCGACGTCCAGGCCCACCACCACCTGCTGGAAATCGGCACCGGCTGGGGCGGGCTGGCCATCCACGCGGCGAAGACCCGCGGCTGTCGCGTCACCACCACCACCATCTCCGCGGAGCAGCACGCCTTCACGGCACAGCGCATCGAGGAGGAGGGGCTGGGCGAGCGCATCACCCTGCTGCAGCAGGACTATCGCCAGCTGGAGGGGCGCTTCGACCGGCTGATCTCGGTGGAGATGATCGAGGCGGTGGGTCACCAGTACCTCGGCACTTACCTGGCGACGCTGGACCGGCTGCTGACCGATGACGGCCAGGCCATGCTGCAGGCGATCACCATTCGTGACCAGCGCTACGAGGCGGCCAAGCGCGAGATGGACTTCATCAAGCGTCATATCTTCCCGGGGGGCTTCCTGCCCTCGCACCACGCTATCCTCGATGGCCTGACGCACCATACCTCGCTCAACGTCATCGACCTGGACGAGATCGGCCTGCACTACGCCCGCACCCTGCGCGAGTGGCGCCACCGCTTCGAGGCGAGCCTGGAGACCGTACGCCGGCTCGGCTACGACGAGCGCTTCATCCGCATGTGGCGCTACTACCTGTGCTACTGCGAGGGCGGTTTCCTGGAGCGCACCATCGGCACCTGCCAGCTGCTGCTGGCCAAGCCCGGCGCCCGGCCGGCCCCGCTCACCGGCGCGGCGTGATCCGCTCTGCCTGGTGCTAAGCGGACGCCTCGGCAAGGCGCCGGCCCTGAGCAGACCGGCTCCCTGAGGCCTGCTCCCGCCACTGGGCCTCCAGGCGCGCCGCCGGCAGGGGCCTGGCATAGAAGAACCCCTGGACCTGGGCACAGCCCTGGGCGAAGAGGAAGTCACGCTGCGCCTCGGTCTCGACGCCTTCCGCGATCACCTCCAGCTCGAGCCCCCGGGCCATGGCTAGGACGGCACAGACGATGGACGCGTCGGCGCGGTCATCGGGCAGCGCCTGGATAAACGCACGGTCGAGCTTGAGCTTGTCCAGCGGCAAGTGCTTGAGGTACCCCAGGGAAGAATAGCCGGTGCCGAAATCGTCGATGGCGACCTGATGCCCCTGCCGTCGCAGCCGTTCCAGCCGCGGGGCGATATCGCCGGCACGCTCGTCGAGCAGGACCGATTCGGTCAGCTCCAGGCCCAGCAGCCGGGCCGGCACCCGATGGCGGGCCAGCCCGGTGGCGAGCGCGGTCTCCAGATCCCCCTGGAAGAGCTGCATGGCCGAGATGTTGATCCATACCATCGCCTCGGGCATCCCCGTCTTCTGCCAGTGAGCGAGCTGAGCGAGGGCCTGGTCGATTACCCAGTCGCCCAGCGTCGACATCAGGCCGTGGCGCTCGGCCAGCGGGATGAAGTCGCCGGGGGAGATCATGCCGTCCCGGGGGTGCCGCCAGCGCAGCAGCGCCTCCAGCCCGGCCAGGCTGTCATCTTCCAGTCGATACTGCGGCTGGAAGTGCAGTTCGAGCTGGCCGCCGATGGCTAGGGCGTTGCGGAGGTCATTGAGCAGGCCGAGCTGCGGGCTATCCTGGACATCCAGGGCGGGGCGGAAACGCAGGCTGTGATTGCGACCGTTGCGCTTGGCACCGAAGAGGGCCGACTCCAGCCGCTGGAAGAGCACATCGGCCTCGCGGCCATCCTCGGGGGAGCGGCAGCTGCCTATCGTCAGCCCCAGCCGGAGGCTGTGCCGGTCGATTTCGAAGGGTTGACCCAGATGGTGCTGGAGCCCCTTGATCCAGGTGTCATGATCGCTCTGCGTCGTGGTGCGGATCACCATGAACTCGTCGCCCCCCAACCGACCGACCACGCCGCCGGCCGCGTGCCTGGCCAGCCGCTGCCCGAAGTGCGATAGCAGCCGGTCGCCGAGCTCGACGCCGATGCCGTCGTTGATCTCCTTGAAGCCATCGATGTCGATCAGCGCCATGTCCAGGCTCTCGCCCGCCCGCAGGTGACGGAGACGGGAGGCCAGCAGGTCATGCAGTCGCCGGCGGTTGGGCAGGCCGGTGAGCGGGTCCTCGAAGCCGATCCGCTGAAGATCCCTCTCCCGGGCCTTGTGGACAGAGATATCGGTAAACAGGCAGACATGGTGGGTGATGCGACCTGCCTCGTCATGGACGGCTCGGACGCGCAGCCATTCGGGATACTCGTCGCCCTGCTTGCGCCGGCTCCAGATCTCCCCCTGCCAGCCGCCAGTGGTCCACAGGGCCTGCCAATAGCGCTCGAAGAATGCCTTGTCATGACGCGGTGCCGCCAGGGAGCTGGCAGAAATGCCGCGGACCTCGTCCAGGGTGTAGCCGGTGATGCGGGTGAAGGCCGGGTTGACGGCCTCGATGCGGTTGGCGGCATCGGTGATGATGACGCCCTCCTCCGAGAGGGAGAGGGCCTCCTCGCCGAGGCGAGCCCTTTGGTGCACCAGGCGCACCTGGCGCCAGGCATCCAGCAGGCCGAGGACGACCAGGACGGCCGCGGCCAGGCGCAGCGGAATGCCGGGCAGCCAGAGACTGGCCGAGAAGGCCGAGAGCGCCACCCAGGGCATGGGACGATTGAGGGAGAAGGCTGGCCACATGGAGGGCTGACGCTCACTTGGTGGATGGAATCATGTCCCGGCATGACCAGGAGCATGCATGACCTATCGGCTGCCACGCGAAAATCTGAACCCCTTGCCGCGTCATGGCGATCGGGTCGCAGGGGATTCCCCTCGAATCCGTTCGGCGTGCATTCATCGAGTGTGGACAGTAGACTAGGCACAGCCGCCCGGCGGCCCAGGCCGCTTTCGGCACACATCAATCTCGACTCTCGGAACGATTCAGTGACCAAGCAACACTCCTTTGATCACGAAGAACTGCTGGCCTGCTCACGCGGCGAGCTGTTCGGTCCGGGCAATGCCCAGTTGCCGGCCCCCAACATGCTGATGCTCGATCGCATCATGCACATCCACGAGGAAGGCGGGGATCACGGCAAGGGCGAGCTGATCGCCGAGTTGGATATCCACCCCGACCTGTGGTTCTTCGGCTGTCACTTCCCCGGCGATCCGGTGATGCCCGGCTGCCTGGGCCTGGACGCCATGTGGCAACTGGTGGGCTTCTACCTGGGCTGGCTCGGCCACCCCGGCCGCGGCCGCGCCCTGGGCTGCGGCGATGTCAAGTTCAGTGGCCAGATCCTGCCCGAGGCCCGCAAGGTCACCTACCGCATCAACATCAAGCGCATCATCACCCGGCGCCTGATCCTGGGCATGGCAGACGGCACCGTATCCGTCGACGGCCGCGACATCTACCAGGCCAACGACCTGCGCGTCGGCCTGTTCACCTCCACCGCGAATTTCTGAACAGGAGGCTCCCATGCGACGAGTGGTAGTCACCGGCCTGGGCATCGTGTCCTGCCTGGGCAATGACGCACAACAGGTTCTGGACGCGCTCAGGAACGGGCGCTCGGGTATTCGCTTCAAGGAAGACTACGCCGAGCGGGGCTTCCGCAGCCAGGTGGCCGGCAGCGTCGACATCGACCTGGACGTCCTGATCGACCGCAAGCTGCGTCGCTTCATGGGCGACGCCGCGGCCTTCGCCTATGTCTCCATGGCCCAGGCCATCGAGGACTCGGGGTTAGCCCCGGAGCAGGTCTCCAGCGAACGTACCGGGCTGATCGCCGGCTCCGGCGGCGCCTCCAGCGCCAACCAGGTGGAGGCCGCCGACCTGTTGCGCGAGAAGGGGCTGCGCCGCGTGGGTCCCTACCGGGTCACCCGCACCATGGGCAGCACCGTCTCGGCCTGCCTGGCAACCCCGTTCCGGATCAAGGGCGTCAACTACTCCATCTCCTCGGCCTGCGCCACCTCGGCCCACTGCATCGGCAGTGCCATGGAGCAGATCCAGATGGGCAAGCAGGACGTAGTCTTCGCCGGCGGCGGCGAAGAGGAGCACTGGACCCTCTCCTGCCTGTTCGATGCCATGGGAGCGCTCTCGACCCACTACAACAACACCCCCGACAAGGCCTCCCGGCCCTATGACCAGGCCCGCGACGGCTTCGTCATCGCCGGCGGCGGCGGCATGCTGGTACTCGAGGAGCTGGAGCACGCCCGCGCCCGCGGCGCGAAGATCTATGCCGAGGTGACCGGCTACGGCGCCACCTCCGATGGCTACGACATGGTCGCTCCCTCCGGCGAGGGCGCGATGCGCTGTATGCGCCAGGCCATGGCCGGCGTCGATGGCAAGATCGACTACATCAACACCCACGGAACCTCGACGCCAGTGGGCGATGTGGCCGAGCTCAAGGCGATCCGCGAGGTCTTCGGCGACACTACGCCGGCGATGAGCTCCACCAAGTCGTTGACCGGCCACTCCCTGGGCGCCACCGGCGTGCAGGAAGCGATCTACTCGCTGCTGATGATGGAGCACGACTTCATCGCCGCCTCCGCCAACATCGAGTCCCTCGACGAACAGGCCGACGGCTTCGATATCGTCACCCAGCGCCGCGACGGCGTGAAGGTCGAGCGCGTACTCTCCAACAGCTTCGGCTTCGGCGGTACCAACGCCTGCCTGGTGCTGGAGAAGGTCCGCGACTGATCCGTCGCGCTCCGCACGCAACGCAAGAGGCGCCCCTTAGGGGCGCCTCTTGCGTTGCGTGGCCGGTCAGCGTCAGGCCAGGGGCTTCTCGGTGGCCGCCGGTTCGGCCGTGGCCGGGCGCGGCACCTCGGAGATCTCGGCCAGCCGGGCCTCGATCCACGCCTCCACCTCGACCAGCACCTCCTCAGAGGTACGGCCGGCGGTCTCGATGGGCTCGCCCACCTCCAGCGACAGGCGCCCCGGGCGCTTGACCCAGTGACGTCCCGGCCAGCGCTCCCCGGCGTTGTGGGCCACCGGCACCACCGGCACCCCGGCGCGACAGGCGATCACCACACCACTCTTGCTGTAGCGACGCCGGCTTCCCGGTGCCACCCGGGTCCCCTCGGGGAAGATCAGCACCGAGAGCCCCTCGTCGAGCCGGGACTTGCCCTGGGTGAGCACCTGCTTCATGGCCCGGGCGGGCTTGCTGCGGTCCAGGGCGATGGGATGCAACAGCTGCAGCCCCCAGCCGAAGATCGGGATGTTCAGCAGCTCCCGCTTGAGCACCGTGCAGACCGGCGGATGCAGCAGCTGCAGGTAGACGGTCTCCCACTCGGATTGGTGGTTGGCGAGGATGACGCAGGGGCCGTCGGGTAATCGCTCATGGCCGCGGAAGTCGTAGCGCACCCCGCAGGCCAGGCGAAACCAGGCGATGATGAAGTGATTGTAGAGGTTGAGCAAGCGATAGCGGGAGCGCAGCGGCAGGAAGGGCGCCGGCGGCAGGAAGAGCACGCCACTGACCAGCATGGCCAGGAAGTAGCCGGCATAGAAGACCAGGCTGCGGATCACATTCATCGTGGCATCGACTCCTCTGCCGCCTTGACGTCGTCCCTGGCCAGGCACCAGGTATCCAGCATGCGCCCGACCTCCAGGCGCCAGGGCTTCTGGTGGACGCCGAACACGTCCAGCACCCGCCGGCAGTTGAGCACCCGACGCAGCGGCTGGTCATGGTGGTGGTTCAGCGCCTTGACGCCGCCCAGCGCAACCCGTTCACCACGCCCCTCGAGCCGCGTGGTGAGCTGGGTGCGCACCATGGAGACGAAGGTGTAGGCACTCACCGGCTCGGTACCGGCCAGGTGGTAGCTGCCCCAGGCCTCGGCCCCGCAGTGCTGCTGCTGGAGCATGCCGATCAGCGCCATGGCCACGGCATCCGCCGATGTCGGGCAGAAGATCACATCGGACTCGGCACGCACCTCGCCGCCATCCACCAGGGTGTCGAGCAGCTCGCTGAGCCAGGCCTGGCTGCCCTCCAGGGCGAACAGCGGCCCCAGGCGCACGATCAGGTGTCGAGGGTATTCGGCACGGATCCGGTCGCCAGTGCGTATCAGTCGCCGCAGGCTGTCGTCGCGGGGCTCGGGGATCACGTGCTCGTCGATGGGAACATCGAGGCCATCCTCGTAGAGCTGGTCGGAGACGCACCATACCAGCGGGGTGTCCGCCTCGCGGCAGGCCTCCATGCAGGCCTCGACCGCCTCGGCATGGGCCGTGACGGCCGCCGGCTCGGCGGTGATCGGCCGCGACAGCGGCGGGATCACCAGCGCATCCGGGCGCAGCTCCTCGAGCAGCTGGGGCGTGGGCGCAAGACCCGGCTCGATGGTGAGCTCGGTGTCGCTGCGCCGGTTGGCCTCGCGGGCCAGCGCCAGGCTCAGGCAGTGCCCGGCCTCCAGAATCAGCAGCTTCACGGCACCTCCTCGGCTGGCCCCTGGTTAGAACGGGATCTCATCATCGAAATCGTCGAAGCTGCCCGGGTCCGGGGCACCGTAGTTGCCGCCCTGCTGCTGGCCGCCACCCTGCTGCGGGGGAGCGGGCTGCGGAGCAGGACGCTGGGGTTGGTCACCAGCGACGTTGCCACCCTGCTGCGGGGCGTTGCCGTAGCCACCCTGCTGGGGCTGACCACCGCCGAAGTTGCCTCCCTGCTGCTGACCACCCTGCTGGGGCTGACCGCCATACTGGCGGCCGCCCTGCTGACCTCCGTACTGACCACCACCGTCACCGCCGCGGGAGTCCAGCATCTGCATATCGTTGGCGACGATCTCGGTGCTGTACTTGTCCTGGCCGTTCTGGTCCTGCCACTTGCGGGTCTGCAGGCGGCCCTCGATATAGACCTTGCTGCCCTTCTTGAGGTACTGCTGGGCGATCTCGGCGGTCTTGTTGAACAGCACGATCCGGTGCCATTCGGTGCGCTCCTGGCGCTGGCCGCTCTGCTTGTCCATCCAGGTATCGGTGGTGGCCAGGTTGAGATTGGCAACGGCGGTGCCGGAGGGTGTGAAACGCACCTCCGGATCCTGGCCCAGGTTGCCGATCAGGATGACTTTGTTGATGCCACGGGCCATGAGGGACTCCTTGCTGTCATGAGATACGTTGTAAGGATCATACGCGGCTCAGGCGCCGCTGTGGTGATTCCCGGAACCGGTGAGGCGTGCCAGGGCCTGCTCGTCGAGACGCTGGCGATCCACCTTGAGGTAGGCCAGGCGCTCCTCGGGGACGACCAGCACGTCTTCCACCCCGGCCACCTCGGCGAAACGCGCCATCAGGGTGTCCAGGGCATCTTGCTGCTCGTTGTCGTCGAGCGCCACCACCTCGCTGGTCAGGTGGCGGGGGGGCGCCATGCCGGCCATCGCCGCCAGCCAGGCCAGGCCCACCAGGCCGCAGCCGACGAACACCGCGGAAAGCCCCCACTGCTGCACCAGGGCGCCCCCCAGCACCCCGCCCAGGAAGGCCCCGAGGAACTGGCTGGTGGAGTAGATGCCCATGGCGGTGCCCTTGGCGCCGGCCGGCGCCAGCTTGCTGAGCATCGACGGCAGGGTGGCCTCGAGCAGGTTGAAGGCGATGAAAAACAGCAGCAGCCAGCCGAACAGCGCCGGGAACCCGTCGCCCAGGCCGGCTAGCCCGAACAGGCTCAGGGTGATGCCGGCGATCGCCAACAGGCACATGGCCTTCATGCGCCGCCACTTCTCGGCGATGATCACCAGCGGCACCATGGCCACGAAGGCCAGCAGCATGATGCCCAGGTAAGTGAGGCCATGGCGCTCGACGGCGATGCCTGCCTCGACCAGCCGGAAGGGCACGGCGACGAAGATCGCCATCAGCACCAGGTGCAAAGCGAAGATCGAGATATCCATGCGCCACAGGTCACCGTGCGTGAAGATGCCACGCAGCTGGCCGCGGTCCATGCCCACGTCGCGGTGGCGCACCCGACGCGGCGCCGGCGGCACCAGCTTCCACAGTACCACCAGGCCCAGGGCCGCCAGCGCCGCGGTGGACCAGAAGACCCCCGCCAGGCCGAAGCCCGCGGCGAGCCAGGGGCCGAGTACCATGGCCACGGCGAAGGCCACGCCGATGGAGAGCCCGATGGTGGCCATGGCGGCGGTGCGCACCTGCTCGCGGGTCTGGTCGGCGAGCAGCGCCATGATGGCCGCGGCCACGGCGCCGCTACCCTGCAGGCAGCGCCCCAGGATCACCCCGCCGATGGAGTCGGCGCCGGCGGCCACCATGCTGCCGAGCAGGAACAGCACCAGACCGGCGGCGATCACCGGCTTGCGCCCCAGGCGGTCGGAGAGCAGGCCAAAGGGGATCTGCAGCACTGCCTGGGTGAGGCCGTAGATCCCCAGCGCCAGGCCGACCAGCAGCGGCGTCGCCCCCCGCAGGTCATCGGCATACAGGGCCAGCACCGGCAGCACCATGAACAGGCCCAGCATGCGCGTGGCATAGAGCCCCGCCAACCCGATAATGGCGCGGCGCTCGGTGGCTAACAACAGTCCTGAGACCTTTCGCATGGCGGTTCGAACTTCCGTGGACGGCCCCTCGGGCCCGGACGTGGACCGCATATTCTAGCGGCTCGCCGGCCTGCAGGGAAAGCCGATGGCGACCCGCGCTTTGCCGCCGGTGCGGCCCGCCCCGTATAATCGAGCTTTTGCCGCGTCCGGCGAGGTGGGAATGGACACAATTCTGGTCAGGGGTGCCCGCACCCACAACCTGAAGAACATCGACGTCGATCTGCCACGCGACAAGCTGATCGTGGTCACCGGGCTCTCCGGCTCGGGCAAGTCGTCGCTGGCCTTCGATACCCTCTATGCCGAGGGCCAGCGCCGCTACGTGGAATCGCTCTCCACCTACGCGCGCCAATTCCTGTCGATGATGGAGAAGCCCGACGTCGACCATATCGAGGGGCTCTCTCCGGCGATCTCCATCGAGCAGAAGTCCACCTCCCACAACCCGCGCTCCACCGTGGGCACCATCACCGAGATCTACGACTACCTGCGCCTGCTGTTCGCCCGCGCCGGTACCCCGCGCTGCCCGGAGCACGGCGAGGACCTCGAGGCCCAGACCGTCTCGCAGATGGTCGACCAGGTGCTGGCCCTGCCCGAGGGCAGCAAACTGATGCTGCTGGCCCCGGTGATCAAGGGGCGCAAGGGCGAGCACCTGCAGCTGCTCGCCGAACTGCGCGCCCAGGGCTTCGTGCGCGCCATGGTCGACGGCCAGGTGCTGGAGCTCGACGACATCGCCCCGCTCGACAAGAACAAGAAGCACGACATCAACGTGGTGGTCGATCGCCTCAAGGTGCGTGACGGCCTGCAACAGCGCCTGGCGGAGTCCTTCGAGACGGCCCTCAACCTGGCCGACGGCGTGGCCACGGTCCACTTCATGGACGGCGAGCACGAGGACATCGCCTTCTCGGCACGCTTCGCCTGCCCGGTGTGCGGCTACTCGATCGCCGAGCTCGAGCCGCGCATGTTCTCCTTCAACAACCCGGCGGGCGCCTGCCCGACCTGCGACGGCCTGGGCGTGCAGCAGGTCTTCGACCCCGACAAGCTGATCAGCCACCCGGAGCTGTCGCTGGCCGAGGGGGTGATCAAGGGCTGGGACCGTCGCAGCGTCTACTACTTCAACCAGCTGCAGGCCGTGGCCGACCATTACCGCTTCACCCTGGAGACTCCCTGGCAGGACCTGGCGCGCCACGAGCGCGAGGTGATCCTGCATGGCAGCGGCAGCGACGATATCGCCTTCAGCTACGTCAACGACCGCGGCCGCAAGGTCACCCGCGAGCACCCCTTCGAGGGCGTGCTGCCCAACATGCAGCGCCGCTATCGCGAGACCGAGTCGAGCATGGTGCGCGAGGACCTGGCGCGCCACATCGCCGTGCAGCCCTGCCCCACCTGCCACGGCTCGCGGCTGCGTCGCGAGGCACGCCACGTCTTCATCGACGACCGCACCCTGCCCCAGCTGGTCCACCTGCCCATCGGCGAGGCCCTGAGCTACTTCGGCGCGCTCAGCCTGCCCGGCCGCAAGGGCGAGATCGCCGTCAAGATCGTCAACGAGATCCACGCCCGCCTGGAGTTCCTGGTCAACGTGGGGCTCGACTACCTGAACCTGGAGCGCAGCGCCGAGACCCTCTCCGGCGGCGAGGCGCAGCGCATCCGCCTGGCCAGCCAGATCGGCGCCGGCCTGGTGGGGGTGATGTACATCCTCGACGAGCCCTCCATCGGCCTGCACCAGCGCGACAATGACCGCCTGCTGCAGACCCTGGAGCGCCTGCGCGACCTGGGCAACACCGTGATCGTGGTCGAGCACGACGAGGAGGCCATCCGCGCCGCCGACCACGTGCTCGATATCGGCCCCGGCGCCGGCGTCCATGGCGGGCGCATCGTCGCCCAGGGTACCCCGCAGGAGATCATCGCCAACCCCGAGTCGCTGACCGGCCAGTACCTCGCCGGCACCCGGCGCATCGAGATCCCGCCCTGGCGCATTCCCGGCAACCCGGAGAAAGTGGTGCGCCTGACCGGCGCCCGCGGCAACAACCTCCAGGACGTCACCCTCACGCTCCCGCTGGGGCTGTTCGTGTGCATCACCGGCGTCTCCGGCTCCGGCAAGTCGACACTGATCAACGCCACCCTGATGCCCATCGCCGCCCGCGAGCTCAACCGCGCCACCAGCCTGACGCCGGAGGTCCATGAGCGTATCGAGGGCCTCGATCACCTCGACAAGGTGATCGATATCGACCAGAGCCCCATCGGCCGCACCCCGCGCTCCAATCCGGCGACCTACACCGGCATTTTCACGCCCATCCGCGAGCTGTTCGCCGGCACCCAGGAGGCGCGCTCGCGGGGCTACAAGCCGGGACGCTTCTCCTTCAACGTCAAGGGCGGGCGCTGTGAGGCGTGCCAGGGCGAAGGCATGATCAAGGTGGAGATGCACTTCCTGCCCGACATCTATGTGCCCTGCGACGTCTGCAAGGGCAAGCGCTACAACCGCGAGACCCTGGAGATCGCCTACAAGGGCAAGAGCATCCACGAGGTCCTCGCGATGACCGTCGAGGAAGCGCTGGCGTTCTTCTCGCCGGTACCCGCCATCGCCCGACGGCTGCAGACCCTGCTCGACGTGGGGCTCTCCTACATCCGCCTGGGGCAGAGCGCCACGACGCTATCCGGTGGCGAGGCCCAGCGGGTCAAGCTGGCCCGGGAGCTGGCCAAGCGCGATACCGGCAAGACCCTCTACATCCTCGACGAGCCGACCACCGGCCTGCACTTCGAGGACATCCGCCAGTTGCTCACGGTGCTGCACCGCCTGCGCGACCACGGCAACACCATCGTGGTGATCGAGCACAACCTGGACGTGATCAAGACCGCCGACTGGCTGATCGACCTCGGCCCCGAGGGCGGCTCCGGCGGCGGGCGCATCATCGCCGAGGGCACCCCCGAGCAGGTGGCGCGCATGGAAGCGTCGCACACCGGCCGCTTCCTCAAGCCGCTGCTGGAGCGCGCCAAGGCCAGCAAGGCGGAGCCGGAGACCACCGCCTGACAGCGAGCCGAAAGCTTTAAGCTTGAAGCCGTCAAGATGGCGAGCAGCGCCGGGGACAGGTCGGAGCGGGGGTCCTATGCCAGGGATGGCATCGGTAGCGCCCAGGGAAGGGTTCACAGCGCCCCCGCGCAGACCTGGCGCCGGGGAAGCTGCGATTCAGGTCAACGAGGCAGACCCATACGACGAAAAAACCGGCTCCCCTTGAGGAGCCGGTTTGGCGTGCCACTGGCGGAAGGCCGGTCGAGGATCACTCCTCGGCGGCGGCTTCCTCGACGACCGGACGGTCAACCAGTTCGACGAAGGCCATGGGGGCGTTATCGCCGGTGCGGAAGCCGCACTTGAGAATACGGATGTAGCCACCCGGACGCTCGGCGTAACGCGGACCCAGCTCGTTGAAGAGCTTGCCGACCGCTTCCTTCGAGCGGGTGCGGCTGAAGGCCAGACGACGATTGGCAACGCTGTCCTGCTTGGCCAGGGTGATCAGCGGCTCGATGACGCGACGCAGTTCCTTGGCCTTGGGCAGGGTTGTCTTGATCACTTCGTGCTCGACCAGCGAGACGGACATGTTCTTGAACATGGCCTGGCGGTGCGAGCTGGTGCGATTCAGGTGACGACCACTCTTACGATGACGCATGGTTGTGATTCCTTACCAAACTGGGACTCGAGTCGAGGCTCACGCGGAGGCCTTGTCGTCCTTCAGGCTTGCCGGCGGCCAGTTCTCCAGCCGCATGCCCAGGGAAAGCCCGCGGGCGGCCAACACGTCCTTGATCTCATTCAGGGACTTCTTGCCGAGATTGGGGGTCTTCAGCAGCTCCACCTCGGTGCGCTGGATCAGATCTCCGATATAGTAGATGTTCTCGGCCTTCAGGCAGTTGGCGCTGCGAACGGTCAACTCGAGATCGTCTACGGGGCGCAGCAGGATCGGATCGATATGATCCTCTTCCTCCACCACTTCCTGTTCCTTGTCGGCTTCCAGGTCGACGAACGCGGCCAGCTGCTCTTGCAGGATGGTCGCGCTGCGACGGATCGCCTCTTCCGGATCCAGGGTGCCGTCGGTTTCCAGGTTGATGATCAGCTTGTCGAGGTCGGTGCGCTGTTCGACACGCGCGGCCTCGACGCTGTAGGAAACCCGGCGCACGGGGCTGAAGGTAGCATCCAGCTGCAGGCGACCGATGGCGCGCGACTCGTCGTCGGCATCGCCACGCACGTCCGCCGGCTCGTAGCCGCGGCCGCGAGCGACCTTGAGCTGCATCTTCAGCTCGGACCCCTCGTTGACGTGGGCGATGACATGCTCGGGGTTGACGATCTCGACATCATGGTCGAGGGCGATGTCCCCTGCCGTCACGACGGCGGGCCCCTGCTTGTTCAGCGAGAGCACTGCCTCGTCGCGGCTGTGCATCCGGAGCGCCACGTCCTTGAGGTTCAGGAGGATTTCGATGACATCTTCCTGGACGCCCTCGATCGCGCTGTACTCGTGTTCGACACCGGCGATCTCGACCTCCACCACGGCAGAGCCGGGCATGGACGAGAGCAGGATGCGACGCAGGGCATTCCCCAGCGTGTGGCCGAAGCCCCGCTCGAAGGGCTCGAGCACGATCTTGGCGTGGTGTGCGCTGATCTCTTCGACCTTGATGTCGCGAGGACGGAGAAACTCTGTCACTGAACGCTGCATATGAACACCTTTCAGGCTGCCAAACGGATTGTCGGTACTCTGGGCCGCCCCCCGCGGACGGGGAGCGGCACGACGCGGGCGCCGCTTACTTGGAGTACAGCTCGACGATCAGGTTTTCGTTGATGTCGGCAGACAGGTCACCGCGTTCGGGCAGGGCCTTGAAAGTGCCTTCCATCTTCTTGGCATCGGTCTCGACCCACACCACGTCGCCGCGGTTGGCGGCGATGGCCAGGGAAGTCTGGATGCGCGCCTGGTTCTTCGCCTTCTCGCGCACGGCGACCACGTCACCGGCCTTGACCTGGTAGGAGGCCACGTTGACGGTCTTGCCGTTGACGGCGATCGCCTTGTGGCTGACCAGCTGACGTGCCTCGGAACGCGTGGAGCCGAAGCCCATGCGGTAGACGACGTTGTCCAGTCGGGATTCGAGAAGCTGCAGCAACAACTCGCCGGTCGCGCCCTTCAGGCGGGCCGCTTCCTTGTAGTAGTTGCGGAACTGCTTCTCGAGTACGCCGTACATGCGACGTACTTTCTGCTTCTCGCGAAGCTGCAAGCCGTAGTCGGAAAGACGCTGACGGCGCTGGCCGTGCACACCCGGAATCTGCTCGGATTTGCACTTCTTCTCGAAGGGAGTGATACCGCTCTTGAGGAAGAGGTCGGTCCCCTCACGACGAGACAGTTTGCACTTCGGTCCAATGTAACGAGCCATGAATCTGTCTCCTTAAACGCGGCGTTTCTTCGGCGGACGGCAGCCATTGTGGGGAATGGGCGTCGCGTCGGTGATGCTTTGCACGCGGAAGCCGGCGGCATTGAGCGCGCGCACGGCGGATTCACGGCCAGGACCGGGGCCCTTGACCAGCACGTCGACGTTTTTCACACCATACTCGGCTGCAGCGGTCGCTGCACGCTCGCTTGCCACTTGAGCAGCGAACGGGGTGCTCTTGCGAGAACCACGAAAACCCGAACCACCGGCAGTCGCCCAGGAAAGGGCGTTGCCCTGGCGGTCTGTGATCGTAATGATCGTGTTGTTAAAAGAGGCGTGGATATGCGCGATGGCATCCACTACCTGCTTTTTAACCTTTTTACGGTTGCTACGCGGGTTAGCCATGTTGATGTCTATTCCTGTCTTTACGCCAGAACGTGCGTGTTATTTGCGGATCGGCTTGCGCGGGCCCTTGCGGGTACGCGCATTGGTCTTGGTACGCTGACCACGCAGCGGAAGACCACGACGATGACGCAGACCACGATAGCAACCCAGGTCCATGAGACGCTTGATGTTAAGCGTGACATCACGACGCAGGTCACCTTCCACGGTGTACTTGCCGACTTCGGACCGCAGGGTATCCAGATCTTCACTGGACAGCTCCTGGATCTTGGTGGTCGGCGCGATGCCGGTCGCGGCACAGATGCCCTGAGCGCGCGTACGGCCAATCCCGAAGATATAGGTCAGCGAGATCGCCGCATGCTTGTTGTCCGGGATATTGACGCCTGCAATACGGGCCATCAGCTTACTCCGAAATTTGAGCGGCTTGCTCGATTAATCATCTACAAAAGGCGCAACAGCATACCCCTTTCCTCGCTCGAGGACAAGAGGCATGCCGGCACCCGGTTCAGTGCAGCCTCAGGATCAACCCTGACGCTGCTTGTGCCGCGGTTCGATGCAGATGACGCGCACGGCGCCATTGCGACGAATGATCTTGCAGTTGCGGCACATTTTCTTCACGGAAGCTCGAACTTTCATCGTTCCATCTCCAAAGTTGGCTCGCGCCGCGAGCCGAAACCCAGCTCGCGGCGCACCAAATCGCCAGCGGCGCCTCAGCGCATGATGCCGCCGCTACCGTAGCCTTTCAGGTTAGACTTCTTCATCACCGACTCGTACTGGTTCGACATGAGGTGCGATTGCACCTGGGCCATGAAATCCATGATGACCACTACCACGATCAACAGTGAGGTACCGCCGAAGAAGAACGGCACGTTCCAGGCCACGATCAGGAACTGAGGCATCAGGGAAACCGCAGTGATGTAGAGGGCACCGAACAAGGTCAGACGGGTCATGACCTTGTCGATGTAGCGAGCGGTCTGCTCACCAGGGCGAATACCCGGCAGGAAGGCCCCTGACTTCTTGAGGTTGTCAGCGACATCCTTGGGGTTGAAGACCAGCGCTGTGTAAAAGAAGCAGAAGAATACCACCGCCGCACCGAAAAGCAAGATGTACAGTGGCTGCCCCGGACCCAAGGCCTGGGACGCACGCTGCAGCCATTCCATGCCTTCGCCGGCACCGACCCACTGTCCGAGTGAAGCCGGGAACAGCAGGATACTCGAGGCAAAGATCGCCGGAATCACGCCCGCCATGTTGACCTTGAGTGGCAGGTAGCTGCTCTGACCGGCATACATCTTGTTGCCGACCTGGCGACGTGGATAGTTCACGGTGAGGCGGCGCTGGCCACGCTCGATGAAGACCACGAAGGCCACGGTGGCCACGCCCAGCACGGTGAGGGCCAGTAGCGGCAGCACGTTCCAGGCACCCTCGTTGCGGGCCAGCTCGAAGGCCTGCCCCACGGCACCCGGCAGACCGGCGACGATACCGGAGAAGATAAGCAGCGATATGCCGTTGCCGATGCCCTTCTCGGTGATCTGTTCGCCCAGCCACATCAGGAACACCGCCCCGGTGACGAAGGTCACGATGGCAGTGAAGTAGAAGCTGAAGTCGGCCGTGTAGGCGATACCCTGGCTGGCCAGGCCCACCGACATGCCGGTGGCCTGGACCAGGGCCAGCAGCACGGTGCCGTAGCGCGTGTACTGGCTAATCTTGCGGCGGCCGGCCTCACCTTCCTTCTTCAGCTGCTCGAGCTGCGGCGAGACAGCGGTCATCAACTGCATGATGATCGACGCTGAGATGTAGGGCATGATGCCCAGCGCCATGATACTCATGCGCTCCAGGGCGCCCCCCGAGAACATGTTGAACATGCCCAGGATGGTACCCTGCTGCTCCCTGAACAAGGCAGCAAGCTGGTCAGGATTGATACCGGGAACGGGGATGTGGGCACCGATACGGTAGACCACGATGGCGAGAAGCACGAAGCGCAGACGCGCCCAGAGTTCACCCAGACCGCTGCCCATCGCCGGCATGTTTCCTGACTTGGCCATTTAGTCCTCTACCTTGCCGCCGGCGGCTTCGATCGCGGCACGGGCACCCTTGGTGACCTTGATGCCGCGGACCGTGACCGCCTTGTTCAGTTCGCCGGACAGGATCACCTTGGCATGCTTGGTGGCATCCTTCAGCACGTTGGCTTCCTTGAGGGTGTCCAGGGTGACGTCGTCACCGGCGACCCGACCCAACTCGGCCAGGCGGACTTCCTGGGAAACCAGCGACTTCGCGGACGTGAAGCCGAACTTGGGCAGGCGCCGCTGCAGCGGCATCTGACCGCCCTCGAAACCGGGCTTCACGCTGCCGCCGCTGCGCGACTTGAGGCCCTTGTGGCCACGGCCGCCGGTCTTGCCCAGACCGGAGCCGATACCACGGCCGACGCGCTTCTCGGCGTGCTTGGAGCCCGGTGCCGGGCTCAGACTATTGAGTTTCATGGATTACTCTCCCTCAACTCGCACAAGGTAGTTGACCTTGTGGATCATGCCGCGGACGGCAGGGGTGTCTTCCAGTTCAACCGTGTGACCGATGCGACGCAGGCCGAGGCCCTTCATGGTGGCCTTGTGCTTGGCCAGTACGCCGATGGTGCTGCGGGTCTGGGTAACCTTGATCGCTGCTGACATGGTGCTTATCCCGTGATCGCTTCGACAGGCAGACCGCGCTTGGCGGCCACGTCTTCCGGCGACTGCAGGGAGGCCAGACCATTGACGGTCGCCCGCACCACGTTCACCGGGTTGGTGGAGCCGTAGCACTTGGCCAGGACGTTGTGCACGCCGGCCAATTCGAGCACGGAGCGCATGGCACCGCCGGCGATGATCCCGGTACCCTCGGAGGCGGGCTGCATGTACACCTTGGAGGCGCCGTGACGGGCCTTGACCGGGTACTGCAGAGTGCCACTGGTGAGGTTCACCTTGACCATGTTGCGACGCGCCTGGTCCATGGCCTTCTGGATCGCTACCGGCACTTCACGCGCCTTGCCGCGACCGAAACCCACACGACCGTTACCGTCACCCACGACGGTCAGGGCGGTAAAACCGAAGATTCGGCCACCCTTGACCACCTTGGCGACACGGTTGATCTGCACGAGCTTTTCCTGCAGATCGCCGCTTTGCTGTTCGTTCTTCGCCATCGTAAAACCCTTTAGAATTCCAGGCCGCCTTCACGAGCGGCGTCGGCCAAGGCCTTCACACGACCGTGGTACTTGAAGCCGGCACGATCGAAGGCCACCTGGGTGATGCCAGCCTGCTTGGCGCGTTCGGCAATCATTGCGCCCACCTTGGCGGCGGCGTCGGCATTGCCGGTCGCCCCCTCACGCAGGACCTTGTCCAGCGTGGAAGCGCTGGCGAGGACCTTACCACCATCCGGCGAGATGATCTGCGCATAGATGTGGCGGGGGGTACGATTGACGCACAGGCGATGCACGCCCAGCTCGCGGATCTTGGCGCGAGCACGGCGGGCACGACGGAGACGAGATTCTTTCTTCGCGTTCATAACCCTGCCTTACTTCTTCTTGGCTTCTTTGCGACGCACCTGCTCGTCGGCGTACCGGACACCCTTGCCCTTGTAGGGCTCGGGCGGACGGAAGGCGCGGATTTCCGCAGCACACTGGCCGAGCTGCTGCTTGTCCGCGCTTTTCAGCACGATAACGGTGTTCTTGGGCGTTTCCGCCGTGACACCTTCAGGCAGCGTGTAGTCGACCGGGTGCGAGAAGCCCAGTGTAAGATTGAGCGTCTGGCCCTTGGCCTGGGCACGATACCCGACGCCGATGATTTCGAGGCTCTTGGTGAAGCCCTCGCTGACACCGGTGACCAGGTTCTGGACCAGGGCACGGGTGGTACCGACCATTGCCCAGCTCTTCGCGGACTCGCTCGGCTGGAAGGTCAGCTGCCCCTCTTCCTGGCCGATCACCACATCAGGGTGAACGGTCTGGGAAAGAGAGCCCTGGCTGCCCTTGACGGACAGCTGGTCACCGTCGAGCTTGACCTCGACGCCTGCGGGCAATTTGACCGGATATTTGGCTACGCGGGACATTCCAAACTCCTAGAATACGGTGCAGATGACTTCACCACCAACACCCGCCTGACGCGCCGCACGATCGGTCATCACCCCATTGGAGGTAGTGACGATGGCAACGCCCAGACCTTCGGCGACCTTCGGCAGCGCATCCTTGCCCTTGTACTGGCGCAGGGACGGCTTGGAAACTCGCTGCAGGTGCTCGATGACCGGCTTGCCCTCGAAGTACTTGAGGGTCACGGTCAACTCGGGCTTGGCGGTTTCGCTGACGGCGAAGTCGCTGATGTAGCCCTCTTCCTTCAGCACGCGGGCCACCTCGACCTTGAGCTTGGAGGACGGCATGGAAACCGTCTCCTTGGTGGCCATCTGCGCATTGCGGATACGAGTGAACATATCCGCCAGAGTGTCTTGCATGCTCATTTACGTTGCGCTCCTGATGATTCTACGTGGCGTTACCAGCTGGACTTCTTGAGTCCGGGCACATCGCCACGCATGGCGGCTTCACGCAGCTTGTTGCGGCCGAGGCCGAACTTGTTGTAGTAGCCGTGCGGACGACCCGTGATGCGGCAGCGGTTGCGCTGACGTACCGGGCTGGAGTTGCGCGGCAACTGCTGCAGCTTGAGCTGCGCGTCGAAGCGCTCTTCGTCAGAAGCGTTGACGTCCTGGATGACCGCCTTGAGCTCGGCGCGCTTGGCGGCATACTTCGCCACCAGCTTGGTGCGCTTGAGCTCGCGCTCTACCATGCTTTTCTTTGCCATGATCCCACCCTTATTTCTTGAACGGGAAGTTCAACGCGCCGAGCAGCGCGCGACCTTCATCATCGGTTTTGGCGGTGGTAGTGATGGTGACATCCAGACCACGGACTCGGTCGATCTTATCATACTCGATCTCCGGGAAGATGATCTGCTCACGCACCCCCATGGAGTAGTTGCCACGACCGTCGAAGGACTTCGGGTTGAGACCACGGAAGTCACGAACGCGGGGGATCGCGATATTCACCAGGCGATCGAGGAAGTCCCACATGCGCTCGGAGCGCAGGGTCACCTTGATCCCGATCGGCCAGCCTTCACGCACCTTGAAGCCCGCGATGGACTTGCGTGCCTTGGTCACCAGCGGCTTCTGACCGGAGAGCTTCTCCAGGTCGCTGATGGCGTTGTCGATCAGCTTCTTGTCGCTGGTCGCTTCGCCGATACCCATGTTCAGGGTCACCTTGGTGACCCGCGGTACCTGCATCACGTTGGCGTAGCTGAACTGCTCGTGGAGTTGAGCCACCACCTCGTTTTGATAACGTTCTTTCAAGTTCGCCATTTTGCTATCCGACTCGCGTTAGGCGTCGATCTGCGACTGCGTCGACTTGTAGATACGTACCTTGGTACCGTCTTCCTGAACCTGGAAGCCGACGCGATCCGCCTTGCCGGTCTCCTGGTTGAAGATGGCCACGTTGGACGCGTGAATCGGTGCCTCGCGCTCGACGATACCGCCTTGGTTGCCCGCCATCGGGTTGGGCTTGGTGTGACGCTTGATCATGTTCACACCGGACACCACGAAGCGGTTTTCGAGAACCCGCTTGATGGTACCGCGCTTGCCCTTGTCCTTGCCGGCGATGACGATCACTTCATCGTCACGTTTGATTTTTTGCATATCCGCCTCGCTCCTTACAGCACTTCAGGCGCCAAGGAAATGATCTTCATGAACTTTTCGTTGCGAAGCTCACGCGTCACCGGCCCGAAGATACGGGTACCGATCGGCTGATCGTTGGTGTTGTTCAACAGCACAGCCGCATTTCCATCGAAGCGGATCAGCGAACCGTCGTTACGACGGACGCCACTACGGGTGCGAACCACCACCGCCTTGAGGACCTGGCCTTTCTTGACCTTGCCACGCGGAATGGCTTCCTTCACCGTGACCTTGATGATGTCACCGACGCGGGCGTAGCGGCGGTGGGAACCGCCCAGCACCTTGATGCACTGCACCCGGCGCGCTCCGCTGTTGTCAGCGACATCCAGCATTGTCTGAGTCTGAATCATCGGTTTTCTCCAAACCTAATCTGACTGCACTGGCTTGACCGGCGTGGGCCGATCAACCCTTGGCCTGTTCGACGACTTCGACCAGGGCCCAGGCCTTTTTCTTCGACAGCGGACGGCATTCCTGGAGGGACACCGTGTCGCCGGCCTTGGCCTGATTCGCCTCGTCGTGGGCGTGCAGCTTGGTGGAGCGCTTGACGTATTTGCCGTAGATCGGGTGGCGCTCACGACGCTCGATCATCACAACGATGGACTTATCCATCTTGTCGCTCACCACCTTGCCGGTGAGCGTACGGGCTTTTTTCTCTTCGGCCATCTCAGTCACCTGCCTTCTCGTTGAGCACAGTCTTCACGCGGGCAATGTCCCGACGAACCTGCTTGAGCAGATGAGTCTGGCTCAGCTGACCGGTGGCCTTCTGCATGCGCAGGTTGAACTGCTCGCGGAGGAGTTCGAAGAGCTGCTCTTGGAGCTGCTCGGCTGACTTCTCACGAATTTCCTGGGCTTTCATCACATCACCGTCCGTTTCACAAAGGTGGTGGAGACCGGAAACTTCTGGGCAGCCAGGCCAAAGGCCTCGCGGGCCAGCTCCTCGGAAACGCCTTCGATCTCGTACAGGACACGACCCGGCTGGATCTGCGCGACCCAGTACTCGACTGAGCCCTTGCCCTTACCCATCCGGACTTCCAGCGGCTTCTTGGAAATCGGCTTGTCCGGGAAGACACGGATCCAGATCTTGCCGCCACGCTTGACGTGACGGCTGATCGCACGACGACCGGCCTCGATCTGACGGGCGGTGACGCGGCCCCGGCCAGTGGCCTTAAGGCCATACTCGCCGAAGCTCACCTTGCTTCCACGATGCGCCAGGCCACGGTTGCGGCCCTTCTGCATCTTGCGGAACTTCATACGCTTAGGTTGTAACATCGACTCGCTCTCCCCTTACCTGGAACCTTTCTTCTTGGAGGGCGCGGCCTGCGGCTGTTTCGCCTTGGCGCGGACCTCCTCGATGCCCCCGAGGATTTCACCCTTGAAGACCCAGACCTTGACACCGATGATGCCGTAGGTGGTCTTGGCTTCGTAGGTGGCGTAGTCGATGTCCGCGCGCAGCGTATGCAGCGGGACACGACCTTCCCGATACCATTCGGTACGGGCGATTTCCGCGCCGCCGAGGCGACCGGACAGCATCACCTTGATACCGCCGGCGCCCAGGCGCATGGCGTTCTGCACGGACCGCTTCATGGCACGGCGGAACATCACGCGACGCTCGAGCTGGCCGGCGATATTCTGCGCGACGAGCTTGGCATCGAGTTCCGGCTTGCGGACTTCCTCGATGTTGACGTGCACGGGCACACCCATCATCGCGGTGACGTCGCGACGCAGCCGGTCGACATCTTCGCCCTTCTTGCCGATCACGATGCCCGGGCGGGCGGTGTGAATGGTGATGCGGGCGTTATTGGCCGGGCGCTCGATGATGATGCGACTCACGGACGCATTCTTCAGGCGCTCTTCCAGAAAGCGACGTACTTCGAGGTCGCTGTTCAGCTTGTCGGCATAGGCGCCGCGCTCGGCATACCACACCGAGGTATGGTCCTTGACGATACCCAGGCGAATGCCTGTTGGATTGACTTTCTGACCCATCTGGTCGACTCCTACTTCTCGGCTACCTTGACGGTGATGTGGCAAGTGCGCTTCAGGATGCGGTCCGCACGGCCCTTGGCGCGCGGACGGATGCGCTTGAGCGTCATGCCCTCATCGACGCAGATGGTCGAGACACGCAGCTCGTCGATATCCATGCCGTCGTTTTCTTCCGCATTCGCGATGGCGGACTGCAGCACCTTCTTGACCAGCTTCGCGGCCTTCTTCGGGGAGAAGGTCAGCAGGTCGAGCGCCTCGGCGACCGGTTTATCGCGCACCTGGTCAGCCACCAAACGGGCCTTCTGGGCGGATAAACGAGCGCCACGCAGCTTTGCTGTGACTTCCATCTCTCAATCCTCTCTGGCTTACCGTTTGGCTTTCTTGTCCGCCACATGACCGCGGTAGAGGCGGGTAGCAGCGAATTCGCCCAGCTTGTGGCCAACCATTTCCTCGGAAACGTGCACCGGGACGTGTTGGCGACCGTTATGGACAGCAATGGTGAGCCCGACCATGTTGGGCAGGATCATCGAACGACGCGACCAGGTCTTGATCGGTTTGCGGTCGCTCTTCTCCACTGCAGTCTCAACCTTCTTCAAAAGATGAAGGTCAATAAAGGGACCTTTCTTCAGTGAACGTGGCACAGCCGTTACCTCTTGATGTCTTGGCGTTGGATCTTATTTCCGGGCCTTGCGGCGACGGATGATCAGCTTGTCGGTGCGCTTGTTCTTGCGGGTCTTGTGGCCCTTGGTGGGGATGCCCCACGGAGACACCGGATGACGCCCACCGCTGCTGCGGCCTTCGCCGCCGCCGTGCGGGTGATCCACCGGGTTCATGGCCACGCCGCGAACGGTCGGGCGCACCCCTCTCCAGCGCTTCGCACCGGCCTTGCCAAGCTGACGCAGGCTGTGCTCGGAGTTGCTCACTTCGCCCAGGGTCGCGCGGCACTCGGACAACACCTTGCGCATCTCGCCGGAGCGCAGACGCAGGGTGACGTAGTTGCCTTCGCGAGCGACCAGCTGGGCGCTGGTGCCGGCGCTGCGTGCAAGCTGGGCGCCCTTGCCGGGCTTGAGCTCGATGCAGTGCACGGTGGAACCCAGCGGGATGTTGCGCAGCGGCAACGCATTGCCTTTCTTGATCGGCGCGTTGACACCGGACTCGAGACGATCGCCGGCACTCACGCCCTTGGGCGCGATGATGTAGCGACGCTCGCCATCGAGGTACTTGAGCAGGGCAATGTGTGCGCTGCGGTTCGGGTCATGCTCCAAGCGCTCGACGGTGGCCGGGATGCCATCCTTGGTGCGCTTGAAATCGATGATCCGATAGTGATGACGGTGACCACCGCCCACGTGGCGGGTGGTGATGCGACCGTAGTTGTTACGGCCACCGGACTTGGACTGCTTCTCGAGCAACGGCGCGAAGGCGCGGCCCTTGTGCAGTTCCTCGCCAACGATCTTGACGACGTGGCGACGACCGGCGGATGTGGGTTTAGTCTTGACGATTGCCATGATCCGTACTCCTGCCCTTATTCGGCGCCAGAGAAGTCTTCAAGCGTCTCGCCGGCGGCCAGTGTCACGTACGCCTTGCGATAACCCTTGCGCTGACCCAGACCCTGCGCGGTGCGCTTGGTCTTGCCCTTCATGTTCAACACCTGAACACGGTCGACCTTCTTGCCGAACAGCTCCTGCACGGCAGCCTTGATCTCGGGCTTGGTCGCGTCGCCTGCCACCTTGAACACGTACTGGTTGCGCTCGGCGGCCATGGCGGCCTTCTCGGTCACGTGCGGACCGAGCAGAACCTTGAATACACGTTCCTGGTTCATGCCAGCTTCTCCTCGAATTTACGCAGAGCGGAGACGGTGACCAGCACCTTGTCGAAGGCGACCAGGCTCACCGGATCAGCGGCGGCGACGTCCACCACATCCACGTTGGGGATGTTGCGGGCTGCAAGGTACAGGTTCTCGTCGACTTCCTCGGTGACGATCAGCACCTTCTCCAGGCCCAGCTCCACGAGCTTGGCAACCAGCTGCTTGGTCTTGGGGGCCTCGACGGCGAAGCCATCAACGGCCACCAGGCGCTCCTGGCGAACCAGCTCGGAGAGGATCGAGCGCATGGCCGCACGGTACATCTTGCGATTGACCTTCTGGGAATGGTCCTGCGGACGGGCCGCGAAGGTCACGCCGCCGCCACGCCAGATCGGCGAGCGGATGGTACCGGCACGGGCACGACCGGTGCCCTTCTGGCGCCACGGCTTCTTGCCGCCGCCACGCACGTCGGAACGGTTCTTCTGGGCACGAGTACCCTGGCGACCACCGGCCAGATAGGCGGTGACGACCTGGTGCACGAGGGCCTCGTTGAATTCTTTGCCAAAGGTGGCATCGGATACTTCAACAGTACCGGCGCCTGCACCTGCAAGATTCAGATTCATCGGTAAGTTCCCCTTCAGCCTGCTTTGACGGCGCTGCGCACGATGACATCACTGCCGGTGGCACCGGGTACGGCACCCTTGATCAGCAGCAGATTGCGTTCGGCGTCGACACGGACGACTTCCAGGCTCTGCACGGTGCAGCGAACATTGCCCATCTGGCCGGCCATCTTCTTGCCCTTGAATACGCGGCCCGGCGTCTGGCACATGCCGATGGAACCCGGCGCGCGATGCGACAGGGAGTTACCGTGGGTGTTGTCCTGGGTGCGGAAGTTCCAGCGCTTGACGGCGCCCTGGAAACCCTTGCCCTTGGAGGTACCGGTCACGTCGATCATCTGACCAGCTTCGAAGAGGGATACGGTGAGTTGGCCACCCACTTCCGGAGCTTCATCACCGTCGGAAAGGCGAAACTCCATCAGTGAACGACCGGCCTCGACACCTGCCTTGGCGAACTGCCCGGCCTGGGCTTTCGACAGATGCTTGGCCTTGCGGGAGCCGGTGGTCACCTGAACCGCGGCGTAGCCGTCGGACTCGACAGACTTCACGCGCGTTACGCGGTTGGGATCAACCTCGATCACGGTCACGGGCACGGATGCGCCGTCTTCGGTGAAGACGCGGGTCATCCCGGCCTTCCTACCGACTAAACCGATAGTCATTCTCAGTCTCCTATAGTGTACGGGGCTATCACCCGCTATGGCTGCCCTTTCCAGAGCATTCCACTAGCACGTTGTATGACGCCATCCCGGCGTGGCGGCTGCTGCTTGGCGCTGCATTTGGTGTACAGACCAGGCGCTGGGCCGCGAGTGACTAGTGTGGTGTCAGTCGAGCTTGATCTGCACGTCCACGCCGGCGGCGAGGTCGAGCTTCATCAGGGCATCAACGGTCTTTTCGGTGGGCTCGACGATATCGAGCACCCGCTTGTGGGTACGAATCTCGTACTGATCGCGCGCGTCCTTGTTGACGTGCGGAGAGATCAGCACGGTAAAACGCTCGCGATTGGTCGGCAGAGGAATCGGACCACGGACCTGGGCGCCGGTACGCTTGGCGGTTTCTACGATCTCCGCGGCGGACTGGTCGATCAGGCGATGGTCGAAAGCCTTCAACCGAATGCGAATCTTCTGGTTCTGCATTTGCCCTAACTCCAATGGAATCTGACGGCGCGAGCCGTCAACCCACGCATTCAAAGGATGCGCATTATAGGCACGCCAGCGACGAGAGTCAAACACTCGCTTGCGGTGCGCAGAAAGGGGGCTCCTGGTGGAGCCCCCTTCGTTCGATCAAGCCGCGAGACGCTTACTCGACGATCTTGGCCACGACGCCAGCGCCGACGGTACGGCCGCCTTCACGGATGGCGAAGCGCAGGCCGTCATCCATGGCGATCGGGGCGATCAGGGTGACAACCATCTTGACGTTGTCGCCCGGCATGACCATCTCGACGCCTTCCGGCAGCTCACAGGTACCGGTGATGTCGGTGGTACGGAAGTAGAACTGCGGACGGTAGCCCTTGAAGAACGGCGTGTGACGACCACCCTCGTCCTTGGACAGCACGTACACCTCGGCCTCGAACTTGGTGTGCGGGGTGATGGTGCCCGGCTTGGCCAGGACCTGACCACGCTCGACGTCGTCACGCTTGGTGCCGCGCAGCAGGGCGCCGACGTTCTCACCGGCACGCCCTTCATCGAGCAGCTTGCGGAACATCTCGACGCCGGTCACGACGGTCTTGACGGTGTCCTTGATACCGACAATCTCGACTTCCTCGCCGGCCTTGACCACGCCGCGCTCGACACGGCCGGTGACCACGGTGCCACGGCCGGAGATGGAGAACACATCCTCGATCGGCATCAGGAACGGCTGATCGATGGCGCGCTCCGGCTCCGGGATGTAGTCGTCCAGGGCCTTGATCAGGTTGGCCACGGCGGTGGTGCCCATGCCGTTGTCGTCCTTGCCTTCCAGGGCCATCAGGGCGGAACCGGTGATGATCGGGGTGTCGTCACCCGGGAAGTCGTACTCGTCGAGGAGTTCACGGACTTCCATCTCGACCAGCTCGAGCAGCTCCTCGTCGTCGACCATGTCGGCCTTGTTGAGGAACACGACGATGTACGGCACGCCAACCTGGCGAGACAGCAGGATGTGCTCGCGGGTCTGCGGCATGGGGCCGTCGGCGGCAGACACGACCAGGATAGCGCCGTCCATCTGGGCGGCACCGGTGATCATGTTCTTGACGTAGTCGGCGTGCCCCGGGCAGTCGACGTGCGCGTAGTGACGCGACTCGGACTGGTACTCGACGTGAGAGGTGGCGATGGTGATGCCGCGCTCACGCTCTTCCGGCGCATTGTCGATGGCGTCGAACTCGCTCCAGTCACCACCGAACACCTCGGCGGAGACGCGAGTCAGGGCCGCAGTCAGCGTGGTCTTGCCGTGGTCGACGTGACCGATGGTGCCGACGTTGACGTGCGGTTTGGAACGTTCAAATTTTGCCTTAGCCACTGCTATAACCTCTTTACGTTAGCTAACGGTTAACCGTTCTGGTTGATGACGGCTTCAACGACGCTGGACGGCGCCTCTTCGTAGTCCGCAAACTCCATCACGTAGCTTGCGCGCCCCTGGGTCTGAGAGCGCAGGTCGGTTGCGTAACCGAACATCTCAGCCAGAGGTACCGTGGCGCGGATGACCTTGCCCATGGAGGAGTCATCCATGCCCTGGACGAGGCCACGACGGCGGTTCAGATCGCCCATGACGTCACCCATGAACTCTTCGGGGGTCACGACCTCGACCTTCATCACCGGCTCGAGGAGCACGGCCTTGGCCTTCTTGGCGCCCTCCTTGACCGCCATGGAAGAGGCAACCTTGAACGCGGTCTCGTTCGAGTCCACGTCATGGTAGGAACCGTCGAACAGCGTGACCTTGACGTCAATCATCGGATAGCCCGCGATGACACCGTTCTTCAGCTGCTCGTAGGCCCCTTTCTCGACGGCCGGCACGTATTCCTTGGGAACCGCACCACCAACGATCTCCGAAACGAACTTGAAGTACATGTCCTCGTCGTCGCCCTTGTCCTCTGCGGTCAGCGGCTCGATGCGCAGATGCACATGACCGTACTGGCCGCGACCGCCGGACTGGCGAACGAACTTGCCTTCCTGCTCGACCTTGGCGCGGATGGTCTCGCGATAGGCCACCTGCGGCTTGCCGATATTGGCCTCGACCTTGAACTCGCGACGCATGCGATCGACGAGGATGTCGAGGTGAAGCTCACCCATGCCGGAAATGATGGTCTGGCCAGTCTCCTCATCGGTGCGGACCTGGAAGGAGGGGTCTTCCTGGGCCAGCTTGCCCAGCGCCACGCCCATCTTCTCCTGGTCGGCCTTGGACTTCGGCTCAACGGCCACGGAAATGACCGGATCCGGAAACTCCATGCGCTCGAGCACGATCTTGTCGTTCAGGTCGCACAGAGTGTCACCGGTGGTGACATCCTTCAGGCCGATACAGGCGGCGATGTCGCCGGCCAGCACTTCCTTGATCTCTTCGCGTGAGTTGGCATGCATCTGAACGATACGACCGACACGCTCCTTCTTCTCCTTCACGGAGTTGTAGATGCTGTCGCCCGACTTCAGCACGCCCGAATAGACGCGAATGAAGGTCAGGGTGCCGACGAAGGGGTCGGTGGCGATCTTGAAGGCCAGCGCCGAGAAGGGGGCGCTATCGTCCGCCTCGCGGGTGGCGATGGTGCCGTCCTTGTCGTCCAGCTCACCCTCGATGGCCTTGACCTCGGTGGGTGACGGCATGTACTCGATGACGCCGTCCAGCACGGCTTGGACGCCCTTGTTCTTGAACGCCGAGCCGCAGGTGACCAGCACGATCTCGTTGTCCAGGGTACGGCGACGCAGGCCGGCCTTGATCTCCTCGGTGGAGAGCTCGCCCCCCTCGAGGTACTTGTCCATCAGCTCCTCGGACGCCTCGGCGGCCGCCTCGATCATCTCCTCGCGGTACTTCTCCGCGGTCTCCTGGAGCTCGGCGGGGATATCGACCAGGTCGTAGTTCATCCCGAAGTTTTCTTCATCCCAGAGAATGGCCTTCATCTGGATGAGATCGATGACGCCCTTGAACTCGTCCTCGGTGCCCCAGTTGATCTGGATCGGCACGGCGTTGGCGCCGAGACGCTCCTTGAGCTGTTCGACGACCATGAAGAAGTCGGCGCCGGTGCGGTCCATCTTGTTGACGAACACCATGCGCGGGACTTCGTACTTGTTGGCCTGACGCCAGACGGTCTCGGTCTGCGGCTGGACGCCAGACGAGCCGCACAGCACCACCACGGCACCGTCGAGCACGCGCAGCGAACGCTCCACCTCGATGGTAAAGTCGACGTGCCCGGGGGTGTCGATGATGTTAATGCGATGCTCATCGAACTGCTTGTTCATGCCCTGCCAGAAGCAGGTGGTCGCGGCGGAGGTGATGGTGATACCACGCTCCTGCTCCTGCTCCATCCAGTCCATGGTGGCAGCGCCCTCATGGACCTCGCCGACCTTGTGGGACAGGCCGGTGTAGAACAGGACGCGCTCGGTGGTGGTGGTCTTGCCGGCGTCTACGTGTGCAACGATACCGATGTTGCGGTAGCGCTTTAGCGGAGTCTTGCGAGCCACGTTGGAACTCCCCGTTGATTGGCGATGCGTAGCAGAGGGCTACGCTCAGAAGCGGTGCACTTAGAACCGATAGTGAGAGAAGGCCTTGTTGGCTTCTGCCATGCGGTGCACGTCTTCCCGCTTCTTCACGGCCGAGCCCTTGCCTTCGGCGGCATCGAGCATCTCGCCGGCGAGGCGCAGCACCATGGTCTTCTCGCCACGGCGACGGGCCGCATCGACCAGCCAGCGCATGGCCAGCGCATGACGGCGCGAGGGGCGAACTTCCACGGGCACCTGATAGGTCGCGCCGCCGACGCGGCGGGACTTGACCTCGACCATGGGCTGGATGGCTTCCAGCGCCTTGTCGAAGATCTCAAGCGGCTCTTCCTTGCTACGCTCGGCAACCCTGTCCAGCGCACCATAGACGATACGCTCAGCGACGGACTTCTTGCCGCCGATCATCAGGTGGTTCATGAACTTCGCCAGGCGCTCACTTCCGAACTTGGGATCCGGCAGGATCTCGCGCTTGGCCGCAACTCTTCTTCTAGGCATGATAAGCCCTCTGTCAAGGATCCTTCAGGTAAACCCGAGACTCCTGCCGGCGGCAGCGCTCGACCTTACTCTTATCAGACCGTGCTCAAAATGGGGTGACTGCTGCGTACCGCGGCCGGTCAGACCTTCGGACGCTTGGTGCCGTACTTGGAACGGCCCTGCTTACGGTTCTGCACGCCGGAGGTGTCCAGGGCGCCACGCACGGTGTGATAGCGCACACCGGGAAGGTCCTTGACACGGCCGCCGCGGATCAGGACCACGGAGTGCTCCTGGAGGTTGTGGCCTTCACCGCCGATGTACGAGGAGACCTCGTAGCCGTTGGTCAGACGAACACGGCACACCTTGCGCAGTGCAGAGTTCGGCTTCTTCGGGGTGGTAGTATAGACGCGGGTGCAGACGCCGCGCTTCTGCGGGCAGGCCTGCAGCGCAGGCACGTCGCTCTTGGCGGCCTGGCGCTTGCGCGGCTTGCGCACGAGCTGATTGATCGTTGCCATGGTGTGTAGCTGACTCCAATGGGTTGCCTTGCCTTGCCCAGCGGGTGCGAGCGCACCCGCCCCACTGTTAAAGGCTGCGCATTCTAATGGCTGACACGGCGCGTCGTCAAGCACCGCGCCTCCGCGGGGGAGGCGCGGTGCCGCGACACGGGCGTCAGATCTCGTCGTCGTCCGAGTCCAGCGCGGTGAGCTGGGCGCCCAGCTCCTGCTCGACCTCGTAGGCCGACGGGTGGAGCAGCCGCTCGGCGTCTTCACGCTTGCGGCGACGCTCCGCGTGGTGAGTCAGACCGGTACCGGCCGGGATCAGGCGTCCCACCACCACGTTCTCCTTCAGGCCGCGCAGGTAGTCGCGCTTGCCGGTGACTGCCGCCTCGGTCAGCACCCGCGTGGTCTCCTGGAAGGAGGCCGCGGAGATGAACGACTCGGTGGCCAGGCTGGCCTTGGTGATCCCCAGCAGCAGCCGCTGGTACTTGGCCGGGAACTTCTCTTCCTTCTCCAGGCGCGCGTTCTGCTCGAGCACGCGGACCAGTTCGGCCTGATCGCCCGGGATGAAGTCGCTGTCGCCGGCGTCGGAGATCTCCACCTTGCGCAGCATCTGACGCACGATCACCTCGATGTGCTTGTCGTTGATGCCCACGCCCTGCAGGCGGTAGACGTCCTGCACCTCGGTGGTGATGTACTTGGCCAGCTCGGCGATGCCCAGCAGCCGCAGGATGTCGTGCGGGTTGCTCGGACCGTCCGAGATCACCTCGCCCTTCTCGACCGACTCGCCCTCGAAGACCGCGATCTGGCGCCACTTCGGGATCAGCATCTCGAAGGGATCCCCGTCTTCCGGGGTAATGGCCAGGCGCCGCTTGCCCTTGGTCTCCTTGCCGAAGCTGATCACGCCGCTGATCTCGGCAAGGATCGCCGGCTCCTTCGGCTTGCGCGCCTCGAACAGGTCGGCGACGCGCGGCAGACCCCCGGTGATGTCCTTGTTGCCGGTGGCTTCCACCGGGATACGCGCCACCACTTCGCCGACGCCGATCTTCGAGCCATTGTCGACGGTGATGATCGCCTTGCCGGGCAGCGGGTACTGCACCGGCGTGTCGGAACCGGAAACGGTGACTGGCGCACCGGCGGCGTCGGTCAGCAGGACCATCGGGCGCTTGTCGCGGCCGGCCATGGGACGTGCCGCCGACTCGATGACCTCGATGGAGGAGAGGCCGGTCATCTCGTCCACGCTGCGGTGCATGGTGACGCCCTCGTCGAGGTCGCTGTACTGCACCTGCCCCTCGGCCTCGACAATGATCGGGTGGGTGTGCGGGTCCCACTTGGCCACGGCCTGGCCGGCCTCGACGCTGTCGCCGTCACGCACGTCCAGCTCGGCACCGTAGGGCAGCTTGTAGTACTCACGCTCGCGGCCGTGATCGTCGGCCACGGCCAGGGCGCTGGAGCGGGACACCACCACCAGTTTGCCGTCGCTGCGCTCGACGTGCTTGATGTTGTGCAGGCGCACCTTGCCGCCGTGCTTGACCTGGACGCTGTCCACCGCGGAGGCCCGGGAGGCCGCCCCGCCGATGTGGAAGGTGCGCATGGTCAGCTGGGTGCCCGGCTCGCCGATCGACTGGGCGGCGATGACGCCCACGGATTCGCCGATGTTGACCTGGTGGCCACGCGCCAGGTCGCGACCGTAACAGGACGAGCAGACGCCATGAGCGGTTTGGCAGGAGATGGTGCTGCGCACCACGATCTCGTCGACCCCCATGGTGTCGAGTTCCGCACACCACTTCTCGTCGAGCAGGGTGCCACGCGGAATGAGCACATCCTCGCCATTCGGGTCCAGGACATCCTGGGCCACCACCCGACCCAGCACACGCTGGGCCAGGGAGACGATGATGTCGCCGCCCTCGATGACCGGGTGCAGTGTCAGGCCGCGCTCGGTGCCGCAGTCGGGCTCGGTGATCACCATGTCCTGGGCCACGTCGACCAGGCGACGGGTCAGGTAACCGGAGTTGGCGGTCTTGAGTGCCGTGTCCGCCAGACCCTTGCGCGCGCCGTGGGTCGAGATGAAGTACTGGAGGACGTTCAGGCCCTCGCGGAAGTTGGCGACGATCGGGGTCTCGATGATCGAGCCATCCGGCTTGGCCATCAGGCCGCGCATGCCCGCCAGCTGACGGATCTGGGCGGCGCTACCCCGGGCCCCGGAGTCGGCCATGATGAACACGCTGTTGAAGGAGTCCTGCTCGACCTCCTTGCCATCGCGGTCCACCACGGTCTCCTTGGAGATCCCGGCCATCATCGCCTTGGCGACCTGGTCGTTGGCCCGGGCCCAGATGTCGATGACCTTGTTGTACTTCTCGCCGGCGGTGACGAGACCGGAAGAGAACTGGTCCTCGATCTCCTTCACCTCGTCCTCGGCGGCCTCGACGATCTCGGCCTTGGCGTCCGGGATGACGAAGTCGTTGACGCCGATGGAGGCGCCAGACCAGGTGGCCAGTCGGAAGCCGGTGTACATCAGCTGGTCGGCGAAGATCACCGTCGGCTTGAGGCCGGCGCGGCGATAGACCTCGTTGATCAACCTCGAGATGGCCTTCTTCTTCATCGGCTGGTCGACCAGCGCGAAGGGCACGCCCTCGGGCAGGATGCGGAACAGCAGCGCACGGCCCACGGTGGTGTCGTAGAGGCGGCGGTGGTCGCTCCTCTCGCCGGTCTCCTCGTCGATATCCACCTCGTCGAGGCGCACCGTGACGCGGGCATGCATCGACACGCTCTGGGTGCCGAAGGCGCGCTCTACCTCGTCGAGGCCGGAGAACACCATGCCCTCGCCCTTGTCGTTGATGCGCTCGCGGGTCATGTAATACAGGCCCAGCACCACGTCCTGGGACGGCACGATGATCGGCTCGCCGTTGGCCGGTGACAGCACGTTGTTGGTGGCCATCATCAGCGCGCGGGCCTCGAGCTGGGCCTCCAGGGTCAGCGGCACGTGCACCGCCATCTGGTCACCGTCGAAGTCGGCGTTGTAGGCGGCACACACCAGCGGGTGCAGCTGGATCGCCTTGCCCTCGATCAGTAGCGGCTCGAAGGCCTGGATGCCGAGGCGGTGCAGAGTCGGGGCGCGGTTGAGCAGCACCGGGTGCTCGCGGATGACATCGGCGAGGATGTCCCACACCTCCGCCGTCTCGCGCTCGACCATCTTCTTGGCGGCCTTGATGGTGGAGGCATAGCCGAGGCTCTGCAGCTTGGAGTAGATGAACGGCTTGAACAGCTCCAGCGCCATCTTCTTGGGCAGGCCACACTGGTGCAGGCGCAGGGTCGGGCCCACGGTGATCACCGAGCGGCCTGAGTAGTCGACGCGCTTGCCCAGCAGGTTCTGGCGGAAGCGGCCCTGCTTGCCCTTGATCATGTCGGCCAGGGACTTCAGCGGGCGCTTGTTGGACCCCGTGATGGCCCTGCCGCGGCGGCCGTTGTCGAGCAGGGCGTCCACCGACTCCTGCAGCATGCGCTTCTCGTTGCGCACGATGATGTCCGGCGCATTGAGGTCGAGCAGCCGCTTGAGGCGGTTGTTGCGGTTGATCACGCGACGGTACAGATCGTTGAGGTCCGAGGTCGCGAAGCGGCCACCGTCCAGCGGCACCAACGGGCGCAGGTCCGGCGGCAGCACCGGCAGCACCTCCATGACCATCCACGCCGGGTCGTTGCCGGAGCCCTGGAAGGCCTCCAGCAGTTTGAGGCGCTTGGAGAGCTTCTTGATCTTGGTCTCGGAGTTGGTCTGCGGGATCTCCTCGCGCAGGCGACCGATCTCCTCCTCGAGGTCGATGTCCTTGAGCAGCGCCTGGACGGCCTCGGCCCCCATGCGGGCGTCGAAGTCGTCGCCGAACTCCTCGAGGGCCTCGAAGTACTGCTCGTCATTGAGCAGCTGGCCGCGCTCGAGAGTGGTCATGCCCGGATCGATGACCATGAAGCTCTCGAAGTAGAGCACGCGCTCGATGTCACGCAGGGTCATGTCCAGGAACATGCCGATGCGCGACGGCAGCGACTTGAGGAACCAGATGTGGGCGACCGGGCTTGCCAGCTCGATGTGGCCCATGCGCTCGCGGCGCACCGCCGCCTTGGTGACCTCGACGCCGCACTTCTCGCAGATGATGCCGCGGTGCTTCATGCGCTTGTACTTGCCGCACAGGCACTCGTAATCCTTCACCGGGCCGAAGATCTTGGCACAGAACAGGCCGTCCCGCTCCGGCTTGAAGGTGCGGTAGTTGATGGTCTCGGGTTTCTTGACCTCGCCGAACGACCAGGAGCGGATCATCGCCGGCGACGCCAGCGTGATCTTGATGGCGTCGAACTCGTCGGCCTGAGACTGCGATTTGAGGACTTTCACCAAATCTTTCATTGGGAGGCTCCTAGCTCTCTAACTCGATATCGATGCCCAGCGAGCGGATTTCCTTCACCAGCACGTTGAAGGATTCCGGCATGCCCGCCTGCATGGTGTGGTCGCCGTCCACGATGCTCTTGTACATCTTGGTGCGTCCTTCCACGTCGTCAGACTTGACGGTGAGCATCTCCTGGAGCGTGTAGGCCGCGCCGTAGGCCTCCAGGGCCCAGACCTCCATCTCGCCGAAGCGCTGTCCACCGAACTGCGCCTTGCCGCCCAACGGCTGCTGGGTGACCAGGGAGTAGGAACCGGTGGAGCGCGCGTGCATCTTGTCATCCACCAGGTGGTTGAGCTTGAGCATGTACATGTAGCCCACGGTCACCGGGCGGTCGAAGGCATCGCCGGTACGCCCGTCGTAGAGCGTCATCTGGCCCGACTCCGGCAGATCGGCGAGGCGCAGCAGGTGCTTGATCTCGTGCTCCTGGGCACCGTCGAACACCGGGGTGGACATCGGCACGCCGCCCTTGAGGTTCTTCGCCAGGGCGATCACCTCCTCGTCGGTGAGCGAGTCGAGCTCCTCGACGCGGGTCCCCTGGGTAGTGTTGTAGACCTGCCCCAGGAAGTCGCGGATCTCGGCCACCTGCTGCTCGCGGGCGTCGCGCAACAGCCCCTCGATCTTGACGCCGAGGCCGCGGGCCGCCATGCCCAGGTGGGTCTCGAGGATCTGGCCCACGTTCATCCGCGAGGGCACGCCCAGCGGGTTGAGCACCACATCGATGGGCTCGCCGTTGTCGTCGAAGGGCATGTCCTCGATGGGCATGATCGCCGAGATGACGCCCTTGTTGCCGTGACGGCCGGCCATCTTGTCGCCCGGCTGCAGGCGGCGCTTGATCGCCAGGTAGACCTTGACGATCTTCAACACGCCCGGCGCCAGGTCGTCGCCCTGGGTGAGCTTGCGCTTCTTGTCCTCGAAGCGCTCGTCCATTTCCTTGCGACGGCTCTCCAGTTGCTCGTCGGCCTGGGCCAGCAGCTCGTTGAAGGTCTCGTCCTGCAGGCGCAGCTTGAACCACTGCTGGCGCGGCAACTCCTCGAGGTAGCTGTCGGAGAGCGCGTCGCCCTTCTTCAGCCTGGGGCCGCCGTTGACGACCTGGCCGGAGAGGGTGCGCTTGAGGCGCTCGAAGGTGGCATCCTCGGCGATGCGGTAGGTCTCCTGGAGGTCCTTGCGCACCTCATCGAGCTGCATCTGCTCGATGGAGAGCGCTCGGGAGTCCTTCTCCACGCCGTCGCGGGTGAACACCTGGACGTCGATGACGGTGCCCTTCATGCCGGTCGGGGCACGCAGCGAGGTGTCCTTCACGTCGGACGCCTTCTCGCCGAAGATGGCCCGCAGCAGCTTCTCTTCCGGGGTCAGCTGGGTCTCGCCCTTGGGCGTCACTTTGCCCACCAGGATGTCGCCGGCGCCGACTTCGGCGCCGATGTAGACCACCCCGGCCTCGTCCAGCTTGCCCAGCGCCGACTCGCCGACGTTGGGAATGTCGGAAGTGATCTCCTCCGACCCCAGCTTGGTGTCGCGGGAGACGCAGGTCAGCTCCTGGATGTGGATGGTGGTGAAGCGATCCTCCTGGACCGCCCTCTCGGAGAGCAGGATGGAATCCTCGAAGTTGTAGCCGTTCCACGGCATGAAGGCGATGCGCATGTTCTGGCCCAGGGCCAGGTCACCCATGTCCACGGAGGGACCGTCGGCCAGGATGTCACCACGGTGCACCTGGTCACCGGGGCGCACGATGGGCCGCTGGTTCATGCAGGTGTTCTGGTTGGAGCGCAGGTACTTGGTCAGGTTGTAGATGTCGACGCCGGCCTCGCCGCCGATGATCTCGTCCTCGCTGACCCGCACCACGATGCGCTTGGCGTCGACCGAGTCGATTACCCCGCCGCGGCGGGCCACCTCGCAGACGCCGGAGTCGCGCGCCACGAAGCGCTCCATGCCGGTGCCCACCAGCGGCTTGTCGGCACGCAGGGTCGGCACGGCCTGACGCTGCATGTTGGCCCCCATCAGGGCGCGGTTGGCGTCGTCGTGCTCGAGGAAGGGGATCAGCGCCGCAGCCACGGAGACCACCTGGCGCGGCGACACATCCATCAGGGTGACCTGCTCGGGACGCATGAAGGTGGTCTCGCCGCGGTGGCGGACCTGCACCAGGTCGTCGACCAGCTTGTTCGCCTCGTCCACGGTGGCGGAGGCCTGGGCGATAACGAAGTCGCCCTCTTCGATGGCCGAGAGATGCACCACGTCGTCGGTCACCAGGCCGTCCATGACCTTGCGGTACGGCGTCTCGAGGAAGCCGTAGCTGTTGGTGTGGCTGTAGGTGGCCAGGGAGTTGATCAGGCCGATATTCGGGCCTTCCGGCGTCTCGATCGGACACAGGCGGCCATAGTGGGTGGCGTGGACGTCACGCACCTCGAAGCCGGCCCGCTCACGGGTCAGGCCACCCGGGCCGAGCGCCGAGACGCGGCGCTTGTGGGTGACCTCGGAGAGCGGGTTGTTCTGGTCCATGAACTGGGAGAGCTGGCTGGAGCCGAAGAACTCCTTGACCGCTGCCGCTACGGGCTTGGCATTGATCAGATCCTGGGGCATCAGGCCTTCGCTCTCGGCCATGGAGAGGCGTTCCTTGACCGCGCGCTCGACGCGCACCAGGCCCACGCGGAACTGATTCTCGGCCATCTCGCCGACGCAGCGGATGCGACGGTTGCCCAGGTGGTCGATGTCGTCGACGTCACCGAAGCCGTTGCGGATCGCGATCATCTCGCGCAGCACGTCGAGGATGTCCTGCTGGTTCAGCACGCCGGAACCGGTGTCGCTATCGCGACGCAGGCGGCGGTTGAATTTCATGCGACCCACGCCCGATAGGTCGTAGCGGTCCTCGCTGAAAAACAGGTTGTTGAACAGCGTCTCGGCGGCCTCCTTGGTGGGCGGCTCGCCGGGGCGCATCATGCGGTAGATCTCGACCAGCGCCTCGAGGCGGGACCCGGTGGTGTCCAGCTTGAGGGTGTCGGAGATGAAGGGGCCACAGTCGAGGTCGTTGGTGTAGAGCGTCTCGAGGGTGGTGATGCCCGCCTGGCCGATCTTCTCCAGCAGCTCGGGGGTGATCTCGGTATTGCACGGGCAGATCAACTCGCCGGTATTCGGGTCGACCTGATCCTTGGCCAGGGTCTTGCCGAACAGGTAGTCCATCGGCACGTCGAGGCGCTCGAGGCCAGCCTTTTCCAGCTGACGAATGTGCTTCTGGGTGATCCGGCGGCCTTCCTCGACGATGACGTTGCCGTCGCCGTCGCCGTCGCCGTCCTTGATGTCGAAGGTGGCGGTCTCACCGCGTAGGCGCGAGGGGACCAGTTCCACGGAGAAGCCGGACTTCTCGAGGTGGAAGGTGCTGAGCTCGAAGAATTCGCCGAGGATCTGCTCGGCGCTCATGCCCAGCGCGCGCAGCAGCACCGTGGCCGGCAGCTTGCGGCGACGGTCGATGCGCACGAAGACGCTGTCCTTGGGGTCGAACTCGAAGTCGAGCCAGGAACCGCGGTAGGGGATCACCCGAGCAGAATACAGGAGCTTCCCGGAGGAGTGGCTCTTGCCCTTGTCGTGGTCGAAGAACACGCCGGGCGAACGGTGCAGCTGGGAGACGATGACACGCTCGGTACCATTGATGACGAAGGTACCGTTCTCGGTCATCAGGGGGATCTCCCCCATGTAGACTTCCTGCTCCTTGATGTCCTTGATCGCTTTGTTCGACGAATCCTTGTCGTAGATGATCAGGCGAACCTTGACGCGCAGGGGAGCCGAATAGGTGACGCCACGCAGTTGACACTCCTTGACGTCGAAGGCCGGAGTGCCGAAACGGTAGCTGACATACTCCAGGGCAGCGTTGCCGGAGAAGCTCGCGATCGGGAAGACCGATTTGAAAGCGGCATGCAAGCCGATTTCCAGGCGTTCTTCGGGTGAGCGATCCTGCTGGAGAAACTCGTAGTAGGAATCAAGCTGGATGGCCAGCAGGTAAGGCACATCCATCACTTGGGGCAGTTTGCCGAAATCCTTGCGGATGCGTTTTTTCTCAGTGTATGAGTAAGCCATCTGTATTCCCCAGCTTGTTCACCATGGGTGACCGATGCGTGTCGGCGTCACCCGACGGGTACGGCTCCGTCAGGCGCTGACGGCAAGCCTCCACCAGGAGGCTCGCCGTCGGAATTCGGCTAGCGGTGGCCCGAGGGCAACCGGCTAGTGACAACAGAAAAAGGCCGGCAGCGGGTGTCCCGCCACCAGCCGTGGAAGCTTACGCAGCGCGTGAAGCCATGGGCACAAGGGTTACTTGAGCTCCACGCTCGCGCCGGCGTCTTCCAGCTTCTTCTTTGCCGCTTCGGCGTCGTCCTTGGACAGGCCTTCCTTGATGGTCGCCGGCGCGCCGTCGACGGCACCCTTGGCTTCCTTGAGGCCCAGGCCGGTGATCTCGCGGACCGCCTTGATCACATTGACTTTCTTCTCGCCAGCGCCGGTCAGCACGACGTCGAACTCGGTCTGCTCTTCCTCGACATCGGCTTCACCGCCACCCGGGCCAGCCACGACGGCGGCGGCAGCAGAGACACCGAACTTCTCTTCCATGGCCTCGATCAGCTCGGCCACTTCCATGACGGACATGTCGGCGACGGCGTTGATGATGTCTTCTTTGGTCAGTGCCATTGTCTAGATTCCTAACTTTGCGGGAGCCTCGGCATCGCGATGGCTCGGGGATTCAATGTTCGATTCGGGCTGAGCGCAAGAGTTCGCCGTTCAGGCGGCCTCTTCCTGCTTCTGGTCTCGCAGCGCCGCGAGGGTACGGACCAGCTTGCCGGCAGACGCTTCCTTCATGACGGACATCAGCTTGGCGATCGCCTCATCGTAGGTCGGCAGGGTTGCCAGACGGTCGATGTCGCTTGCCGGGATCAGCTCACCTTCGTAGGCCAGCGCCTTGACCTCGAACTCCTTCTGACCCTTGGCGAACTCCTTGAACAGGCGGGCGGCAGCGCCCGGGTGCTCGTAGGAGAAGGCCAGCATGGTCGGACCGGAAAAGGTCTCGTCCAGAATCTCCCAGGGAGTTCCGGACAGGGCGCGGCGTGCCAGGGTGTTGCGGACAACACGGATCTGCACGCCATTCTCGCGGGCCTGCTTGCGCAGGTCGGTCATCGCGCTGACCGCGACGCCACGAGAATCGGCAACGACGACGGAGAGCGCATCCTTGGCCGCTTCACTGACCTCGGCAACAATTGCCTTCTTGCCTTCGAGTGCTAGTGGCACAGTGATCACTCCTTCGTGCCGGAACCTCACGAGAGGATTCCGGTGGTTACCATCTCTCCCGACCGGAGGTCGGGAGTCCTGGGTGATGGTGCTCACCAGATACCTGGCGGCCACACCATCTGCGCAGGCCTTCCCGGGGAAGATTAAGCCGCGCTCGCAAGAGACGCGGCACCTGCGGTCTTTGACGATGCCCCGCCGGCGAGGATAGCCCGGCACGGGGACCGCAAAGTTCCTGCAATCGTCTCGATCACCGCCCGATCAAGCCAGGGCGGAATGATCGATGGTCAGCCCCGGACCCATGGTGCTGGACACGGTGACTTTCTTGAGATAAATACCCTTGGACGTGCTCGGCTTGAGCCGCTTCAGGTCGGCGACCAGCGCCTCCAGGTTGCCCTGGATGGCAGAGATGTCGAAGTCGACCTTGCCCAGGGTGGTATGGATGATGCCGTTTTTGTCGGTCCGGAAGCGCACCTGGCCGGCCTTGGCGTTCTTGACGGCAGTGGCCACGTCAGGCGTCACGGTGCCGACCTTGGGGTTGGGCATCAGGCCGCGCGGACCGAGGATCTGGCCGAGCTGGCCGACGACCCGCATGGCGTCCGGCGAGGCGATGACCACATCGAAGTCCAGCTGGCCCTTCTTGACCTGCTCGGCCAGGTCGTCCATGCCGACGATGTCGGCACCGGCTTCCTTAGCGGCATCGACGTTGGCACCCTGGGTGAAGACCGCGACACGCACGTCCTTGCCGGTACCGTTGGGCATGACCGTGGCGCCACGCACGACCTGGTCGGACTTACGCGGGTCGACGCCCAGGTTGATGGCGACGTCCAGGGATTCCTTGAACTTGACGGTGGAGAGCTCGGAGAGCAAGGCCACGGCCTCGTCGAGGGAGTAGGTGCGGTTGGCGTCGACCTTCTCGCGAATCTGCTGTGCACGCTTGGTAAGCTTGGCCATGATCAGAGACCCTCCACGTTCAGGCCCATGCTGCGGGCACTACCGGCAATGGTACGCACCGCGGCGTCGAGATCGGCAGCCGTCAGGTCCGGCTCCTTGGTCTTGGCGATCTCCTCGAGCTGCTCGCGGGTCACGGTGCCGACTTTGGTCTTGTTCGGCTCGCCGGAGCCGGACTTGATGCCGGCCGCCTTCTTCAGCAGGACCGCGGCGGGCGGGGTCTTGGTGATGAAGGTGAAGCTGCGGTCCGAGTAGACGGTAATGACCACGGGGGTCGGCAGGCCCGGCTCGATGTCCTGGGTCGCGGCGTTGAACGACTTGCAGAACTCCATGATGTTGACACCGTGCTGGCCCAGCGCGGGGCCCACGGGGGGACTCGGGTTGGCCTTGCCAGCTGCCACCTGCAGCTTGATGTAAGCCTGTACTTTCTTGGCCATGATGGACTCCAGTTGGGTAGTAGCGCCTTGCGGCTCCCCGGGTTACACAACCACCCGTGGGTGGTTGTCACGAAACAGTCAGGGCCGGAAGGCTATTCCTTCTCGACCTGGGCAAACTCCAGCTCGACGGGCGTAGAGCGGCCGAAGATCAGCACGCTGACCTGCACACGGCTCTTGTCATAGTTGACCTCCTCGACGACCCCGTTGAAGTCGGCGAAGGGTCCATCGACGACGCGCACCGACTGGCCCGGCTCGAAGAGCGTCTTGGGCTTCGGCTTGTCGGTGCCGTCCTTGACCCGGCTGAGGATGGCATCCGCCTCCTTGCGGCTAATGGGGGCCGGTTTCTCCTTGGTGCCACCGATGAACCCCATGACGCGCGGGGTCTCGTTGACCAGGTGCCAGGTCTCGTCATCCATCTCCATCTCGACCAGCACATAGCCGGGATAGAACTTGCGCTCGCTCTTGCGACGCTTGCCGTCTCGCACCTCGACGACCTCTTCGGTCGGCACCAGGATCTCGCCGAAGCGATCCTCCATGCCGTGCATCTTCACGCGCTCGATGAGCGAGCGCATGACATGCTTCTCGAAGCCGGAGTAGGCGTGGACGACATACCAACGCTTGGACATGAAAACTCCTAACCAATGACGCCGGACATCGCCCAGCCAAGAAGGGTGTCGATCAGCCAGAGCATCAGCCCGACCACCAGTACGGCCACCAGCACGATGGCGGTGGTCTGCACGGTCTCGGGCCGGGTCGGCCAGACGACACGCTGAATCTCCTTCTTCGCACTCCTGGCGAGCTCGACCAGATCACGACCCTTGGTCGTGGTCAGCGCCACCAGTGCCGCCGCCACGCTGAGCACGACGACACCGAGCACACGATAGAGAAGCGCCTGGTCGGCGAAATAGGTATTGCCGACCACGGCAAGGACCAGCAGAGTGACGACAACCGCCCACTTGAGCCCGTCGTGGCGCGACTCCTGCACCTCGGCGTTATGCTTCATGAAAACGAGACTCCTCAGGGTGCGGCAATCGAAACATGAAAGTATATGAGATCTCGCCAGCCTGGGGAAGACTGGCAGGCCAGGAGGGAATCGAACCCCCAACCTGCGGTTTTGGAGACCGCTGCTCTGCCAATTGAGCTACTGGCCTGTACTTGCTTCCGCGACCACCCTTTGCAGGCGGCCTGTACGACAGCGGGCGCCATGATAGCGAAAGCCGCTCCTCCTGGCAACCCCTTCCCCGCGCGACTTCACCGTGGGAAAGAAAAAGAAAAGGCGAGCCGTGGCTCGCCTTCTCGATATGGAGCTCATGGACGGATTTGAACCGTCGACCTCACCCTTACCAAGGGTGTGCTCTACCCCTGAGCTACATGAGCGCAACCTTGTGGCATCAAAGCCAAACACCTGGAGCGGGCAGCGGGGATCGAACCCGCATCATCAGCTTGGAAGGCTGAGGTTCTACCATTGAACTATGCCCGCCGACCCACTCTTGCTTGCCATCACTCGACGCATCGGGTGCGGCTTAACCTGGTGGAGGGGGAAGGATTCGAACCTTCGAAGCTTTCGCGGCAGATTTACAGTCTGCTCCCTTTGGCCACTCGGGAACCCCTCCAGCTGGCGGTGTATTCTACCGCCTGTGCTTCCGGTGTCAAGTGCCTGTTTTCTCTGCCTCTTGACCGCGCGCGACAAACCTGCTGACTGCGCCTTTCCGGAACGCGGCGCATTGTGTCAAAGCAGCATCGAGAATGCAAGCGCGGCCCGGATCTTTTCCAGCGCCACCGGCGAGGGCACCCGAGGCGCCCCGGACATGCGTCCCGCCCGCTCGGCAGCGGTCAGCGGAAAACAGGCCTCCAGCCCACCGTAGACCATGTCCGGCCAGACCGCATGAGGCACCTGGATGCCCCGCGATACCACCCGGGCGTCACCGCCGGTCAGCATCATCGGCAGTGCCACCCCCTGCTGATCACACACCTCGCTGTAGATGCGATTGACCGCGCTCACCGCCGCCATGTAGATGCCGTGATTGACCGCTTCGACGGTACGCCTGCCGGGCTCCAGCAGCTCCTCGGCCTCGCTGTCCGGGTCGATGGCCACGTTGCGGGTACCAAGCTTCAGACTCTCCTTCATCAGCCGCAGCCCGGGCAGGATATAGCCGCCCAGGTGGCGCCCACCGGGCAGCACGAAGTCGACGGTGATGGCGCTACCGCAATCCACGGCGCAACAGCCGCCGGCCAGATGGTAACCCGCCAGCGCCCCCATCCAGCGGTCGACCCCCAGCCGGCCGGGCTCCTCGTAGCCGTTGGTGACTCCCAGGGCCTCGGCCGTGGAGCGCGCCACATGCACGGTGCCGACACGCCGGTGCAGCAGCGCCACCGTCTCCTCCAGCACCGCCCTGCGCGCCACGCTGGAGATGCGCACCGCCTCGACGACGTCGAGGTCCGGGATATCCGCCCCCGGGCGCCACTCCTCACGGGTCCAGACCGCCCCGCGGGAGCGGATCTCGCTGCTGTCGGCATCCTTGAGCCGCCACTTGGACAGGGTGTTGCCGATATCGAGGTCCAGGATCATGCGCGTCTCCGCACACTGATCTCGCCGCCAGCAAGCCGCACCGGCCGCCCATCCTGCCGCACCCAGAGGTGGCCGGCATCATCCACGTCCCCGGCGGTGGCCGACTCCCGGGTTCCCCGCTGCAGGATCTCCACCTCGCAGCCGGCGAAGGCGTGACGGGCGTTCCAGTCGTCACGCCAGGCGGAGAAGCCCTGCTGCTCGAAGCCCGCCAGCAGGGGCAGCAGCTCGTCCAGCAGCTCGACGGCGAGGGCATTGCGGGAGAGCCCCGGCGCCTGGTCATGGACGGCCGCGACGGCCTGGTCAATGCCCTCACGGAATGCCGCCGGCAGATCGACATTGATGCCCATGCCCAGCACCACCTCACAGGGGCCGGCAGCATCACCGCTGATCTCCACCAGGATGCCCGCCAGCTTGCCGAGCGCCCCGTCATCGCCCTCCAGCAGCACATCATTGGGCCACTTGAGACGAGGCCTGACGCCGTGGCGCTCGAGCACCCTGGCGAGAGCCACGCCCAGCGCCAGGCTCAGCCCTTCCAGCGACGCCACCCCCGCCTCGACCCGCCAGCCGATCGAGAGCATCAGGGTACGCCCCCAGGGCGTCACCCAGGGGCGTCCTCGGCGCCCGCGCCCTTCGCTCTGCTGCTCCACCAGGCAGATCTCGCCGTGCCCTGCCCCTTGGGAGAAACGCTCGCGCAGGAAGGCGTTGCTGGATGGCAGGCTCTCCTCCACGAACAGCCGCGTCAGATGCGGGCGCGCCTGTCGCGAGAGGCCGGCGACGATGATGCCCCCCTCCAGCAGCTCCAGGCGTTCGACCAGGCGATACCCCTGGCCCTTGACCGCTTCCATGGGAATGCCCAGGGACTCCAGTTTGCGCAACTGCTTCCATACTGCCGCCCGCGACACGCCCAGCCGTTCGCCCAGCTGCTCGCCGGAGTGGAACTCGCCATCGCTCAGCAGGCGGATCAGGTCACCGATGGTCATGCTCATGCCCCTGACGGGAAATATGACATTCTAGCGGATGCGGCCAGCCCCCGGAAACGCCAGCGACCAAAGTGGGTGAGTGCATGGGCGGCTCGACGGCCACGGCACAGGGGGTCGTGGGGTTCATTACCGCGACGGCTAACCTTCCCCGGCTTCCCATATAAAAAAACCCCGAGCTCTGGACGAGCTCGGGGTTTATCGGGATGAGTCTCTGATGCTCATCCAGCCGACGCTTTCGCGGCCATCAACGAGAAAACCCCAGCTTCGTTCGAAGCTGGGGTTTCAGAATAGGTGCCTGACGATGACCTACTCTCGCATGGGGAGGCCCCACACTACCATCGGCGCTGAGCGGTTTCACTGCTGAGTTCGGCAAGGGATCAGGTGGTT
>NZ_JARANW010000016.1:0-77508 GCF_029889825.1 Halomonas sp. 11-S5
GCTTGGCCGCTTGGCCGCTTGGCCGCTTGGCCGCTTGGCCGCTTGGCCGCTTGGCCGCTTGGCCGCTTGGCCGCTTGGCCGCTTGGCCGCTTGGCCGCTTGGCCGCTTGGCACCCAGTTTCCCGCCCCTAGCCCATAAAATCAATTCATGTTATTTATGGATTGGATTCCTTTAAGGAATCTGAAATCATCGCCACGGGGGTGCCCATGGATACGCAGAGCCTGCAGGCCTTTCTCGCCGTGGCCGACAGCGGCAGCTTCTCCCGCGCCGCCGAGCAGCTGCATCTCACTCAGCCGGCGGTCAGCAAGCGCATCGCGGTGCTGGAGGGGCAGATCGACGCCCGGCTGTTCGACCGCATCGGCCGGCGCGTGAGCCTCACCGAGGCCGGCCGGGTACTGCTGCCCCGGGCGCGACAGATCCTGGTGATGGTCGACGACAGCCGCCGCGCGCTGGGCAACCTCGAGGGTAGCGTGGCCGGCAGCCTCACCCTGGCCACCAGCCACCATATCGGCCTGCACCGGCTGCCGCCGCTGCTCAAGGCCTATACCCGCGAGCACCCCGACGTGCGACTCGACCTCCACTTCCTGGATTCCGAGCTGGCCTATCAGGGGGTACTGGACGGCGAGCTGGAGCTCGCCGTGGTGACCCTCGCCCCGCACCCGGATCCGCAGCTCGAGGTGGTGCCGGTGTGGGTCGACCGGCTGTGCTTCGTCTGCGGACCGGACCACCCCCTGGCCGGGCGAGGCCGGCTGGGACTGCACGAGCTCTGCACCTTCGATGCGGTGCTGCCGGGCCCGCTGACCTTCACCCGCGGGCTGATCGAGTCGCGTTTCGCCTCGGCCGGGCTCGAACTTCCGGTGGCGCTCTCCACCAACTACCTGGAAACACTGAAGATGATGACCGCCATCGGCCTGGGCTGGAGCCTGCTGCCGGAGCGCATGGTGGCCGGCGAGCTGCACGAGCTGGACGTCGACCACCCGCCCATCCATCGCCCGCTGGGCTACCTGGTGCATCGTAGCCGTACCCGTTCCAACCCCGCCCGGGCCATGCTGGCCCAGCTCGACGCCGTCCGCGAACCGGGGGCCAAGGAATGGGACTGACGCATCAGGCCATCGCAGCCCACCGTCGCTGCGCGACGGATCGCGAAGCAAGTCGAGACGTCGAACCGTTCGCTCCCACAGAGAACACGGGGACAGCAGCGAGGCGAATTGTTTAGACTGCTCACTATTTGCAAGAGGATCCCCGTTCCGTGTCCGACACTCCCGCGGCGACCATCGTCCCCCGCCACGCCCTGGCCGGCGGGCTGGTCTTGGCCGGCCTGACCCTGCAGATCGCGCAGTTCACCGGCATGCTGCCGCTGGCGCATGCGGTGAGCTACTGCCTGTGGCTGGCAACGGCCCTGCTGTGGGTCGATATTCCTCGGCGCACGCGACGCCAGGCGGGGTTACTGGCTGCCATCGGCCTGGGGCTGCTGGTGCTGGCCCGCATCTGGCACGAGGCCAGGATCGACTGGCCGGGAATCCTCGACGGCAATACCTACGTGGTCGCCATGCTGGTCGGGGTCAGCTTCATCGGCCTGATCGGCAATCTGCGTGGCCGGTCACGCCCAACGGGCAAGGCCCTGACCGGCGCCCGCGGCATGCTGGGCACCTGGCTGGGCGTCCACCTGCTCGGCTCGATCCTCAACCTCTCCACGGTGTTCATGGTCGGTGATCGTCTGGAGCGTCGTGGCCCGCTCTCCACGCCCCAGCTGCTGGGTCTCAACCGGGGCCTCTCCAGTGCCGCGCTCTGGTCGCCCTTCTTCGCCTCCATGGGGGTGGTGATGACCCTGGCGCCAGCGATGCACTACGCCACGATTCTCGCCTTCGGGCTGCCACTGGCCATGGCCGCGGGGATGCTCACCGTCGGCGAGCTCTCACACCGCTTCGAACTGGCCGACACCGCCGGCTTCTCGCTGTCGCCGCGCAGCCTGCTGATGCCGGTGAGCATGGCGGCCCTGGTGATGCTCTTCCACTACATCATCACGCCCAGGCTCTCCATCGTCAGCATCATCACTTTCCTGCTACCGGGCGTGGCGCTGCTCTCCAACCTGCCCCACGGGCCGCGCTGGACACTGCACCGGGTCCATCAGCACACCCTCACCCGACTGCCGGCCATGCGCGGCGAGATCTCGCTGTTCCTCTGCGCGGGGCTGCTGACCCAGGGGCTCTCGACGTTCATCGACGCCGCCACGGACAGCACCTGGACGCTCTTCGGCCAGTTCGGCCCGCTGGAGGCCATCGCCAGCTTCCTGGCCATCGTCGCCAGTGCCGTGGCCGGCCTGCACCCCATCATCTGCGTGTCGGTACTCGCCTCGATGCTCGACCTGGACGCCGGACGCCAGACCCTGTTCGCCTTCGTGGCCCTGGCCTCCTGGGCGGTGGGTACCAGCGTCGGCCCCCTCTCGGGTATCAACCTCTCGCTGCAGGGTCGCTATGGCGTCAGCGGGACGACGATGATGCGCCACAACCTCGGCTATGCCGCCATCATGACGCTGCTGGTGGTGGGTGCCATTCTAGTGATGGAAGCAAGCCTTTAAGGCATAGGAGAGGCCGCCCTGTGGGAGCGATCGCTTGCGTCGCGATCCGCCGCGCAGCGGCGGCGATCCGGCAGATTACTTCGGCGCACGCACGAAATAGCGATGGCCACACTGGTGACAGGGCTCGATGCGGGTCACCCCTTCCAGCTCGACGATGGCATCGCAGTGCACGCAGGCCATGCGCCCGGGGGCGGCCATCTCGCCGGCGACGTAGTCGGCGCGTGACGCCTCCAGGTCATCCTCGAGCTGTTCCCGCTCGATCACGCTGCGATCGGCAATGGAAAACAGCGAATCCACCACCTTGCGTGACAACATGGAGAGATCGATGCCCAGCCAGGCGGCCACGCCCTCGCCGCCGGCGCCCAGGTAGCGACGCATCTCCTTGAGGTCGCGCTCGACCCAGGCACGCAGCAGCGACAGCTCGTCCTTGGTGAACTCCTCCAGCTCTGCCTCGAACTCCACCGCATCATCGAGCTCCTGCTGCAGGTTCTCCCAGGTCAGCTCCTCGGCCCCTTCGCGCAGCCGGTCGAGCATGCGCTCGTAGCCCTCGCGAAGGCGGTGTTCCTGGTGCGGGTCCTTGTGCTCGCTCATGCTGATCTCCTCGTATCGCGATTGGGGCGTGCCGGCCGGGCGGCGCTGCCCCGTAGCCGCCGGCCGCCGTGCTGGGGTATCCTAGCGGTCAGCCAGATATGCCATTTAGACGACATCCCGCCGGAAATTCAATGGTTTCGCGCCGCCACGGCGCCGGATCTTGACGCCGGACAAGGGCCGCTGACATGCGCAGCGCCACGCCGCTGCGCTCGACTTTCAAGGTACCCGAAGAGAGCGATGGACGCACAGTACAAGCCCCACGAGACCGAACGCGACGCCCAGCAGTTCTGGGACGAGAACCAGTGCTTCAAGGCGGTGGAAGACGCCAGCCGCGAGAAGTTCTACTGCCTGTCGATGTTCCCCTACCCCAGCGGCAAGCTGCACATGGGGCATGTGCGCAACTACACCATCGGCGATGTGGTCTCCCGCTACCAGCGCATGCAGGGCAAGAACGTCATGCAGCCCATGGGCTGGGACGCCTTCGGCATGCCGGCGGAGAACGCCGCGATCCAGAATCGGGTACCGCCGGCGAAGTGGACCTACGACAACATCGACTACATGCGCCGCCAGCTCAAGGCGCTGGGCTTCGCCTACGACTGGAGCCGCGAGTTCGCGACCTGCGATGTCGACTACTACCGCTGGGAGCAGTGGTTCTTCACCCAGCTGGTGGAGAAGGGCCTGGTCTACAAGAAGATGTCCACCGTCAACTGGGACCCGGTCGACCAGACGGTGCTGGCCAACGAACAGGTGATCGAAGGCCGCGGCTGGCGCTCCGGCGCCCAGGTGGAGCGCAAGGAGATCCCGCTGTGGTTCCTCAAGATCACCGACTACGCCGAGGAACTGCTGGCCGACCTGGAGCGCATCGACTGGCCCGAGCAGGTCAAGACCATGCAGCGCAACTGGATCGGCAAGTCGCGTGGCATCGAACTCACCTTTGACATCAAGCCCGCCGAGGGCTCCGGCCTCGAGGCCGTCCAGGGTCCGCTCGCGGTCTATACCACGCGTCCCGACACCCTGATGGGCGTCACCTACATGGCCGTGGCCGCCGACCATCCGCTGGCCAAGCAGGCCGCCGAGCGCAACGCGGCGCTGGCCGACTTCTGTGCCGAGTGTGCCCGCGGCGGCACCTCGGAAGCCGAGCTGGCCACCCGCGAGAAGAAGGGCATGCCGACCGGCCATGTGGCGGTGCATCCCCTCACTGGCCGCGAGGTCCCGGTCTACGTGGCCAACTTCGTGCTGATGGAGTTCGGCACCGGCGCCGTCATGGCGGTGCCCGGCCACGACCAGCGCGACTGGGAGTTCGCCACCAGGTACGGGCTGCCCATCGAGGCGGTGATCGCCGACGAGAACGGCCAGGCGCCGGACCTCTCCCAGGGCGCCCATGATGACTATGGCGTGCTGATCCACTCCGGCGAGTTCGACGGCCTGGCCTTCGAAGCGGCGTTTGACGCCATCGCCAAGCGCCTCGAAGCACTCGGCCGCGGCGTGGTAAAGACCAACTTCCGCCTGCGCGACTGGGGCGTGGCTCGCCAGCGCTACTGGGGTGCGCCGATCCCGGTCAAGTACGGCCCCGAGGGCCAGACCGTGCCGCTCACCGACGAGGAGCTGCCGGTAGCCCTGCCCATGGAGGTCACCGTCGACGCCACCGGCTCGCCGCTCAAGCGCATGCCGGAATTCTATGACCTCGGCGACGGCTGGACGCGCGAGACCGACACCTTCGACACCTTCATGGAGTCCTCCTGGTACTTCGCGCGCTTCTGCTGCGCCGACAACATGGAGGCGATGCTCGATGAGCGGGTCGACTACTGGCTGCCGGTGGACCTCTACATCGGCGGTATCGAGCACGCCATCCTTCACCTGCTCTACGCTCGCTTCTTCACCAAGCTGATGCGCGACCTGGGGCTGGTGAAGAGCGACGAGCCCTTCCAGCGCCTGCTCACCCAGGGCATGGTGATCGCCGAGACTTACTCCCGCCCCACCCATAACGGTGGCAAGGAATGGTTCAACCCCGCCGATGTCGAGGTCAAGCGCGACGAGAAGGGACGCCCGATCAGCGCCGTGCTGGCAAGCGACGGCCAGCCGGTGGAAATGGGCGGCATCGAGAAGATGTCCAAGTCCAAGAACAACGGCGTCGACCCGCAATCGATGATCGACCGCTTCGGCGCCGACACCGTGCGCCTGTTCATGATGTTCGCCGCCCCGCCGGAGCAGTCCCTGGAGTGGTCCGACGCCGGCGTCGAGGGGGCCAGCCGCTTCCTCAAGCGCCTGTGGCGCCTGGTCAGCGAGCACCTCGCAGCCGGCGAGCCCGGCACGCTCGACCTCGGCGCGCTGGACGACGCGCAACGCGAGCTGCGCCGCAAGACCCACGAGACCATCAAGAAGGCCGGCGACGACATCGGCCGACGCACCACCTTCAACACCGCCATCGCCGCAGTGATGGAGCTGACCAACGCCCTCTCGAAGTTCGAGGACACCTCGCCCCAGGGGCTGGCCGTGGCCCGCGAGGCAGTAGAAGCCTGCGTGCTGCTGCTCGCGCCGATCACGCCCCACGCCTGCCACACCCTCTGGCAGGAACTGGGCCATGACGAGCCGGCGATCGATGCCCGCTGGCCACAGGTCGACGAGTCGGCCCTGGAGCGCGACAGCATCGAGCTGGTGGTGCAGGTCAACGGCAAGTTGCGTGCCCGCATCGAAGTCGAGGCCTCCGCGGCTAAAGATGCCATCGAGGCCCAGGCGCTGGCGGCGGAGAACGTGCAGCGCCACACCGACGGCAAGACGATCCGCAAGGTGATCGTGGTGCCCGGCAAGCTGGTCAACATCGTGGTGGGCTGAACGCCGCACCCTGACACGGAGAGCCCCATGCAGCGCCGAACCCTACTGCAACTCGGCCTCGCCGCCGGCGCCTCCCTGGTGCTGGCCGGCTGCGGCTTTCGCCTGCGCGGCCTCGACCAGCCGGTAGTGGCCATCGATGCCCTGGCCCTGTCGGGTACGGAGAGCGAGCTGGCCCGGCTGGTCGCCCGCCGCCTGGAGAGTGCCGGCACCCGGATCGATGGGCAGGCGGAGCGCGTGCTCAACCTGGGCCCGGAAAGTTTCCGTGAACGACGACTGAGCGTCCTCGACAGCGGACCCCGCGACCTGGAGATGACGCTCGAGGTGCCCTTCTCGGTGCAGCGCCGCGCCGACAGTGCCTACCTGCTCGACCAGCAGCGCCTGGAGGTCAGCGAGCGCCTGACGGTCAACGATGACGAGCTGCTGGCCCAGGACGACCTGCGCGAGGCCACGCGCGAGCGGCTGCGAGAGGCGGCCGTACGCCAGCTGATGGACCGCCTGCGGGCGCTATGAAGGTCTTTCCCGACAAGCTTCAAGACGCGCTGGCCAGGAAGCTGCCTCCGGTGGTGATCGTCGCCGGCGAGGAGCCGCTGCAGCACATGGAGGCCTGCGACGCCGTTCGCGCCGCCGCTCGCCAGGCGGGGGTCGATGAACGCGAGGTCCTGCACGTGGAGGCCAACTTCGCCTGGGGGCGCCTGACCGAGGCCGCCGCCAGCCTCTCGCTGTTCGCCGCACGACGACTCATCGAGGTACGCCTGAGCAGTGGCAAGCCCGGCCAGGAAGGCGCCAAGGCACTTCGCGACTACGCCGAATCCCTCAAGGGCAGCGACGATGTCCTGTTGCTCTCCACCGGCAAGCTGGACTATCGCGAGCAGAAGAGCGCCTGGTTCAAGGCCCTGGACAAGCTCGGGCTCTTCGTGCCGGTCTGGCCGGTGGACGCCTCGCGGCTGGGATTCTGGCTGCGTGACCGCGCCGGGCGCCACGGCCTCTCCCTGGACCTCGATGCCGCCCGGCTGCTCGGCGAGCGCACCGAGGGCAACCTGCTCGCCGCCGACCAGGAACTGCAGAAACTGGCCCTGATGCTGCCCGCAGGCGCACGGGTCGGCCCCCGCGAAGTGGCGGGCGGCGTTGAGGATAGCGCCCGCTATGACGTCTTCACGCTGCTGGACGCCTGCCTCAAGGGCGAACGCGCCCGGGTCACGCGGATCATGGCCGGCCTGCGCGGCGAGGGGGTCGAGGCGCCCATCGTGCTCTGGGCCCTGTCCCGGGAGCTGCGCATCCTGCTCTCCCTCCACCAGCACCTCGACCAGGGCCAGAGCCTGGAGCATGCCTGCAAGGCCCAGAAGCCGCCGATCTTCGAGAAGCGTCGCCCCGCCTACCAGCAGGCCATCGCCCGGCTGCCGCTGAAGCGGCTGCACAAGCTGCTGCTCTTTGCCCAGCGCCTGGACCTGGCGATAAAGGGAGGCAGCAGCGTGCCGCTCTGGGATGGCCTCCATGACCTGGCCCTGACCCTGGCCGGCGGTCGTGGCCTGCTCGCCGAACTGCCATCCTCCTATCGCATAGGCTAAAGCGTCGGCGAAGCGCTATTGAGGGCGCCACTTTTCGTGGGAGCGATGCTTGCATTGCGATGCAAGCATCGCTCCCACAAAGCCAGCCCTCCATCACAAAACCAACTCGACTCCCACAAGGGCATGAAATTTCACATCATTCCGTCCTATACTGGACGGACATCGTTGTTTCGTCGGCCTGCAAGGAAGCAGGTACGCCGGAGCCTGGAGCCGGAAGCCCAACCCAAGAAGAAGGAACACCGAGATGATGAAGAAGATCTGCCGTTACCTCAGCCCGCTGCTGATTGCCGCCCTGGTGCTGGGCAGCCTGCCGGTGGCCGCCGCGCCGACCAGTCCGGGAAGCGGCCTGGTCACCACCCAGGATGCCCTGAACGTCGAACGCACCCAGGGGGACCGGGAGCGGATCCACGAGATCCTTGCCCGTGACGACGTCCAGGAGCAGCTCGTCGCCCAGGGCGTCGACCCTGCCGAGGTGGAAGCCCGTGTGGCCGCCCTCTCCGATGCGGAAGCCGCCCAGATGGCCGATCAGCTCGAGCAGCTGCCGGCCGGTGCCAGCGTGGTCGGTGCCCTGTTCGCCGTCTTCGTGATCCTGTTGGTCACCGATATCCTCGGCCTGACCAACGTCTTCCCCTTCACCCGCTGAGCGCGACCTCCATGATGCACTGCCGTAACAGGCAGCTGCCGACCGGGAACGCCCGCACCGCGGGCGTTCTTGCCTTGGCACTGCTGGTGCTGCTGCTGGCCGGCTGCGCCACTACGCCGCAGCTCGCCGACTCCACCAAACGCGACCTGCCCCGCCGGGCGCTGCTCGATGACATCCCCTTCCACGGCCAGCGCGACTACCAGTGTGGCCCCGCCTCGCTTGCCATGGCGCTTAACGCCGCCGGCGTGCCCGTCGAGGTCGACACCCTGATCCCCCAGGTCTTCCTGCCTGGACGAGAAGGCAGCGTCCAGCCCGAGATGCTCGCCACCGTGCGCCGCCACGGCCGCATCCCGTTCAGAATCGACGGCAACCTCGACACCCTGCTCACCGAGATCGACGCCGGCCATTCGGTGGTAGTGATGCAGAACCTCTCACTGCCCGCCTGGCCGGTCTGGCACTACGCCGTGGCCATCGGCTTCGACCTGGACGAGGAGACGCTGATCCTGCACAGCGGCATGGAGCCGGAACGCGTCGAGTCCTTCAAACGCTTCGATGCCACCTGGGCCCGCAGCGATCGCTGGGCCTTCGTTGCACTGCCGCCGGGCGAGTTTCCTGCCAGCACTGACGCCAAGACCGCCCTGGATGCCATTGCCGACTTCGAGCGTGTGCAGGGAATCAAGACCGCGCTACCTGCTTGGGAGGCGCTCGTCGACCGCCAACCGGGAGCGGCTATGGGCCACTTCGCGCTGGGCAATGCCCGTTACGCTACCGGCGACACCCAAGGCGCCATGTCTGCCTTCGAAGATGCCGTGAAGGCGGATTCAGAGCTTGCCGTTGCCTGGCTCAATCTGGGGCTTCTGCAGAGCGAACTGAGGGAAGGTGAGAAGGCTCGCGAGGCCCTGCAGCGAGCAGCATCCATACCCGGCCCCTGGCAGAAGCAGGCCAGAGAAGCCCTGGATGACCTGAAGATGGGAGGCGAGTAGCGATGACCTACGACATCGTGCTCAAGCGGATCTACCAGCCGGTTGACGCCGAGGATGGCGCCCGGGTGCTGGTCGACCGCCTCTGGCCCCGCGGCAAGCGGCGCGAGGGCCTCGCGCTGACCGACTGGTACCGTGATGCCTCCCCCTCACCCGCGCTGCGACGCCAGTACCATCTGGGGGAGATCAGCCCGGACGTGTTTTCCGCCCGCTACCGAGGAGAACTCCGCGAGGCGCCGGAGAACCTGATTCCGCTGATGCGACACGCCCGACAAGGTCGGCTGACGTTGCTCTCGGCGGCCCGCGACCTGGAGGGCTCTCACCTGCTCCTGCTACGCAACGCCATCCTTCAAGCGTTATCCGAGGAAGATGCCGCGGATCATGAACCAAGCTCTCCGCCCTGCTATGCGCCACAGTTCAAGGACACGCCTCCTCCAGAGGCCTAGCAGGCTGTCGGGTTTTTTAATCCGACAGACTGCTAGGACGTCCTGTTCCTGGCATCCCGAGCGGTTCGCTACGCCTCGAGCCGCAGACGAAAAAAAGATCGAGGGCTCGTCGCCCTTGATCTTTTTCGTGTGATGCTGGCCTGTCAGGCCGATCAGCGTCGGGTGGCGTCATACCCCAGGTCGGCCCCGCGGCTCTCGTCGCTGCGGCGACGCGCGCCGGACTTCTTGCGATTCTCCTCCTCGCAAACCTCGTCCTTGCCGCCGCAGACCTCGCACCCCTCCTTGAGGCCGAGCTGGTTGAGGCCACCGCAGCTGCCGGCGATGGGCTTGCGACCCATGATCACACCGACGGCCATGGCGGCCATGATCAGCAGCATGAAGGCGAATACCACCAAGTAAAGGGTCATTGCAACGCTCCTCGTATAAGGGAAAAGCTTGGCCGTCCTACCGTATGTGACAACGATACATCGCTCGAGGTCCACGGTGTAGAAAGCTTGGTAGAGTGTCTGATGCCTGAGATGACGACTGCGTATCGATCGTCATGTCGGGCAGCAGAACCCAAGGGGCCGGCCGACAGGCCGGCCCGAAGGTGCCGCTTGGCGAACCCGATCAGCCGCCGAAATCATCCAGCAGAATGTTCTCGGGTTCCACGCCCAGGTCGATCAACAGCTTGATCACGGAGGCGTTCATCATGGGCGGCCCGCACATGTAGTACTCGCAGTCCTCGGGGGCCGGGTGGTCCTTGAGGTAGTTCTCGTAGAGGACGTTATGGATGAAGCCGGTCGGCCCCTCCCAGTTGTCCTCGGGCTGCGGGTCGGAGAGCGCCAGGTGCCATTCGAAGTTGGGGAACTCCTCGGCCAGCTGGTCGTACTCCTCGTTGTAGAAGGTCTCGCGCCAGGAGCGCGCACCGTACCAGAACGAGATCTTGCGGTCGGTCTTGAGACGCTTGAGCTGGTCGAAGATGTGGCTGCGCATCGGCGCCATGCCGGCACCGCCACCGATGAAGACCATCTCGGCATCGGTATCCTTGGCAAAGAACTCACCGAAGGGCCCCATCACCGTGACCTTGTCACCCGGCTTCAGGCTGAAGGCGTAGGTGGACATCAGCCCCGGCGGATAGTTGGTGTTGGGCGGCGGCGTGGCGATACGGATATTGAACTTGAGGATGCCCTTCTCGTCCGGATAGTTCGCCATGGAGTAGGCGCGGATGATTTCCTCGTTGTTCTTGTGGGAGATATCGAACAGCCCGAACTTCTCCCAGTCGCCGCGATACTCCTCCTCGATGTCAAAGTCCTTGAAGGAGATGTCGTAGGGCGGTGCCACCAGCTGCACATAGCCACCGGCACGGAAGGCCACTTCCTCGCCCTCGGGCAGCTTCAGGTTGAGCTCCTTGATGAAGGTGGCGACGTTGGGGTTCTTGATGACCTCGCATTCCCACTGCTTGACGCCGAAGACCTCTTCCGGGACCTCGATCTTCATGTCCTGCTTCACCGGCACCTGACAGGAGAGGCGCCAGCCGTCCTTCTTCTCGCGCAGGGTGAAGTGGGATTCCTCGGTGGGCAGAATGGCACCACCCCCCTCCTCCACACGGCACTTGCACTGGGCACAGGAGCCACCGCCGCCGCAGGCGGACGAGAGGAAGATGCCGTTGGCCGCCAGGGTGTTGAGCAGCTTGCCACCGGCCTGGGTGGTCAAGGAGTGCTCGGGGTCGCCGTTGACCTCGATGGTCACATCCCCGGTGCTGACGAGCCTGCTGCGGGCGGCCAGGATCACCAGAACCAGGCCGATGACGACCACGGTGAACATGACCACACCGAGCAAGATGAGTGTTGTATCAACCATGTCGGTTTCCTATTGCTTGACGTTGCCTGGACCCCGGCGACACGTCCGGCCGCCGGGAGAGCACGACCTGCCTCAGAGCTGGATGCCAGAGAAGGACATGAAGCCCAGCGACATCAGGCCCACGGTGATGAAGGTGATGCCCAGCCCCTGCAGGGAGGCGGGAACGTCGCTGTACTTGAGCTTCTCGCGAATGCCGGCCAGCGCGGTGATGGCCAGCGCCCAGCCGGTACCGGCGCCGACGCCATAGACCACGGACTCGCCAAAGCTGTAGTTGCGCTCGACCATGAACAGCACGCCACCGAGGATGGCGCAGTTCACGGTGATCAGCGGCAGGAACACGCCCAGCGCGTTGTAGAGCGTGGGTACGTACTTGTCGAGGAACATCTCCATGATCTGCACCAGGGCAGCGATGACGCCGATGTAGCTCAGGTAGCCGAGGAACGACAGGTCGATGTTCTCGGCACCGCTGATCCCGGTCCAGGTCAGGGCACCTTCCTGCAGCAGGAAGGTATAGACCAGGTTATTGACCGGCACGGTAACGCCCAGCACCACGATGACCGCGATGCCCAGGCCGAAGGCGGAGGAGACCTTCTTGGAGACCGCCATGAAGGTGCACATGCCCAGGAAGAACGCCAGGGCCATGTTCTCGACGAAGACCGAGGCAACGAACAGGCTGATATAGTGTTCCATGTTACACGGCCTCCTTCGGCTGGGTGTTTTCCTTCATCTTGAACTCGTTCTCCTCGACCTGCTCCGGGTTGACCGAGCGCAGCACCCAGATGATCAGACCAATGATGAAGAACGCCGACGGCGGCAGCAGCAGCAGCCCGTTGGGTACATACCAGCCACCGTCCTGGACGGGCTGCAGCACGGTGAAGCCGAACACGCTGCCAGAACCAAACAGTTCGCGGAAGAAGCCCACCGTCATCAGGATGAAGCCGTAGCCGATGCCGTTGCCGATGCCGTCCAGGAAGGACAATCCCGGTGTGTTGGTCATGGCGAAGCCTTCGGCACGCCCCATCACGATGCAGTTGGTGATGATCAGGCCGACGAACACCGAGAGCTGCTTGGACATCTCGTAGGCGTAGGCCTTGAGGATCTGGTCCACCACAATGACCAGCGAGGCGATGATGGTCATCTGCACGATGATGCGGATGGCGGACGGGATGTGGTGACGGATCAGCGATACGAACAGGTTCGAGAAGGCCGTCACGAAGATCACCGCCAGCGTCATGACCAGCGAGACGCTCATGCTAGTGGTTACCGCCAAGGCCGAACAGATACCCAGTATCTGCAGGGCGATGGGGTTGTTCTTGAAGATCGGCGTCGTCAGGACGCTCTTTGGGCTCGCAGCAGACATGGTTAGGCTCCTTCACTTTCGAGTTCGACGTCGGCGGCCTGGGCGTCATCCTGGCTGGTCCCCTCACGGAACCTGGCCAGATAATCACCGAAACCTTCCGGGCTCAACCAGAACTGCAGCATATTGGTCACGCCGCGACTGGTCAGGGTAGCTCCGGAGAGGGCATCAACTTCGGTCTTCTCCTCGGCCCCGCCCTTGACCAGGCGAATCGCGGGTGCGAGCTCACCTTGCTCGTCGAAGATCTCCTTGCCTTCCCACTGGGCCTGCCAGCGCGGGTTGTTGACCTCGCCGCCCAGACCGGGCGTCTCGCTGTGCTCATAGTAGGTGATGCCGACGATGGTGTTCCCGTCGCCTTCCACGGACAGGAAGCCGCGCATCAGCCCCCACAGCCCCTGGCCACGGATCGGCAGGATGATCTGCTCGGGATCGTCCGGGTCACCCACCAGATAGACAGTAGAGTAGGTCTCGACACGCGTCAGGCCAGCCGGATCCTTCTCGCCGGAGAGGGTGCGCGAGGAAGCCGGGTCGCGGCGCGCCTGGAAGCCCTCATAGGTCGAAGGATCGTGCTGCTCTGAATACTCGCCGGTCTCCAGGTTGACTACTCGCGGCGTGATGGTGGACGCAAAGGTTTCGTTCACATCCATGCCGGGCTCATAGAGCTGGGCCACCTCGAGAATATTGGTCTTGCGGTCGAGCTCCTGGTTGAACTGCTGCTTCGAACGCAGGGCCACCGCGGCGGTAGAGACGATGACGGCACACACGAGACTAAGTGCGAACGCCACCGTCAGAATCTTCTTGATGGAGTTGTTGCTCTGTGCCATCAGGCAGTCTCCTCGGCCGGCACACCGGTGCGCCGCAGGCGGCGCTTGATGTTGGCCTGTACAAAGAAGTGATCGATCAGCGGGGCGAACAGGTTGGCGAACAGGATCGCCAGCATGATGCCTTCGGGGAACGCCGGGTTGACAACACGGATCAGCACCGTCATGACGCCGATCAGCGCGCCGAAGATCAGGCGGCCCGGGTTGGTCATGGAGGCGGAGACTGGATCGGTCGCCATGAACACCATGCCGAAGGCGAAGCCGCCCACCACCAGGTGCCAATACCAGGGCATGGCGAACATCGGGTTGCTGTCGGAGCCGACCAGGTTGAAGAGCGCGCTGGTCGCCACCATGCCCAGGAAGACGCCGAGCATGATCCGCCAGGAGGCAATCTTGGTCCACAGCAGCACCGCCGCACCGATCAGGATCGCCAGGGTCGAGACTTCACCCAAGGAGCCCGGGATGAAGCCGATGAAGGCGTCCCACCAGCTGAACTGACTGGAGAGCGCCGACATGCCGTCCTGGAAGGCGATGGAAAGTGCGGTCGCGCCGGTGAAGCCATCGGCTGCCACCCAGACCGAGTCACCGGAGATCTGTGCCGGGTAGGCGAAGTAAAGGAAGGCACGGCCGGTCAGTGCCGGGTTGAGGAAGTTCTTGCCGGTACCACCGAAGATCTCCTTGCCGATCACCACGCCGAAGGTGATGCCGAGTGCCACCTGCCACAGCGGAATGGTGGCGGGCAGGATCAGTGCATAGAGAATGGAGGTGACGAAGAAGCCCTCGTTGACCTCATGGCCTCGCTTGATGGCGAACAGCACCTCCCAGAAGCCGCCGACCACGAAGGTCACCAGGTAGATCGGCAGGAAGTAGGTGGCACCGAGCACCAGGTTGGCCCACAGGCTGCCCGGATCATGACCGCCGGCGAGGGTCATCAGGATCGCCTCACGCCAGCCGTCCATGGAGGTGAAGCCGTCGGCGATGGCAGCGTTAGCCAGCCAGCCGGCGTTCCACATGCCGAAGAGCATCGCCGGGAAGGTGCACAGCCAGACGGTGATCATGATGCGCTTGAGGTCGATACCGTCTCGTACGTGGGCCGTGGTCTTGGCCACATCCGGCGGCGCGTAGAAGATGGTGTCCACCGCTTCAAAGAGGGGGTAGAACTTCTCGTACTTCCCGCCCTTGTGGAAGTGGGGTTCGAGATTGTCGAGTGTCTGTCGGATACCCATCATCAGGCCTCTTTCTCGATCAGGGTGAGGTTGTCACGCAGGATGGGACCGTACTCGTACTTGCCGGGGCACACATAGGTGCACAGCGCCAGGTCCTCTTCATCCAGCTCCAGGCAGCCGAGCTGCATCGCCGTCTCAATGTCGCCGACGATCAGTGAGCGCAGCAGCTGGGTGGGCAGGATGTCCAGCGGCATCACCTCCTCGTAGGCCCCCACCGGCACCATGGCACGCTCGGAACCGTTGGTCGAGGTCGTCGGCGCATAGCTGCTCAGGCCGGTGATCTTCGACAGGTAGATCCCCATCACCGAGTGGCGATTCTTGCCGGGCGACATCCAGCCCATGAAGACGCGCTTGTTGCCCTCCTCGAGCAGGCTGACCTGGTTATGGAAGCGTCCCAGGTAGCGCAGGCTGCCCTCGCAGGTGGCACCGGCGAACACCGAGCCGGAGATCACGCGGGTGCCATCGGGATCGATCACCTCATCGGTGAGCAGCTCCTCACTGCTGGCCCCGATGCGGGTACGCAGCAGGCGCGGGTTCTCGGCACGCGGGCCGCCTACCGCGATCACGCGATTGACGTCCAGCTTGCCTTCGGTAAACAGCTTGCCGAAGGCGATGACGTCTTGATAGCCGATATGCCAGACGCGCTTGTGCAGGGCCACGGGCGAGAGATGGTGAATATGGGTGCCCACCAGGCCGGCGGGATGCGGACCGGCGAAGGTCTCGTGCTGCACGCCCTTGACGTCAGCCCCCGGGATGCGGGCATCCGGCGCCGTGCAGAGGTAGACCTTGCCTTCGGTGAGCTGGGCCAGCACCTTGAGCCCGTCTTCGAAGGCCTCGGCCTGCTCGTTGACGATGTCGGCAGGGTCCGCAGCCAGCGGGTGCGTATCGATGGCCGTGACGAAGATATCGGTCGGCGAGCTGTCGACGGCCGGGGTGCGCGAGTAGGGCCGGGTGCGCAGCGCTGTCCACAGCCCCGACTCGACCAGCTGGTCGACGACGGCCTGGCGCTCGAGGCCGGCGAGCTTGTCGCGACCGTGAGCCGTGAACTCGACCGCCTCCTCGGTCTCGTCGACCTTGATGACCACCGAGAGCAGCTTGCGCTTCTCGCCACGGTGGATGGCGATGATCTCGCCGGCCGCCGGCGCCGTGAAACGCACCCCGTCGATCTTCTTGTCGGTAAAGAGCAGCTGGCCCAGCTTGACCCTGTCCCCCTCACGGACCTCCATGGTCGGCTTCATGCCGACATAGTCGGTGCCCAGGACGGCCACATGGCGCGCCGGTCGCGCATCCTCGATGCGCGCCTCCGGCGTCCCCGCGATGGGGAGATCCAGGCCTTTCTTGACGTCGATCATAGTCTCGCCCAGTTGATGGATCGGATAGATGAAGAAAGGGGTTCGAATGCACGCTCGCCCCTCCCCGAAAAATCCATCGTATTGTAAAGAGAAGCGTGAGGGATGACTACCTGCCCTATGGTCGCAAAGCGGCCAAGCGGCCAAGCGGCCAAGCGGCCAAGCGGCCAAGCGGCCAAGCGAGGTTGTGCCGGCTACATCAGCAAAAGCAAGAACCCCCATCGGAGTCGCTCCGTGAGGGTTCCTGATCTATCTCTTCAGCGACACCCGCCTGTCACGGGTCAGCTTGGCGGCTCGGCGCTTGGCTGCTCGGTGCTACCCGAAGGGCGCTTTGCGCTGCCCGAAGGGCCTTACCCCTTGACGCGTGGCAGCTTGAGGAAGTGCACATTGGAGACGTGCTGCAGGATGCGGATCACCTGGCAGCTGTAGCCGAACTCGTTGTCGTACCAGACATAGACCACGGCGTTCTTGCCGTTGGCGATGGTCGCCTTGGCGTCGACGATGCCGGCGTGGCGGTTGCCGACGAAGTCGGTGGAGACCACTTCGGGCGAGTCGACGAAGTCGATCTGCTTCTGGTAGGGCGAATCGAGAGACATCCGGCGCAGGAAGTCGTTGAGCGCCTCGGCGTCGGTCTCCTTCTCCAGGCGCAGGTTGAGGATCGCCATGGAGACGTTGGGTGTCGGCACACGGATGGCGTTGCCGGTCAGCTTGCCATCAAACTCCGGAAGCGCCTTGGCCACCGCCTTGGCGGCGCCGGTCTCAGTCAGCACCATGTTGAGCGGGGCGCTGCGACCGCGACGGTCGCCCTTGTGGTAGTTGTCGATCAGGTTCTGGTCATTGGTGTAGGCGTGCACGGTCTCCACGTGGCCGTGTTCGACGCCGAACTCGTCGTTAAGCACCTTGAGCACCGGCACGATGGCATTGGTGGTGCACGAGGCCGCGGAGAGGATGCGATCCTGCTCGCCGATGTCCTGGTGGTTGATGCCGTAGACGATGTTGGCGATGTCGCCCTTGCCCGGGGCGGTGAGGATCGCCTTGGCCACGCCCGGGCACTGGATATGCTGGCCAAGGCCCGCCTCGTCGCGCCAGATGCCGGTGTTGTCGACCACCACGGCGTTATCGATGCCGTAGGCGGTATAGTCGATCTCGGTGGGCGAGTCGGCGTAGATCACCCGGATGACATTGCCGTTGGCGGTGATGGTGCGCGCTTCGGCGTCCACGCTGATGGTGCCGTTGAAAGGACCATGCACCGAATCGCGACGCAGCAGGCTGGCGCGCTTCTCCAGGTCCTTGGCGATGTCACCACGGCCACGCACCACGATGGCACGCAGGCGCAGCAGGTTGCCGCCGCCGGCCTTCTCGACCAGCACGCGCGCCAGGATCCGCCCGATGCGACCGAAGCCATAGAGCACCACGTCCTTGGGCTGCCCGTTGTGGCCGGCGGCGGCGTGGCCCTCGACGATCTCGGCCAGTTCCTCGCGCAGGAAGGCCGTCGGGTCGCCGCCACGCGCCTTGAAGGCCACGCCCAGCTTGCCCACGTCGACATGCGCCGGCCCCAGGTTGAGCTCGGTCATCGCCTTGATCAGCGGGAAGGTGTCCTGCACGGAGAGCTCGGTCCCCTCGATCTTGCGCACGTAGCGGTGATCCTTGAGGATGCGGATCACGCTGCGGTTGAACAGCGACCGCCCGAACATGGTCACCACCACGTTGTTATGGCGGTAGAGGCTGCCGATCATCGGGATCATCTGCTCGGCGATCGCCTGGTTGTCGTGCCATTCCTGAAAGACGGTATCGAGGGATTGCTGACTCACGGGTAACCTCTCCTTGGTGAATAGTGGGGGTAAAGATACCGGAGCATTATCCGGGGCGGCACCTGCCGGGGCAATCGCAGGATGGTCGCAGCCGCTGTAGGCGTTTTACAGAAATCCCCCGCTGACTACAGGCCGGCCGCGAGGCTGGTATCATGCCTTCACCTCCGCACGCCGCTCACGACCACGGTTGGGTAACTGTTAGCATGCCGAACTTCTCGCCGCTCGACCCGCCTCGCCCCCAGGGGCTGCGCGACATCCTCTACTGGCAGACGCCGCCGGGCAGCGCCACCGCCCTGGCCCTCGCCCACCTGGCCGAGGACGCCCCGCTGCTGGTGATCACCCCCGATACCGCCTCGGCCCAGCGCCTGGAGAGTGACCTGGGCTTCTATGGCCAGCTGCCGGTGCTGCCCTTTCCCGACTGGGAGACGCTGCCCTACGACAGCTTCTCGCCGCATCAGGACATCGTCTCGGCGCGGCTGCGCACCCTGCGCCGGTTGCAGGACGGCGAACACGGCATCGTGCTGGCGGCCATGAACACCCTCATGCAACGCCTGCCGCCGGTCGAGTACATCGCCGGACGCGTCATGACGCTGGAAACCGGCCAGACCCTGGACCGTGAGGGGTTTCGCGACGCTCTGTCGCGGGCCGGCTACCGGGCCGTGGAGACGGTCTACGAACCCGGCGAATACGCCCTGCGCGGCGCGCTGATCGACCTCTTCCCCATGGGTGCCGAGGCACCGCTGCGCATCGATCTGTTCGACGACGAGATCGATACCCTGCGCCACTTCGACCCCGACACCCAGCGCAGCCGAGACCGGGTCGAGCGCGTGGAGCTGCTGCCCGCCCACGAGTACTCGCTGTCGCGCAGCGCCATCGCCTGCTTTCGCGAGGGCTTCGAGACCCTGTTCGACGTCGACCCGCGCCAGTGCCCGCTCTACGTGGATGCCCTCAAGGGCATTCCCTCCCCCGGCCTGGAACAGTACCTGCCGCTGTTCTTCGAACAGACCGCCACGCTCTTCGAACACCTGGCCGAGGGCACGCGGGTGGCCATGCTGCCCGGGGTGTTCGAGGCGGCGGAGCATCACTGGGCGGCCATCGAGAGTCGCTTCGAGAACCTCGGGGTCGACTCCAGGCGTCCGCTGCTCCCCCCCCACCGCGCCTTCGTGCCCGTTGCCGAGGCGTTCGGTGCCATCAAGCGCCACCCCCGGGTGGCGCTGACCGGCGATGCGGAGCATCGGCATGCCGTGGCGCCTGCCACCCGGACACCGCCGACGGTGACGGTGAATGCCCGCGCGAAGCAGCCATTGGCTGCCCTGGAGACCTTCCTCGCCGACCACCCGGCCACGCGGGTGCTGTTCGTCGCCGAGTCGCGAGGCCGGCGCGAGGCCCTGGAGGAGACCCTGGAGCCGCTCAGGCTCGCGCTGCGCCACGTGGATGACTTTCCCGCCTTCCTGGCCGGCGACGCCCGCCTGGCGATCACCGAGGGCGAGATCGATGCCGGCCTGTGGCTGACCGACCCAGATCTGGCGGTGATCAGCGAGACCGAGCTGTTCGGCGAGGTGGTGCGCCAGAGCCGCCGCCGTGAACGGGCCACCGATGACAGCGAGCTAGCGATCCGCCACCTCGCTGAGCTGCGTCCCGGCGCCCCGGTCGTCCACCAGGCCCATGGCGTGGGCCGCTACAAGGGGCTCGAGACGATTGAGGCCGGCGGCCAGGCCGCCGAGTTCGTAACCCTGGAGTATGCCGACGGCGCGCGCCTGTATGTGCCGGTGGACAGCCTGCAGCTGATCTCGCGCTACGCCGGCGCCGACGACGAGCTGGCACCATTACACCGGCTGGGCTCGGACCAGTGGGAGAAGGCCCGGCGGCGGGCCGCCGAGAAAATCCGTGACACCGCCGCCGAGCTGCTCGATATCTACGCCCGCCGCGAGGCCCGGGAGGGCTTTGCCTGTACACCGCCCGATGCGGAGTACGCGCGCTTTGCGGCCAGCTTCCCGTTCGAGGAGACCCCCGACCAGCGCGCCGCCATCCAGGCCGTCATCGGCGACATGATCGCCCCACGCCCCATGGATCGAGTCGTGTGCGGCGATGTGGGCTTCGGCAAGACCGAAGTCGCCATGCGTGCGGCCTTCCTGGCCGTGCACTCCGGTCGCCAGGTGGTGGTGCTGGTGCCCACCACCCTGCTCGCCCGCCAGCACTACGAGAACTTCCGCGACCGCTTCGCCGACACCGCGGTGAACATCGAGTTGATCTCGCGCTTCACCGCCGGCAAGGGTCAGGCCGCGTCCCTGAAGCGCATCGAGGCGGGCCAGGCGGATATCGTCATCGGCACCCACAAGCTGCTGTCGAAGAGCACGAAGCTTCCCCACATGGGGCTGCTGATCATCGACGAGGAGCACCGTTTCGGCGTGGCCCAGAAGGAGCGCCTCAAGAGCCTGCGGGCCGAGGTCGACATCCTGACCATGACCGCCACCCCGATCCCGCGCACGCTGAACATGGCGATGAGCGGGATCCGCGACCTGTCGATCATCGCCACCCCGCCGGCCCGGCGCCTGTCGGTGAAGACCTTCGTCCAGCAGCGCGACGAGGCGGTGATCAAGGAGGCGCTCCTGCGCGAGATCCTGCGCGGCGGCCAGGTCTATTTCCTGCACAACGAGGTCAAGACCATCGAGACTGCCGCCGAGAAGGTGCGCGAGCTGGTGCCCGACGCCCGGGTCGGCGTCGCCCATGGCCAGCTGCCCGAGCGCTCCCTGGAGCGGGTGATGTCAGACTTCTACCACAAGCGCTTCAACGTGCTGGTCTGCTCGACCATCATCGAAACCGGCATCGACGTGCCCAGCGCCAACACCATCGTCATCGAGCGCGCCGACAAGTTCGGCCTGGCCCAGCTTCACCAGCTGCGCGGACGCGTGGGGCGCAGCCACCACCAGGCCTACGCCTACCTGCTGGCCCCGCCGCCCCGGCTGATGAGCAAGGATGCCGTCAAGCGGCTGGAGGCCATCGCCGGGGCCGAGGATCTCGGCGCCGGCTTCACCCTGGCCAGCCACGACATGGAGATCCGCGGCGCCGGGGAGCTGCTCGGCGAGGAGCAGAGCGGACAGATGGAGGCCATCGGCTACGGCCTGTACATGCAGATGCTCGACCGGGCGGTGACGGCGATCCGCGAGGGCCGCACGCCCAATATCGAGGCGCCGCTGGAGCAGGGCGTGGAGGTCAGCCTCAACCTGCCGGCATTGATTCCCGATGACTACCTCCCGGATGTCCAGCAGCGCCTGGTGATGTACAAGCGCATCGCCAGCGCCGCCGACGAGGCCGAGCTCAAGGAGCTGCAGGTGGAGATGATCGACCGCTTCGGCCTGCTGCCGGCGCCGGTCAAGACCCTGCTGCACCAGACCCGCCTGCGCCAGCGTGCCGAACGCCTGGGCATCACCCGTCTGGAAGCCGGCCCCGAGAAGGGCCGAGTGATCTTCGCCAGCCAGACCGTCGTCGACCCGCTGGTGCTGGTGGAGCTGATCCAGCGCGCCCCGGACCGCTACCGTCTGGACGGCGCCGATACCCTGCGCTTCGAGGCACCCATGGAGAAGGAAGAGGCCCGCTTCCAGGCGGTGGAACAGCTCCTCGACACGCTCAATCGCAAGGCCGAGGCGGCGTAACCAAGGCCTGAGCAACTGGCGGAAAGCCTCCCGCCCGGGCGATACTATAGGATCAAGACGCCCAGGATGGGCCCATCGCAGCCCCTGACCAACGGCAACCACGAGAACATGACGTCGATGAAGCACTCTTTCCCGCTCGGGCACGCCGCCCGATTCGCCACGGCGCTGGGTCTCTGCGCCGCTCTGGCCACGCCCCTCCAGGCCAGTACCGAGGAGTGGCCCCGCGGCTACTATCCCCTTCCCGACGAAGGGGACCTGGTCGGTGAGGTCTATACCGTCGTCGCCGAGAGCGGCGATACCCTGATCGATATCGGCCACGAGCACGGCATCGGCTACGAGGAGATGGTGCGCGCCAACCCGGACGTCAGCATCTGGGCGCCCTTCGAGGGCACCGAGATCGTGATTCCCGGTCGCTTCATTCTTCCCGAAGGGCCCCGCGAGGGCCTGGTGGTCAACGTGGCGGAGATGCGCCTCTACTATTATCCCCCGGCCGAGCAGGGAGATACGCCACGCGTCGAGACCTACCCCATCGCCGTCGGGCGCATGGACTGGAAGACTCCCTTGGGCACCACCCGCATCACCGAGAAGGTCAAGGATCCGGCCTGGTATCCACCGAAGTCGATCCTCAAGGAGCGTGCCGAGGAGGGGCGCAGCCTGCCGAGCGTGGTACCGCCCGGACCGGATAACCCGCTGGGCACGCGCAAGATGCGTCTGGGCATCCCCGGCTACCTGATCCACGGCACCAACAAGCCCGAGGGCGTCGGCATGCGCGTCACCCACGGCTGCATCCGCATGCTGCCGGAGGACATCGAGGCCCTCTTCCCACGCCTGCCCATCGGCACCCAGGTCAAACTGATCAACGAGACGCTCAAGCTCGGCTGGTCGGATGGCACCCTACACATCCAGTCCTATCCCTACTTGGACGAAGAAGACGGCACCACCATCCAGCGCATTACCGACGCGCTCGCCGAGGTGGACACGGCGATCAGTGGACTCGACTACCCGGTGGACTACGCCCGTCTTCGCGAGGTCGTGGAGGTGCCGCGGGGCATGCCCGTGGCGCTGGAGGTCTCAGCCCCGGATCCCACGCCCGAAACGCTCTGGGACCGCCTGGAGCTAATCGCCGCCGACACTGCCCCCAAGGAGCGCCAGGCCAAGGAAGGCTGAGCCTCTCCTGACCTCATCGCGCAGCAAACGTCCACCAACGACAGGGGCCTCGCCGGTAACGGCGAGGCCCCTGTCTTGAAGGTTCTGCTACCGCCCTACCGGGCGGCGGAGAACGATCACTTGCGCATGGAACGCTCGAACATGCGGTTCATCTCTTCGCGGTTCTGCTCGGACATCTGCAGAGCCGCCTGAGCGTCGCGCTGTGCCTGGTTGGCGGTGTTCTGCGCCTGGGTGGCGATGCTGCGTGCTTCGGCAGCGTCGGCCTGGGCGGACTCGGCGGTCATGCGGACTTCTTCCAGGGCGCTGTTGGATGCACAACCGGCCAGGATGGCCAGGGAGGCGGCAGCGGCGGTCAGCTTCAGGGTGGTCTTCAGAGTCATGGTGTTCTCCTTGAGTCTTCCTTGGGTACTGCGTTGGTGTTGCCTGAGAGTCAGGCTTCCTGCGGAAGCAGGCCTTCTTGCAGCGACTTCTGCTGCGAAGCACAGGAGTCAAACGCTGTTTTATAATATATAACGGCGCTTGTCCATAGCTTAGAACGTCCCTTGCGAATGTAAAGCCTAGCGGATCACGACGCGTGTGCCAATGTCGATCAACGACGACAAATTCTCGACCTGCGTGTCGGTCACTGCCACGCAGCCATCCGTCCAGTGGAACCGCCGGTGGATGTCGGGATCCCCCTCACCGACACCATGGATGCCGATGAAGCCGCCGAGCACCGTATCCTGGGGAGGGTAACCGTTCCGACGGTAGTAGGAGAAGTAGTCATCGTAGTCTTGCTGGCTGTACACCCCGGCCTCCAGCGCCATGCGGGCATGAGTCGGCGTGGGGTAATCGAGCCCGATGAAGATATGGAACTTGCTGCGGCGATTGAAGCGGTTGACCCGGAACTCGCCGAGCGGCGTGGCACGGTCGCCCCGCTGGCGCTGCGGCTTGGCCCCCCCGCGGCCCAGCGAGATCGGCTCGTAGCGCTCGAGTAGCCGATTGCCACGGTAGACGCTCAGCGCCGCCTCACGGTCATCGACCAGCACCCACAGCTCGCCGTCGTGGCGAGGAACGATGGCGCGAGACAGCAGGCTGTCCATCAGGCTGGCAGACGCGTACGGGGCCAACAGCAGCAAGGGCGAACTGAGCGCCAGCAGGCCGAAGCGGCGACGGGACAGGTGCTTCATCGGTGACGTCTCTGGGGCATGCAGGAAATGAAAGGCTTCGTACTGATAGACGTTATACCGGATTGGCCAAGGCCTGTCAGGAGGGAATGGCGGTGTCGCAAAACGGCGTCATCGGCATGGCGCAGCAGCGTGAGTGACAGGCTCTGTCCGACATCGCGTTCTCCTCAGTAGTCCTCGAGTCGTTGCATGTCACGGGCAAGTCGTCGCACTTCGGCCTCATGGCCGGTAGAGAGCGAGGCGAAGAACTCGCGCTCGGCCTCCGCGGATGCCCGCTCGACACGATGCGCGTAGAGATCCTGAAGCGTCCTGTGCATGGTCAGCGCGGTAGAGAGCACATCCTGCACGCTGTCGCAGGACACACACTGGGTAAGACGATCGAGGGTGGGCGCATGGGGAAAGTCGGCAGGGTCGTCGAACCAGGTCTCGAGGACGTTGCGATGCTCGCTATCTTCCTCGAGGTAGTTGGCCAGCTCGGTCTGCATCTTGCGTTCGTGCTCGGCCAGGTACTCCAATGCCATGCGCACCCGGTCGTTGACGTCAGTGGCGGCCAGCTGGTCATACTGTTCGGCGAGCCCACGATGGTAATCGGCCGCCCAGGCGACCAGCTCCTTGACCTGATGAAAGCGCATTGCGGCTCCTCCTATCATTGATGCCCCGATACGGGCAGATAGTCCATTAATTTTATCGTAACCAAGCCATGTCCATCACGCTTGATGCATATCAATGCTGTATGAGATCGTAGCCGCCGCCCCACGTGCCACCTTCTGGCGTTGCCCGGCATTGTGGGCTCTTCCGGCGTTGTGGGTCATTGACTGGTGCAACGCACAGCTTGGCGCCAAGCCGGCCAAGCTCAGAGCACTAACGTCAAGAAATAACTTTATCACAGCTTGGCGCGCAGGCGGTTCACCAACAGATCGTGCCTGAGAATCTCGTTCCTGAGCGAGGTGAGTTCTTCCACATCCCAATTGGCGCTGAAATGGCGCCCCGTGCCCCAGTCCGCCTTGCCGGAGGCCAGCCAGACGATAAAACCGGCCGCCAGCTCGGGGCTATCGGTGAGATAGGCGTGCATCTCCCCTGGCATGTTCTGTCCGAGCTCGGTGGCCACTCCGCCGGGATGGATGGCGAAGCATTTGATGCCGTCCTGACCATGATCCACGGTGACGAATTCACACAGACGGTTGATCGCGTGCTTGGATGTCTGGTAATCAGATCCCGTCGGGGACAGCAGCTGCGCGCCAACCGACGACAGCAGGATCAGATGACCGCCACTTGATCCTTCGGCGGCCCACTTTTTCGCAGACTCGATAAGATGCGGCATACAGAAACGTATGACGTGATAGGCCCCCCTCACGTTGACTTCCCAGGTGTGCCACCAGCTCTCGGGGTCGGACTCGCCGATCTTCGCCCAATGCGCAAGGTGGCCGGCGTTGGCATCGGCCACGTCGATGCCGCCGAATGTTTTCACGCAATCGGCAACGGCAGCTTCGACCTGCTCCGGGCGGGTGACATCGCACGTCGAATAGGCGCACTGGGTATTCGGGTTTGCCTGTCGGATCAGCTCCCGTGTCTCCTCGAGTGCCGGCTCTGAGCGCGCGGTCACATAGACCGCCCTTGCGCCCGCCTCGGCGAAGGCGACAGCCGTAGCCTGGCCGATTCCCCGTGATCCGCCGGTAATGAAGATCACCTTGCCCGACGCGCTATCTTTCAGCGCTGCAGCCGGATTGATCGCCTCATATCGGCCGTGATGTTCCGTCAGGGAAAGGAACTGGGTGTCAAGGGATGACATGTCTACCTCCTTCGGTGGTTGGGCGGATCGATGGCCGTCAGGCCCTTGATCTGCCCGTTTATAGAAGATCTCGTTTTCGACAATCAGAGGACAAGTCCTTATGCCGGCGCGGTGCCAGTGCTCACTCTTTCGCGTGCGCCCGATACTCCCCTTGCCGCTCCAGCATCCAGCCCGGATACTCCTCCGGCAGGCGGCTGACCTCATCCAGGGCGGCCAGCTCGTCATCCGACAGGCGTACTCCGGCCGCGCGGATATTGGCCTTGAGCTGGTCGGGCCGTTTGGCACCCACAATAATGCTGGTCACAGGTTTCTGGTGTAGCAGCCAGGCCAGGGCGATCTGGGCCACGCTGACCGGCTCGCCGTCGACCTGCTTGCCATCGGCAATCTCCCGCATGACCCTGATAACCTCGCTGCCCCGCTCACGGTTGACGGGCGGGAAATCAAACCTGGCCCGGCGGTTTTCCTCGGAAACGTCCGGCCCTTCGTATTTGCCCGACAGGTAGCCCCCTGCCAGCGGGCTCCACACCATCAGCCCGACCTTCTCGGATGCCAGCATCGGCACGATATCCCGTTCCAGGTCGCGACCCACCAGGGTGTAATAGGCCTGCAGGGAGGTGATCGGGCACAGGTGACGGGCCCGGGTGATGCCGATGGCCTTCATGATCTGCCAGGCGGCCCAGTTGGACAGGCCCACATAACGCACATGGCCGTGTTGCACCAGGGTGTTCAGTGCCTCCAGGGTTTCCTCGATCGGCGTGGCCGGGTCGAAGCCGTGGATCTGGTACAGGTCGATATAGTCCGTCTGCAGGCGCGCCAGGCTCGCCTTGCATTCACTCATGATATGGCCACGGGAGGCGCCCCGGGCATTGGGACCATCCCCCATGGGGCCAAGTACCTTGGTGGCCAGCACCACGTCCTCGCGGCGAACGCCGAGATTCTTCAGGGACTGGCCGACGATGCGCTCACTGGCACCGAAACCATAGACATTGGCGGTGTCGATGAAGTTGATGCCCGCCTCCAGGGCCATCTTCATCAGCTCGTCGGCCTGCTCCTGCTGCAGATTGCCGATCAGGCCCCAGATCCCCTCATCGCCGCCGCCGAAGGTCATGGTCCCCAGGCAGAGCTCGGAGACGAACAGGCCTGAGTCACCCAGTGCCTTGTAGCGTAGACGGTTGTCTTCATGGAACCGCGGTAGGTTGTCAGTTGCCATGTTGCACCTCTTTGTGAAATGAATTGGTATTGAAAGCGAGCTGCGGACCTCGCTATTTGACCAGCCCTCGCAGTCTTTCTACCAACGAGGTGGTGACATCGTGAAGCTGTGCTCCCTCCGCGGCGTCAAAACCGATCCGGGCCGCAAGCGTTTCGGGAATCCGCTGGGCCTGCTCCCGTAAGGCGGTGGCGTGCGGAGTGAGTGCGATGAGCACACGACGCTCGTCCTCACGGTCTCGCCTGCGGGTCACCAGGCCATCTCGCTCCATGCGCTTGAGCAGGGGAGTGATGGTGCCGGCATCAAGATAGAGGCAATCACGCAATTCGCCGACGCTGGCACTGCCGCGCTCCCACAGCACCAGCAATACCAGATATTGCGAATAGGTCAGCCCCAGCGGTGCCAGCAGCGGACGATACAGGCGCTGCATCAGGTTGGTCGCCGCGTAGAGGGGAAAGCAGACCTGACGGTCGAGGCGAAGCCACTCGCTGGCATCGTCTTGGTGCTCGCTACCCATCATCGCGTCTTGACACTCAGCGCGACATCGATATTGCCGCGGGTTGCATTTGAATAGGGGCAGACCTCATGCGCCTGGGCAACGATCGCCTCGGCTGCCGCCTGGTCAACGCCGGCCAGCGTGACATCGAGCGCGACGGTCAGCGCAAAACCGCCGCTGCCATTCGGCTCCAGGCCGACGGTGGCGGCCACCTCGACATCACGATCCTGGAGTTTGCGCTCCTGGTTGCGGGTGACATGGATGACTGCATTGCCGAAGCAGGCGGCATAACCGGCCGCAAAAAGCTGTTCAGGATTGGTGGCATCGCCCTGGCCGCCCAGACTGCCGGGCATCGCGAGCTTGAGGTCGAGAAGCCCATCAGTGCTTTTCACCGTGCCGCTGCGACCGCCGATGGCGTTAACCGTGGTTGAGTAGAACGTGCTCATGCTTCACCTCCTGGAGTGTATGGCAAGCCATCCTATCGCTAACCATATAGTTCAGGCAAGGAGCAGTGTCGTCGGGCTTATACTAGAATGCGCGCGCATGGCAGCGGGCGCTCAGGAGCCGCGTGGCGCCGTCAAACACGGCGGGATCTTCTTCGGTGCGCGCTGCCAGATGGGCACCTTCCAGCGTGGCCAGGGTGGCGTGCGCCTCATCGGTCGGATCCTGGATGGCCACGATTGATCCATCCCTTTGCCCCAGTTCGAACATAGCCGTAAGCCATTGCAGTACCATGACGCGAACGGCACCGACTTTGGCGATAACCGCATCGGACAGGCTTTCGCGGCAGATTGAAAAGGCAACACACAGGCACACGGTCTGGCCATCATGCAGCGCCGAGCGATACAGGGCAATCAGTGCCTTGAAGCGTGCGCCGGCGCTGGAATGGGTTGATTCTATCCCGGCCAGGCCATGCTGCAGATTGGTCTGATAGCGCTCAATCAAGGCCTCGGAGAGGTTCGCTTTGGTGGGGAAGTGATAGTGAATCGAGGCCTTCCGAATGCCGATGGCCTCAGCCAGATCCGCATAGCTGAACCCGTCAAAGCCCCGTGACCGGACGCTGTGCTCGGCAAGATCCATCAGGGCGGTTCTGGTATCACGGTTCATGGTCATTCACCTGTCTATGTCACCTATCCATGTGGTTCACTCGCGCTATTGCCGGGCTCATACTGCCGGTGCCCCGGCAAATCGCAGGTGCCCGGTCTTCATCCAGAGCTTCGCGCCATCGTCCCCGGCCCGCGCGGACAACGTTTGCCCTTCGGGCAGGCGCAGCCAGTCATGCCGGCCCAGCACCTCGCCGTCCACCGTGACCGTGCCGTCGATCACCAGCAGCTCGATTCCGCCGGGTGCCTCCGAGGTCAGTGTCGCCTTCGCATCGAGCTTGCTGTAGGTGACAATCTCACGGTCGTCCTCGTGCAGCTTTGCGGTGGCAACGCCGTCCACCGGGGCACCCAGCCCGGCTTCCATGTTCTTGCTGAACTGGGTACGGTCGGCCAGGTCGAACTGCCAGAGTTTTACAAAAATCGTGCACCCCTCCTCAGAGCGCGGGATATGTGACGTGGTCGGGGGGTTGCGCACATAGGTGCCGGCAGGGAAGTCACCGTGCTCATCCTGGAATACGCCCTCCAGTACGATGAATTCCTCGCCCCCGGTATGGGTGTGCGCCGAGAAATGGCTGCCCGGTGCATACCGCACGATGGTGGTGGCGCGGGCAACTTCATCCCCGATCCGGTCCAGCATGCGCCGCTCCACCCCTTTCATGGGTGACGGCTGCCATTCAAGCTGATCGGAATGCACGACAACCGGTTTGGAGAAATTAGCATTGATCTCCATGAGATTGCCTCCCTTTATTCATGTGTTCAATTCATGTGTTGAACCTGAATGTCCCGGCTCATCCGGCAATGGACGGACGGGCTGCGACTTTTGCGCGCCAGGCCCGGAGGTTGCTCAGGGACCCGGGAATATCAACCTTGGCAAAATCCGCAAACACCAGGCCGGCATAGGTGGTGATATCCGCCACCGAGAAGCTGTCGCCCGCAACAAACTCATTGTCTGCCAGAACACTGTCCAGGTAGGCCATGGTGGCGCTGGCAATTTCTTTCTGTTTGTTACCCCATTCAGCGCATTGCCAGGTCTCCAGATCCGGGCCGAGCCCCGGGGTTGCGTGGTGGAAATAGGCACCCACGGCGTTCATCAGACCGTTTTCTACCCGCAGATTCATCATCGCAATGCAGGCGCGCTCCTTTGGGGTTGTACCCGTGAGGGAGGGGCCATCAAAGACCCCGTCGATATATTCGGTGATGGCGTTGCACTGGGCGATGCAGGTACCGTCGTCAAGCTCCAGCATGGGCACGGTGGCATCCGGGTTCTTTGCCCGGAACTCCTCGGAACGGTGTTCGGCCCCCATCACATCCACCGGAACAAATTCCACCTGATTCGTTGCGCCTTTTTCTGCCAGGGCAATGCGAACGCGCAGCGGGTTCGGGAAGCCTTCGGTATCGTGGACCTTCATTGGTTGACCTCTAGCAATGTTGAGTGAGTGCAAGACCCACCCTACCTACTGGTAGGTTGATTTGCAAGAGGCAGCCATGAATCGAGTGTGTCGGTTGAGATGCTGGAAAACGTTGGTCGGCTGGTTCCGACATAAGGCCTGCGGACGCCTCGGGCCGACCCAATGGGGGGAAAGGCGCCGTATATCAAAAAAACCGACTCAGCGGTCAGAAGTAAGTATCCCCCGGCAAAGCCGGGGGATTACCTTATTTATTTACTCTATTTATTTACTGTGCGATTGGCGCCGCCAGGCGCCCAGTGTATCGCTGATGTATCGCGCAGCAAGCTGTGCTCATACAACATTACCGCTTTTTGCATGGATAAGGCTCTCATCGGGCCGAAAGCGCTTTACCCGATGAGAGACTTTGTTCGTGCAATCGCCCTGGTTTTTGCTCCCGCCTGTATTACTGGGCGAAAATCGCCTTGTAGAAACGCATGGTGCCATCCCAGGAACGGCTGGCGGCCTCTTCGTCATAACCAACCGGCATGCCGAACTGCTCGGCGACCTTGTCAGCGCTCGGGTTGGTGAATGAGTGCAGCACTCCGGGAAAGCTCACCAGGGTTAAGTCGACTTCAGCATCCTGCATCTCTTTTACCAGGCCTGCGACCTGATCGGAGGGGACCAGCTTGTCGGCACCGCCTGTGTACACCTGGATTCTGGCTTTCACGGATCCGGGTTCAGCCGTGAGGGGGCTGCCGAGAACCCCATGGAAGCTGACGACGCCATCCAGATCCACGCCCATGCGTGCCATGTTCAGAACTACGCCGCCGCCAAAGCAATAGCCTTGTGCCGCAATACGGGAAGCATCCACGCTCTCGTGGCTCTTCAGGATGTCCATCGCCTTCATGAAGCGTGCCTTGACCTGGTCCATGTCCCTGGTTGCTTCCTGCATGAACTTCTGGGCAGTATCAGGGTGTTCCGCCTGCTTGCCTGAGCCATACATGTCCAGCGCAAACGCTGTATAGCCGGCGGAAGCAAGACGTTCTGCCTGATTCCGGGCGAATTCATTGTGCCCCCACCATTCATGAACCACCAGAACGCCCGGACGTTTCTGCTCGAACTCATCATCCCAGGCCATATAGCCGGTGAAGGTCTCGTCGCCGACTTGATACTCGATGGTGCTGGTTTGCATTTCTGCCATCACCTGCGTACTTGCAACAGTGAGTGAAAGCGTTGCCGCTACCAATGCTGTTTTCAGGCTGCTCATCATCTGTTTACTCCTATTTGGTCGGATTATGTCTTTGAGTACGAAGATGCATCTGCCAAGGTTCACAGGACGTTTTACCGGATGAGCCGGCGCGAAATCAATCACTCGCCCGATACGCTGTTCTCGCCTTTGCTGTCAGAAAGCGCAGGACCATGGCCCTGGGAGCTCTGCGTGCTGTCACCCGAATAACCCCTGGCTGCGCAGGTAGTCATCGTAACTGCCGCTGAAGTCGGTAGTCCCCTGCTCGCTCATGTCCAGGATGCGGGTCGCCAGGGAGGAGACGAACTCGCGGTCATGGCTGACGAAGATCAGGGTGCCGGGGTAGTTCGCCAGGGCCAGATTGAGCGCCTCGATGGACTCCATGTCCAGGTGGTTGGTGGGCTCGTCCATCAGCAGCACGTTGGGCCGGGTCAGGGCCAGCTTGCCGAACAGCATGCGGCCCTGCTCGCCGCCGGAGATCACCTTCACCGACTTGCCGATGTCGTCGCTGGAGAACAGCATCCTGCCCAGGGCGCCGCGCACCTCCTGCTCCCCGCCCTGGGTCCACTGGGACATCCACTCGAACAGGGTGGCGTCGTTGGCGAAGTCGTCCGCGTGGTCCTGGGCGAAGATGCCGAGTTGGGCACTGTCGGTCCAGCGCACCGCGCCGGCATCGGGATGCAGCTCGCCGGCCAGGGTGCGCAACAAGGTCGTCTTGCCGATCCCGTTGGGACCGATGATGGCGATGCGTTCGCCGGCTTCCACGGTCATCGAGAGGCGCTCGATGAGCGGTGCCTCCTCGGCGAACCCCTTGGTGACGGACTCGACGTTGACCGCGTTACGATGGATCTTCCTGGCCTGCTCGAAGCGGATGAAGGGGCTGACCCGGCTGGAGGGCTTGATCTCCTCGAGCTTGATCCTGTCGATCTGCCGCGCCCGGGAGGTCGCCTGTTTGGCCTTCGAGGCATTGGCCGAGAAACGGCTGACGAAGGCCTGCAGCTCGGCGATCTGCGTCTTCTTCTTGGCGTTGTCGGCGTGCTGGCGTTCGCGGACGGCGGTGGCGGCCGTCATGTAGTCATCGTAGTTGCCGGGAAACAGCGTGATCTCGCCGTAGTCCAGGTCCGCCATGTGGGTGCAGACGCTGTTGAGGAAGTGGCGGTCGTGGGAAATGATGATCATGGTGCTATTGCGCGCGGTGAGCATGTCCTCCAGCCAGCGGATGGTGTTGATGTCCAGATGGTTGGTGGGCTCGTCGAGCAGCAGCACATCGGGGTCGGCGAACAGCGCCTGGGCGAGCAGCACGCGCAGCTTCCAGCCCGGCGCGATCTCACTCATGGGGCCTGCGTGCTGGCGCAACGGGATGCCGAGCCCCAGCAGCAGCTCGCCGGCCCGGGACTCGGCGGTATAGCCGTCGAGCTCGGCGAAGCGCACCTCGAGGTCGGCCACGGCCATGCCGTCCGCCTCGCTCATCTCGGGCAGCGCGTAGATACGCTCGCGCTCGGCGGCCACCTGCCACAGCTCGGCATTGCCCATGATCACGGTGTCGATGACGCGCTCGTCCTCGAAGGCGAACTGGTCCTGGCGCAGCTTGCCGAGCCGGGCACCGGACTCGACCATCACCTGTCCCGAGGAGGGCTCCAGGTCACCGCCGAGGATCTTCATGAAGGTGGACTTGCCGCAGCCGTTGGCCCCGATCAGGCCGTAACGGTTGCCATTGCCGAACTTGACGGAGACATTCTCGAACAGCGGCTTGGCGCCGAACTGCATGGTGATGTTGGCGGTGGAGATCAATGAGGGGTCCAGTCAGTGCATGAAACGGGGGCGGGATTGTACCGGTTATCGCCAACACTCACACCCATCATGGCTGACAGAAGCGAGGAGCGCCGGGGGTCAGGCCGGAGAGGAGGTCCTACGCCAGGGATGGCGTCGGTAGCGTACAAGGATGTATTCACAGCGCCTCCTCGAAGGCCTGCCGCCGGATCAGCTCCGAGTAGAACCACTCACTGAGATAGGCTTTGCCTAAAGCAACAACTCCCCCTCGATGGGCACGAAGCGGCTGGCCGCGCGGATCAGCGAATCGGCGGTGAGCCGCGCCACGCCGACCACCTCCACCTCCACCCCATGGCGCTCGCGCATCCGCTCCACCAGCAGGTCGAAGTCGCCGTCGCCGGAGACCAACACCACCCGATCGACCCGCGGCGCGGCCTCCATGGCGTCCAGAGCGATGCCCACGTCCCAGTCGCCCTTGGCCGAGCCATCACGGCGCTGGATATAAGGCTTGAGCTTCACGGTGAAGCCGATGCCGCGCAGGATGGCCTGGAACTGCTGCTGACGGGGGTCGCCGCGCTCCACCGCGTAGGCGTTGGCCACCACCACCTCCCGACCGGCCGCGAAGCGCGCCCAGAAGGCGTTGTAGTCGAAGTGCCGGCCAAAGGCCTCGCGGGTGGTGTAGTAGACATTCTGGACGTCGACGAAGATGGCGACGCGCTCCCTGGCCGCCTGACGCGCGTTCGCTACCATTCCTCGCTGGTCTCGCGCAGGGCGGCGATCTCGGTCTTGGCCTCGGCGAGGCAGGCGCGCAGCTCCTCCCCTAGTGCCGCACCGCTGCCCACGGCGATCAACCCCCGGGCAGCGCCCGTAGCGCGACGGGCCACACCGTCGCTTGAGTGCAGGGCCTCGAGCTTGCCGATCAGCCAGGCCAGCCAGCTGTCGGGACGCGCGACCAGCTCGCGCAGCCGGTGCAGCTCGGCAATGCCGGCGCCCTCGGGGCCCAGCAGTTCGCGCCAGTCATGACGCTCCAGGTGGGCATGCTCGGTGACCTCGCGCAGCAGAGACTGCAGCGCCAGCTCGGCCAGCGCCAGGCTGCCCTCCTCCGCGGCCATGCGCCGCGCCTCGCCGTGCTCGTCGTCGCCGGCCGGCAGCGCGAGCAGCAGCTCCGCCTGGTAGAGCAGCTGGTTGGTGCGGGATCTCGGGGTCACTTACGCTTGTCCTCCACCTGCCATTTGCTGCCATCGAAGCTCGCTCGCCAGCCGGTGGCCTTGCCGCCCTCGTCGGTCATCACGAACTGCTCACGCGCCTTGCGCGAGAAGCGGATCTGCGCCGGGCGACCGTCCGGATCCTCGCTGGGGGCATCGAGTAGGTAGCGGTACTTGTCGGGCAGCGCTTCGGCATGCGCCTTGAGCTCCTTGACCAGCGGCGGGCGGGTCTCGCGATTCTTGGGAAACTTGCTCGCCGCCAGGAACAGGCCGCTGGCGCCGTCGCGCAGCACATAATGGTCATCGACCTTCTGGCACTCGAGCTCCGGCATGGGAATCGGGTCCATCTTGGGCGGCGCCGCCTCGCCGCTGCGCAACAGCTTGCGGGTGTTCTTGCACTCGCTGTTGGTGCAGCCGAAGTACTTGCCGAAACGCCCGGTCTTGAGCTGCATCTCGCTGCCGCACTTGTCGCACTCGATGGTCGGACCGTCATAGCCCTTGATGCGGAACTTGCCCTTCTCGATCTCGTGGCCATCACAATCCGGGCTGTTGCCGCAGATGTGCAGCTTGCGGGTCTCGTCGATCAGGTAGCTGTCCATGGCGGTGCCGCACTTGGGGCAGCGGTGCTTGGCCCGCAGCGCATCGGTTTCGGCGTCCTCGCCGGCATCCGCGGCCACCGCCTCGTCGCCGGGCAGCAGGTCGATGGTGGTCTTGCAGCGCTCCTTGGGCGGCAGGTTGTAGCCGGAGCAACCCAGGAAGACCCCGGTGGAGGCGGTGCGGATCTGCATCTTGCGCCCGCAGGTCGGGCAATCGATGTCGGTGGGCACCGGCTGGTTGGGCCGCATGCCCTCCTCGCTCTCGGCGACGGCGAGTTCCTTCTTGAACTCGGCGTAGAAGGCATCGAGCAGTGCCTGCCAGTTGCGCTCGCCCTCGGCCACATCATCGAGGCTATCCTCCATGCGGGCGGTGAAGGAGTAGTCCATCAGGTCGGGGAACGACTCCTTGAGCCGCTCGGTGACGATATCGCCGAGCTTCTCGGCATAGAAGCGCCGGTTCTCCAGCTTGACGTAGCCGCGGTCCTGGATGGTGGAGATGATCGAGGCATAGGTGGAGGGGCGGCCGATGCCGCGCTTCTCCAGTTCCTTGACCAGGCTCGCTTCGGTGTAGCGGGCCGCCGGCTTGGTGAAGTGCTGCTGCGGATCGAGCCGCTCCAGGGTCATGGACGTGCCCTCGGCGAGGTCCGGCAACGACTGGTCCTCCTCCTTGCGCCCCATCGGCTTCATCACCCGGGTGTAGCCGTCGAACTTCAGTACCCGCCCCTTGGCACGCAGCTCGAAGCCGTCGACCTCCACGGTCAGGGTGCTGGAGAGGTACTCGGCAGGCGTCATCTGACAGGCCACGAACTGTCGCCAGATCAGCTCATAGAGGCGCTCGGCGTCACGCTCCATGCCGGCCAGGTCGGTGGCCCGGCGAGCGACGTCGGAGGGGCGGATCGCCTCGTGAGCTTCCTGGGCCCCCGCCTTGCTGGAGTAGCGATTGGGCGCCTCGGGCAGGTAGCGCGGGCCGAATTCCGTGCCGATGAACTCGCGCACATTCTCCACCGCATCCTTCGAGAGGTTGGTGGAATCGGTCCGCATGTAGGTGATGTAGCCGGCTTCGTAGAGGCGCTGGGCCAGGGTCATGGTCTTCTTTACCGAGAAGCCCAGCCGACCACTGGCCGCCTGCTGAAGCGTCGAGGTGATGAGGGGGGCATTGGGCTTGGATCGCGTGGGCTTGTCTTCCCGCGCGGTGATCGCCAGGCTCGCCTGCTTGAGCGCCGCAATGCGCTCCAGCGTCTCGGCCTCGGAGGTGGGCCGGAACGCCTTGCCGTCCTGGCGTACCAGCTCGAAGCGCACCGTTGTCGGGTCATCGCCGGCCCCCTCGCCTTGCGGGACCAGGTCGGCATGGACGTCCCAGAACTCCTCGGGGATGAAGGCGTGGATCTCGCGCTCGCGTTCGACGATCAGGCGAGTGGCCACCGACTGCACCCGGCCGGCGGAGAGGCCACGGGCGATCTTGGCCCACAGCAGCGGCGAGAGCATGAAGCCCACCACCCGATCGAGGAAGCGACGCGCCTGCTGCGCCTCGACGCGGGGGATGTTCAGGCTGCCGGGATCCTGAAAGGCCTCCTGAATGGCGTTCTTGGTGATCTCGTTGAACACCACCCGCCGGTAGCGGGTCTCGTCGCCACCGATGGTCTCGCGCAGGTGCCAGGCGATGGCCTCCCCCTCGCGGTCAAGGTCGGTAGCAAGATAGACGGCATCGGCCTTCTCGGCGAGCTTCTTGAGCTCGGCTACCACCTTCTCTTTGCCCGGGAGGATCTCGTAATGCGCCTCCCAGCCATGCTCAGGGTCGATGCCCATGCGCCGGATCAACTGGTCATGGGCCTTGTGCTTGCGGTGCTCGGCCTTCTCCTCCGGGGACATCTTGCGGGTCGCCGCGGCCTGACGGGCACGCTCCTTGGGATCCGAGGCTGCCTTGCCGGAGCCGCTGGTCGGCAGGTCACGGATGTGCCCCACGCTCGACTTCACGATGAAGTCGTTGCCGAGATACTTGTTGATCGTCTTGGCCTTGGCCGGCGACTCGACGATGACCAGTGACTTGCCCATAGTGCTCCACTGTGCTGATGGCGCCAGCTCGACGGCCTGCGCCAGACGGTTTCGGCCCGCCCTTCTGTGGCGGGTGAAAAATGCGCTTACCCTACCCCAGCGCTGGCTTTCACGCCAGTCGACGCCCGCAGGCCCCGACAAGGCAGCCACGATCGCCTTGGAGTGGCGGCCTCTTGAACCTAGCCGCCCGGGCAACATCACGCCAAGCCGGAAGAGGCGTCCTCCTCAACGACAGCGCCCCCGCCGGACAAGGGCGGGGGCGCAGATGCCACACTGTGTGAGATCAGCTCTTGCCGGGCTTGCGCGGCGTCCGCCGCCGCGGCGTGGCGCGGCTGGCAGACTTGCGCTTGACCGCCGACCCGGTGCTCGAGGCCGTGCCCTGATCAGCCGGCGAGGTGCTGCTGGCGTCAGTCTCGGTGGCAGACGAGGCCTCGCTGCCCTCGGTGGGCGCCTCGCCGGAGATGTTTTCCACCGGGGCCTCGGAGACGGCCTCACTGGCCGGCTCTTGCGCCGGGGCCGCCGGGCTGGCCACCCTGGCCTGAGCCTCCCGACGAGCGTCCTGCTCGGCCTGGGGGGCATGCTGGATGGCCTGGCGAAACAGCTCCTCGATGCGCTCGAAGCGCTCCGCCGCATGTTCGCTCAGTTCACCGCTGGCCGCCAGGACATGCTCGATATGCGCCAGGTGGGCATCGATCTGGCTGGCCGTCTGCCCCTTGAGCAGGGTCGGGATAGCCTCCAGTGCTGCCTCATGGTCCTGCTGGAGGGTGAAGAACTGCTCACGCACCATATGCTTGAAGTCGGCCAGCTGGATGCCCGGTTCAAGCTCGGCCCGCGAGGCGCGCAGCCGCTTGAAGTTGCGCTCGTCGGTGGTCGGGGCACCGCCCAGCACATGGATCACCGAACGCATGACCGCCTCATGGCTGCCTCCCTCGGTGATCGAGTGATGGACCTCGTCACGGCGACGCTCGATGAAGCGGCGATGCTCGGGTTCGGCCCCCGGGCGACGGCGATGCACATGGGCGTCGCCCCCCAGGCCGACCATGGCCTGCAACATCGGCTGGCCGTAGAAGTCGAGGAAGAGACGCTCGCTGCTGCTGTCGCGGAAGTCACGCCAGGCGTTCAGGCTGCGGGTGACCTGGTCGGACTGGATGCCCTCCACGGCACGAAAGACGTTGTCCTCGTGTACCGGGTGGCGGTCGGCGCGCACCTTCTCGGCCAGCACTGGCACCGCGGTCATCAGCGGGTTGCGATCGGACAGTAGGCGGTAGCCCAGACGGTTGGGATGCATGCGCCGCATCCACTTCGCCGACTCGGGCGTTGCCAGGGCCTGGACCCAAGGCTGCACGAAGAGCCGGTAAAGGCCCAGGTTGATCTCGGAGATTCGTGCCACCGTGGCGAAGTGGGTGTCGTCTTCGGGGCGGTGCTGGATCTCCTGATCGAGCTCCTCGATGGTCCGCGGCGTGAACTCCAGCAGGTAGTCGCGCTCGATCAGTTCGGCATCCTCGCGCTCGGCGGCACTGGAGACCGTGGTTTCATAGAGCCCCGGCGGCAAGACGTCGATGTAGTCCATGTTGGCGGTGAACTCGGTATGCTCCTTGCGGGAGACGCTGCCGGACACGAAGATGCCCAGGTGTCCGGTGGTGTCGTGGACGCAATAAACGATGGTCTGCTCGTTGGCGATGATGTCCTCCGCGCCATCGTAGAGGTCACGCACCCAGCCCAGAGCCTGAGGCGGCGGCGTGATGTCGTCGCCCTTCGAACAGAACACCACCACCGGCGAGCGCACGTTGCGCAGATCGATGCGACGCCCATCGGAGGTCACCAGCTGGGCGGTGGAGAGGCGGTTGCCGACGAAGAGGTTATCGACGATGTACTGGATTTCGTCGCCGCCCAGCACGACGTGACCACCCCACCAGCGCTCGAACTCCAGGTAACGCTCCGCCTCGGTGTCGACCTCGGCGTAGAGTCGGTACTGCTTGCTCCACCAGGTATTGGCCGGGTTGAGGCGCTCGAAGTTCTGCACCAGCCAGGCACCATCGAAGAGCCCGGCGCCCATGTCACTCAACAGCGAGGTCATCCAGCTGCCGCCACTCAGGCCCCCGGTATAGCGCATCGGCGCCTTGCCTCGCTCACCGGCCCAGTAGGAGAGCGGCGAGCCGGCGATAAGAATCGGACCGAAGAGTTCGGGCTCGAGGGCAGCGGCCATCATGATCTGCCAGCCGGCCTGGCAGTTGCCGACCACCATGGGCTTCTCGGAGGTCTCTGGATGACGCTCGATGACGTGACGCAAGAAGGCGACCTCGGCCTCGACCACGTCCTCGACGGTCTGCCCCTGCACCGGATAGGGCAGGAAACCAATGAAGTAGCAGGGATGTCCCGCCCTCAGGGCCACGCCGAGCTCGCTATCGGGCTTGAAGCCGCCGATGCCCGGGCCGTGGCCGGCACGTGGGTCCACCACCACGAAGGGGCGCATCTGCAGATCGGTTTCCACGCCCTCGGGGGGGAGGATGCGCATCAGCTCGTAGTTGACCGGGCGGGCCAATTCACGCCCGTCCACCAGCACCTCGGTATCAAAGCCCAGCACATTGGGCTTGGTCTGCTCGATATGCTCGAGATACTGGTTGCCACGCTGGCGCATGACATCCATGAAGAGCACGCTGCGCTCCAGGGTATCGCGCCAGTAGTCATGGGCGGCGCGTCCGAAACCGAACGGATCCACGAAGGGCAGCACGCTGGCTGGAGGAGTCGGTATCAGGGGATTCATCTTGTTGAGCTCCAGGGTTGCTCGGTGCCGGGGTGTCCCCGACGCCGATGCATGAAATCGGCCTTTGTTGCAGTGCAATATAGCGCATGAACGGTACTGCTGCGAGCACCGGATGCCGGAGTCCTAAGCTGCATTCAGGGCAGCCGCGGCCCGGGGCCGGCTGTCCAGGACAACGAATCTTGTGATATTTTATCAGTTCGCGACCCACGACTCATTCGACGTGCCAGGCTGCTTGGAACCGCCGACCGGCGCACTCCCGGAAACCCCGTGGCAGCGCCCGCATGGCGTCGACAGCCGGCGAGCAGAGAGGCTCAATGTATGAGCGACACCCCCTCCCCACGCGTCTCCAGCGGCGAGAAGTACCGCAACGATCATGGCACGGCCGCCATCAAGGACGGCATGAAGGCGCGTCGCCAGGTCGAGGACGGCGGTACCGATGGCCGCAAGCCGAAGTGGCTGCGCGCCCAGATTCCCGGCGGCGAACGCTTCGAGGCGGTCAAGAAGAACGTGGCCACCCATCGTCTCAGCACCGTCTGTGCCGAATCGCACTGTCCCAACCAGGGCGAGTGCTGGAGCAACGGCACCGCGACCATCATGCTGATGGGCTCGGTCTGCACCCGGGCCTGCCGCTTCTGCGCGGTGGATACCGGCAATCCCCGGGGCTGGCTGGACACGGAAGAACCGGAAAATACCGCCCGCTCGGTCGAACTGATGGGCCTGCGCTACATCGTACTGACCTCCGTGGACCGCGATGATCTCCCCGATGGTGGCGCCACCCACTACGCCGACTGCATTCGTGCCATCAAGGCCCGCACGCCCGAGGTGGTCGTCGAGGCGTTGACCCCGGACTTCGATGCCGAGCCTTCGGCGATCGAGCGGGTGGTCGACTCGGGCCTCGAGGTCTTTGCCCAGAACGTCGAGACCGTCGAACGGCTCACCGGGCGGGTCCGCGACCCCCGGGCCGGCTACCGCAAGACCCTGGACGTGCTGGCCCACGCCAAGCGCCACAGACCCGGGGTGATCACCAAGACCAGCCTGATGCTGGGTCTCGGCGAGACCAAGGAGGAGATCCTCGCGACCTTCGACGACCTGCGGGCCATCGGCGTCGACATCGTGACCCTGGGCCAGTACCTGCGCCCCACGCGCAACCACCTCCCGGTGGAGCGTTGGGTCACCCCGGAGGAGTTCGAGCGCTATCGCGTGCTGGGCCTGGAGAAGGGCTTCATGGAGGTACCGTCCGGCCCCCTGGTGCGCTCCAGCTACCGGGCCGACCGGGTGTTCGAGAAGAATAACCTGGGCCTGGCGGCCCCCGCCGAGGTACCCGGCCAGTCGGCCGACCCGAACCGCATCGATGCGGTCAACGTGGGCTAAGCGCCGAGCGCCGAGCGCCGAGCGCCGAGCGCCGAGCGCCGAGCGCCGAGCGCCGAGCGCCGAGCGCCGAGCGCCGAGCGCCGAGCGCCGAGCGAACAGCATGATGTCTCTGCCACCTCTGGTGTCAACGCAAAGCCCCCTCTGGATGCTTGGTCCAGCGAGGGCTTCTTCTACCTCAGCACCGGCAGCCCATCACAGGTCAGCTTGGCGGCTCGGCGCATGGCTGCTTGGCGCGTTTAACTCACGCCCCAACTCCCGCGCCAGGCACTCGGCCAGGCGCTCCCCCACCGTCTCGACGCCAGGGCAGTCATCGCTCAGGTCGGCCAGCCGCGTCATGGCCATGCCGGCATAGCCGCAGGGGTTGATCCGCATGAACGGCGAGAGGTCGCCGTTCACGTTGAGGGCCACCCCATGGAAGCTGGCGCCGCGGCGGATCCTCAGCCCCAGCGAGGCGATCTTGGCCTCGCCCACATAGACGCCGGGCGCATCGGGGCGGGCGTGGGCCACCACGCCATGCTCGGCCAGTACGGCAATTACCGCATTCTCCAGGGCAGTGACCAGGTCGCGCACGCCCAGCCGTGAGCGCCGCACGTCGAGCAGCGGATAGAGCACGACCTGGCCGGGGCCATGGTAGGTCACCTGCCCGCCGCGGTCGGTGGCCACGACCGGGATGTTGCCGGGCATCAACAGGTGTTCGGGCTTGCCGGCCTGCCCCTGGGTGAACACCGGGTCGTGCTCGACCAGCCAGAACTGATCGGGAGTCTGCGCATCGCGGCCGTCGGTGAGGTCGCGCATGGCCTGCCAGACGGGCGTATAGGGCCGACGACCCAGGCGATGCAAGCGGATCGGCGCCACAGCGCTCTCGCTTGCCATCAGATGACCATGTGCACGCGGCCGGTAGCCTTGAGCTCGTCGAAAAGCGCTTTCAGCTGCACCTCGCCGGTGGCGCGGATCGTCAGGCGCACCGACTGGAAGCGGCCTTGGCGGCTGGGGACCACCTGGATGGCGCTCGCGTCGAAGGCCGGATCATGCCGGATGACGATCTGGCAGACCGTGGCGGCGAGGTCCTCGGCGGCATCACCGACGACCTTGATCGGGTAGTCGCAGGGAAAGGTGATCTTCGGCGGCTTGCCACCCGCCTGGCGACGGGGCTTGCGAAGATCACGCAGGGAGTTGTCGTTCATGAAGCCTTCCGGCGGGTCGGGGATATCTCCCTATTTTACCCAACCCGGCGCGGGGAGACCAACGCCGACCCTAGTCGAACCAGCCGCCGATCAGGTTGGTGAAGAAACGCTGCACCTGGTCGAAGAGGCGCTTGAACCACCCGCCCTCCTCGATGCTCTCGAGGGCGACCAGCGGGCGCTCGCCGACCATCTCATCGCCCTGGCGCACCTCCATGGTCCCTACCCGATCCCCGGCGGCGATGGGCGCGGTGAGATCGGCCCGGATGTCGAGCTTGGCGGTTAGCTCCGCGCTGCGGGCGCGCGGCACGGTCATGACCACGTCGTGGTCGACGCCGACGCGCAGCTCGTTCTTGTCGCCGCCCCACACCCGCGGCGTATTGAGCACGGCACCGGCATCATAGAGCTTGAGGCTCTCGTAGTAGCGGAAGCCGTAGCTGAGCAGCTTCTGGGTCTCCTGGGCGCGGGCCTCATCGGATGCGGTGCCCATGACCACCGAGATCAAGCGCATGTCGTCACGCTTGGCGGAGGCCACCAGGCAGTAGCCCGCGGACTCGGTCCAGCCGGTCTTCAGGCCGTCGACGCTGCTGTCGCGCCACAGCAGGCGGTTGCGGTTGGGCTGCTCGATGCCGCCATAGCTGAACTGCTTGCGGGCGTAGGTCGCGTAGTGGTCCGGGTAGTCGTTGATGATGTGCTGGGAGAGCAGCGCCAGGTCGCGGGCCGAGGAGTAGTGGTTGTCGTCGGGCAGGCCGGTGGCATTGACGAAGTTGGTGTTATGCATGCCCAGCCGGGTGGCGTGCTGGTTCATCAGGTCGGCGAAGGGCCGCTCGCCACCGGCCAGATGCTCGGCCATCGCCACGCTGGCATCGTTGCCCGAGACGATGATGATCCCTTGCAGCAATTCGGAAACCGGCACCTGGGTGTCGACCTCGATGAACATCTTGGAGCCGCCGGTGCGCCAGGCCTTCTCGCTCACGGGCACCAGGTCATCCGGGGCGATGTTGCCCTGGTTGAGCTCGCGCTCCACCAGGTAGGCCGTCATCAGCTTGGTCAGGCTGGCCGGCGGCAGGCGTTCGTCGGCGTTGTGTTCGACCAGCACTCGGCCGCTGCCGGCATCCATCAGGATCCAGGAACTCGCGGCCAGCTGCGGCGGCGAGGGAATCATGGTCTGCGGCGTCGGGATCACCTGGGCCGCGGCCTGTGACACGACCAACAGCAGGCTGACCAGCAGCAGCGGCAACAACCGGCGGCGGCGGAAGAAAAGCGTGAATCTCATGGCAAGGACTCTCATCAAGGGCATCGCAGGGTGGTTCGGTAAGAGGCGCCGACTCAGTCGGCATCGTTGACGACAAAGGCCTGGGCAAAGCCGGCCCGGCGCAGCTGCTCGCGGACCGGATCGACCTGGCCGGCATGCTCCAGGGGACCGACCTGGACACGATGAAGGCCGGTGGCACTGGCGACGCGCACGGGCCGATCGATCTCGCCCTCCAGGCGCGACTTCAGCTGACGGGCACTGTCGGCAGAGCCCAGGGCCGCCACCTGCAGGAAGACACCGCCCCCTGTCGTCCGCTGCTCTCGCCCGGCCTCTGGCACGGCGGCGGCCGTCTGGCGGGGTGGCCCCTCCCCGCGGGGAGGAGCCCGCTCCGCGGGGCGGGGGGCACCGCCATGCTCGGCGATCCAGCGCTCCACGTCGATGGCCTCGACCTTAACCCGGCCGGTGCCCTGTTCGAGGATGCCCAGGCGCGCCGCCGCCGCATAGGAGAGGTCGATCTCGCGATCGCTGTGGAAGGGCCCGCGGTCGTTGACCCGCACGATCACCGAACGGGCGTTGTTCAGGCTGGTGACACGGACGAAGCTGGGCAGGGGCAAGGAACGGTGGGCGGCGCTCATCTTGTACATGTCATAGATCTCGCCGTTGGAGGTCGCATAGCCGTGGAACTTCTCGCCGTACCAGGAGGCCCTGCCCTGGCGACTGTAGCCACGTGCATCCTCCAGCACCTCATAGCGCTTGCCCCATACCTCATAGGGCGAGGCATTGCCTCCCCGGGAGCGCGACTCGTGACGCGGCACCGCGTCGGGCACCTCGGCGACATCGGGCGGATCCTCGGGATAGGCGTCACCGGTCAGGGCATAGCGCTCGCCACCTCCCGAGGCGACCGGTGCCTTGCTGGATGCCTCACCGGAGGTAGGACGCGACCCGCCACCGCCCCCGGCACAGCCGGCCAGCAGCAGCAACACGCTCAGGGCGGCACAGGTGCGTCTCATGAAGCCTCCTCCGGGGTGGTGTCGGTGGCGTCGAGCCAGTGGGCCTCCCGACCCCGTGCATCGGCCATCGCCTCGGCCAGCTCGGTCACCGCCATGGCATAGAGGTGACTGTGGTTATAGCGGGTGATCACGTAGAAATTGTGCTCGCCGAGTACGTAACGCCAGGCGTCATCGCCAACCTCCAGCGCCACCGGCAGCAGTCGATGATCGTCGGCCAGCGCGTCCGGGACCTCGAGGCCCGCCGCGGCAAGCTCCGCTGCCGGCACCGCGGGGGGCCGTGCGGCGCGATTGAAGTCGACGTCCTCGGGAGGCGTGGCGGGGCCTTCGGCCTCGTGATAGAGGGGCTCGCCGGGCCGCCAGCCATGCTCGGCGAAGTAGTTGGCCACGCTGCCGATGGCGTCCACCGGATTGGTCCAGAGATCGCGCAGGCCATCGCCGTCGAAATCCACCGCGTAGGCCTGGTAGCTGGTGGGAATGAACTGCGGATAGCCCATGGCCCCCGCATAGGAGCCGGTCAGGCTGCCGGGTGAGCGCTGCTGAGCGAAGGCGATCTCCAGAAAGGCGGCCAGCTCACCGCGAAAGAAGCGGCCCCGGCGGGGGTGATGGAAGGCCAGGGTCGCCAGGGAGTCGAGGACCCGGTGGCGACCGGTGACCTCACCGTAGCGGCTCTCCACACCGATGATGGCGGCGATGACCTCCGGTGGCACGCCGTACTCGGCCTCCGCCCTCGCGAAGGCCGCCGGGTGGGCCTCGATGAAGGCCACCCCGTTAGCGATGCGCGGGGCATCCAGGAAGATGGCGCGATACTCGTGCCAGGTCAGGCGCCGTTCGGCGGCGCCGGCCATGGCATCCAGCACCGGCTGGCGGAATTCGGCGTCTGCCAGGGCGGCCTGGAGCCAGTCGCGACCGATGCCTTTCTCGACCAGCTCCTCCACCAGGCGTCGCGCCTCGGGATGGCGCTGCGGATCGAAGTCCGCCGCCAGACCCGTCGTCGCCCCCCATGCCAGCAGGCCACCCGCGAGCCAGGCCATCCAGCGTTCTCTCCGTGGTGACGACAGCGTCATTTCGGCTCTCCCTGAGTCGTGTCGGTTGCCTAGCGCGGCAGCAGGCGGCGGTGGGCGTGAATGGCCATGAGAATACCGAAACCCGCCATCAAGGTCACGCTGGAGGTCCCCCCGTAGCTAACCAGCGGGAGCGGCACCCCGACCACCGGCAGGATGCCGCTGACCATGCCTACGTTGACGAAGACATAGATGAAGAAGGTCAGGATGATGCTGCCCGCCACCAGGCGCCCGAAGGTTTCCTGGGCGGCGCCGGCGAGCCATAGCCCGCGCCCCACGATCAGCAGGTAGAGCAGCAAGAAGGCCAGCATGCCCACGAGCCCGAACTCCTCGCCGAGCACCGCGACGATGAAGTCGGTATGACGCTCGGGCAGGAACTCCAGCTGCGACTGGGTGCCCTGCAGCCAGCCCTTGCCCCAGAAGCCGCCACTGCCGATGGCGGTGGTCGACTGGATAATGTTCCAGCCCGCCCCCAGCGGGTCGCTCTCGGGGTCGAGGAAGGTCAACACCCGCTGGCGCTGGTAGTTGTGCAGGTTCATCCACAGCAGCGGCAGCGCGGATGCCGCCAGCACGCCGCAGAACAGGATGAAGTGCCAGGAAAGGCCTGCCAGCAGGATCACGAATACCCCCGAACAAGTGACCAGCAGCGAGGTGCCCAGGTCAGGCTGCTTGGCGATCAGCACCACCGGCAGGCCGATGATCGCCACACAGACCAGCAGGTCGCGCCAACGCGGCGGAAGGGGCTGGCGGCTCAGCCAGGCGGCGACCATCATCGGCATGGCCAGCTTCATCAGCTCCGAGGGCTGGAAGCGGATCACCCCGGGAATCACCAGCCAGCGCCGGGCGCCCATGCCCATGTCACCGATCAGTTCCACGGCCACCAGCATCAGCACACCGGCGAGATAGACCAGCGGCGTCCAGCGCAGCAGGGTCGTCGGTGAGAGCTGGGCAAGCCCTGCCATCACCCCCAGGGCCACGCCGAAGCGGATGGCCTGGGCGGTCACCATCGGCAGGCGCTGGCCACTGGCGCTGTAGAGCACCACCAGCCCGGCCAGCATCAGCACCAGCAGCATGCCCATCAGCCAGGGATCCAGGTGAATCCGTTGCCAGAGGCTGCGCCGCCGGGCGATGCCGCTCAGGGAGGGTTTCACGGGATGGGCCCGCAGGCCACGGGTCAGCTCACTCCAGCTCATCGTCAGTTCCCCGTCACCCGGCCGTCCTCACGCTCGAGCACCTCGCGCACCTCCTCGGTATCCGGGGCCTCGTCCTCGAGCAACCAGGCATCGGTCATCGCCTTGGCCAGGTGGGCGGCGTGGGTGCTGCCCCCACCGGCATTCTCGACGATCACCGCCACGGCGATCCGGGGGTCCTCCACCGGCGCGAAGGCCGTGAACAGGGCATGGTCGCGCAGCCGCTCCTTGAGTTCGTCGGCATTGTATTTTTCGTTCTGGCCCAGGGAAAACACCTGGGCGGTGCCGGACTTGCCGGCCATCCGATAGTCGAGATCCCGGCCGATCCGCCGCGCGGTGCCCTCGCGTCCGGATACCACCTTCTCCATGCCGGAGAACACCCGATCCCACCACCCCTCGGTGCTGAGCATGATATCGGGCGGGGTGTCCGGCAGTGCGACGGGCACCTGTTCCTCGCCGATCCGCTGGGCCAGGCGTGGCTTGACCCACTGGCCACGGTTGGCCAGCACCGCTGTGGCAGTCGCCAACTGCAGCGGCGTCACCTGCAAGTACCCCTGGCCAATGCCCACGGAGAGCGTCTCGCCGGGGTACCAGGGCTGATTGAAACGCCCTCGCTTCCAGTCCCGGGAGGGCATCAGGGCGTCGCTCTCGCCGTAGATGTCGTGAGCGACCCGCTCGCCGAAGCCGAAGGCCGTCATGTTCTCGTGTATGCGGTCGATGCCCAGGTCATGGGCCAGGGAATAGAAGTAGGTGTTGTTGGAAACCGCGAGGGCCCGTTCGAGATCGACTCGACCATGCCCCCAGCGCAACCAGTTGCGGTAGCGCCGCGAATCATTGGGCAACTGGTAGTAGCCCGGATCGTAGATCACCTTGCCCGGCGTGATGGTTCCTTCCTTGAGGGCGCTGATGGCCATGAACGGCTTGATCGTCGAGCCTGGCGGATAGTGACCGCGGATGGCCCGGTTGTAGAGCGGCAAGTCGAGGTTCTCCCGGAGGGCTCGATAGGAGGCGACATCGATGCCAGTGACGAACTGGTTGCTGTCGAACCCCGGCACCGATGCCAGGGCGAGAATCTCGCCGGTAGCCGGGGCGATCGCCACAATGGCACCGCGACGGCCGTCGAGCAGCTCCACGGCAAGCTTCTGCAGCTCGCTGTCCAGCGTCAGGGTCAGGTCCTTGCCCGGCACCGGGTCGGTGTGACCGAGCTCGCGCAGCACCCGGCCGCGGGCATTGGTCTCCACCTTGCGCAGCCCCGCCTGGCCATGCAGTTCGTCCTCGTAGAAGCGTTCCACCCCCGTCTTGCCGATGAAATGGGTGCCGGCATAGTTGCCCGTATCCAGGCCCGCGAGTTCTTCGGCGTTGATCCGCCCCACATAGCCCAGCGCATGCACCATGGTCTCGGCATCGGGGTAGTAGCGCAACAGCTGGGCCTCCACCTCGACACCGGGCAGGCGATGACGGTTGACCGCCAGCCGGGCGATCTGGTCCTCGTCGAGGTCGCTCATCAGCAACGCCGGCTGGAAGGGACGCTGGCGCTGGCGGGAACGCACCCGGAAGGCCTCAACCTCTTCCTCGGGGATCCCCAGCAAGTCGACCAGTAGCGACAGGGTGGCATCGAGGTCTTCGACCCGTTCTCGCACCAGGGTGAGGTTGTAGGTGGGACGGTTCTCGGCCAGCAGCACGCCGTTGCGATCGTAGATAAGCCCGCGGGTGGGCGGCAGCGGCTCCACCCGGACGCGGTTCTTCTCGGAGCGCGTGCTGTAGACCTCATGCTGCACCACCTGCAGATAGAACAGCCGCCCGCCCAGCAGCCCGGTCAAGCACACCACCAGCAGCACGGCCAGCAGCGAGCGCATGCGGAAGACACGCAGCTCCTGTTCCGGGTTCTTCAGGGTATCGCGGCGCCGACGCATGCTCAGTGATGACCTCGGAGTGGTGGAGAAGAGCCTTCAGCGGTCATGGAGAAAAGCAGCCTTCAGCGGTCATGGAGAAAAGCAGCCTTCAGCGGTCATGGATCGGAACAGCCTTCAGCGGTAACAGCGCAGAATGCAGGCTTCAGCGATGATAGGGATGGCCGACCAGCAGGGTCCAGGCACGATACAGCTGCTCGGCGAGGAGGATGCGCACCAGCGGATGAGGCAGCGTCAACGGCGACAGCGACCAGCGCTGATCGGCACTCGCCGAGAGCGACGGCTCCAGGCCATCGGGACCACCCACCAGCAGCGCCACGTCACGCCCCTCGAGGCGCCAGCTGTCGGCCTCGCGGGCCAGTTGTTCGGTGCTCCAGGCCTTGCCCCCTACCTCCAGGGCGACGAGATGTTCCCCGCCCTTGAGGCGACCCCGGATGCGCTCGGCCTCCCGGGCCATGGCTCGCGCCACATCGGCATGCTTGCCGCGCTGCCCCGGCGCGATCTCTTCCACCTCCAGGGCGAAGTCCCTGGGCAGGCGCTTGCGATACTCCTCGACACCGCGCGACACCCAATCGGGCATGCGCGTGCCCACCGCCAGCAGGCGGACCCTCATGAACTGTATACCCCTTCCTCGAGCCGGGATTCCGACTCGCTGGGCAGGTCGGCCCAGAGTCGTTCCAGGTCATAGAGCTGCCGTGTCTCGGGGAGCATCACATGCACCACCAGGTTACCCAGGTCGACCAACACCCAGTCGGCGCCGTTATCGCCCTCGACACCCAGCGGCGGAATGCCCTGCTCCTTGGCGGCTTGGACGACGTTGTCGGCCAGCGCCGCCACATGGCGGCTGGAAGTGCCGCTGGCTACCACCATCAGGTCGGTGACGCTGGTCAGTCGTGAGACATCCAGGACGGCGATGTCCTGGGCCTTGAGATCCTCCAGTGCGTCGATTACCAGAGTCTTGAGTGCGTCGATATGCATAGTCCTTCGTGTCAGCCCTTCGTGTCAGACCTTCGTCAGCAGGAAACCCTAACTCCCATTGTACCGACTTGACGCCCGCCTGGGCAGCACTCAGCCATGCCGATAGAGTCCCCGCGACAGGATATGTGCTTCCACCGCCTCCGGCAGCAGGTAGCGCACGCTACGGCCCGCCGTCAGGCGCCGACGCACCTCGGTGGCCGAGATCGCCATGCGCGAGGGCAGCCTCAGGCGCAACAGCCGCCCGGCGGGCCGGGCCATCAGCGCCTCGCCCTCCTCGACCTCGCGCCCCGCCAGCAGCTCGACCAGCGCCTTGGGCAGCGCCGCCTGGTGGTCCGGTCGATCGATCACCACCACATGGGCCAGCTCGAAGAGTCGCTCTGGCTCGTGCCAGTCGGCCAGCCGCAGGAAGGCATCGTGACCCAGCGCCATCACCAGTCGCGCATCAGCGCCCAGTTCCCGGCGCAGTGAGGCGAGGGTGTCGGCACTGTAGGAGGGCCCGTCACGCTCGAGCTCCCGGGAGTCGGCGACCAGGCCCGGCGTGTCGCCGATCCCCAGACGCAACAGGGCGAGACGGTCGGCAGGCGAGACTCGGGGCTCGCCGCGCAGCGGCGGCATGGCGGCGGGCACCAGGTGCACGCGGTCCAGCGCCAGCGCCTCGCGAAGCTCCACGGCGCTGCGCAGGTGCCCCAGGTGCACCGGATCGAAGGTGCCACCGAGCATGGCGAGCCGGGGCGGTGATGGCGGGTCGCGGTCGGCCCTGACGGGCAGGCCCGGTTGGCTCACCGGCGCACCTGGCCGTCGCCCAGCACCACGTACTTGCGGGTGGTCAGCCCCTCGAGCCCCACGGGCCCACGGGCATGCAGGCGATCGGTGGAGATGCCGATCTCGGCGCCCAGCCCGTACTCGAAGCCGTCGGCGAAGCGGGTCGAGGCGTTGACCATCACCGAGCTGGAGTCCACCTCGGCGAGGAAGCGTCGCGCCAGGCCATAATGCTCGGTGACGATGGCGTCGGTGTGCCGTGATCCATAGCGCTCGATATGGGCCATCGCGGCATCGATGCCGTCGACCACGCGGATGGCCAACACCGGGGCCAGGTACTCCGCCTGCCAATCTGCCTCGCTGGCCTCGGCGATGCCGCCCAGTATCGCCCGGGTCCGCTCGCAGCCGCGCAGCTCGACGCCATGCTCGGCGTAGGCGGCGGCGAGCCGCGGCAGGAGGGTCTCGGCCACTGGCGCATCGACCAGCAGGGTCTCCATGGTGTTGCAAGTGCCATAGCGGTGGGTCTTGGCATTGACCGCGATAGCCAGCGCCTTGTCGAGGTCGGCGCTGGCATCGATGTAGACGTGGCAGACGCCGTCGAGGTGCTTGATCACCGGCACCCGCGCCTCCCGGGTGATGCGCTCGATCAATGACTTGCCGCCACGTGGGATGATCACGTCGACGTAGTCCGGCATACTGATCAGACGGCCCACGGCGGCCCGGTCGGTGGTCGCCACCACCTGCACGGCCCCTTCGGGAAGGCCGGCCCGGGCGAGCCCGGCGCGGATGCAGGCGGCGATGGCGGCATTGGAGTCGCGGGCCTCGGACCCGCCGCGCAGTATGGCCGCGTTACCGGACTTGAGACACAGGCTCGCCGCCTCCAGGGTGACGTTGGGGCGCGACTCGTAGATGATGCCGATCACCCCGAGCGGCACGCGCATCTGGCCCACCTGAATGCCGCTGGGCCGCGAGCGCAGGCCGTCGATCTCGCCTACCGGGTCCGGCAGGGCAGCGACCTGGGCGAGCCCGTCGATCATGGCATCGAGGCGCGTGTCGTCCAGCGCCAACCGATCGAGCAGGGCCGCCTCCAGGCCGTTCTCGCGCCCCCGGGCCAGGTCGCGGGCGTTGGCGGCCAGCACCTCGCCGCGGGCCTTCTCGAGATACTCGGCCATGGCCAGCAGGGCGGCGTTCTTGGCCGCGGTGTCGACGCGGCGCATCCGGGTGGCCGCCTCGCGGGCGCCCTGCCCCAGGCGCTGCATGTAGGCGTCGACATCGCCGATATCGGGGGTCGCGGGGTCATGGTCCGAGTGGGAGGCTTGAGCTGTCATGCCGTTGCGTGTCTCCTGGGGCCGGCAACGCCGCGACAAGGGCAGTGCCGGCGTTATACAGTGCCGTAAACCGGGAAGAGAATCATACTAAGCCACCATGCAGACCAAGTACAAAGTCGGACTGCTGCGCGGCAACCTGCTGGTCGCGGCATTGCTGCTGGCCCTGATGGCCATCGCCACGACCACCCTGACCGAGGCCCTGCTGCTGTGGCTGGCCGCGACCTGGCTGGCCGTCACCGCGCTGTCGCTCGCCTTCAACCATCGCCGCCCCGCCACGGTGCCTTGGCAGCTGCTGCCCGGCCTGCTGCTGGCCGCCCTGCTGTGGGTGGACCCCGAGCGGCACATCACCTGGCTGTGGGCCTGGGCGGTGCTGCTGATGCTTCCCCAACCCCGCTGGATCCTGCTGCTCGAGACCCTGCTGGCGCTCGCCACCTGGTGGCCACTGCGCGAACTGCTGGGGCTCGAGCAGTGGGCCTTGGCCGGCCTGCTGCTCGCGGCCCTGATGCTGCTGGGGCTGTCCAGGGCCCTTGACCTTCGCGCGCTGCGCCAGAGCTCCCTGCGCCGGGCCCGCCTGGTCCCCGGCCTGCCGCTCTGGCCCGGTGCCAGGCTGGCCCAGGACCTCGCCCTCGAGCGGGTCCGCAGCCTTCGCGAGGGGGTGCATGCCGAGCTGCTGCTGCTGCACACCCCGCGACACCGCTGCTGGTCACTGGCCCACCGGCTGTGCCGACTGACCCACAGCTACGAGCCCTGTTACCGCCTCGACCCGCGGACCCTGGCCGTGATCCTGACCAGCCGCAACCGTCGCGAGGCCGAGGAGCGTCGCGAGACACTGTGGCGTCACCTCGAGGCCAGGGGTCCGGGCAGGGCGATCGCCCTGCCCGGCCTGGCATCGCTGGAAGACGAGCGACAGGCCCTGGCCCGACAGGCACCTGGGCTCCAGATCAGCGAGGAACCGGCCGATGCCTGAACGTCGAGTCTGGTTCCTGCGGCTGTTCGCGGCCTGGTACGCCAGCGGCGCGCTGCTGCTGCTGGGCATGGCCCTGTGGCTCTACCTGATGGGCGAGTACGCGCGCCTCCCGCTCCCCGCCGCCCTCTTCCTGCTGATGCTGGTGGCCACCCTGCTGAGCGTGACGCGCGAGGATCACTCGCGCCTGGCCGCCTACCTGGTGCTGATCTGCGGTTACCTGCTGATCGCCGTCGAACTGCCTCGACAGTCGGGACTGCCGTCGCTCTGGGTGGGGTTGCCGCCGGTCCTCACCCTGCTGTTGCTGCCGTTGGGCCCAGCCATGCTGCTCAACGTGGCGCTGACGCCGGTCTGGCTGGCCTTGCTTGGTAGTGGCGAGCTCGATCGGGACATGCTGCTGGGCTACCTGACGCTGGTGGTCGTGGCGGCCCTGGTGCCCTGGGAGCAGGTCCGCCAGCACGCCCTGCTGAGGGCCACCGACCCGCGCGACCCCGAATGCTCGGCGGTAGAACGCCAGACGCTGCATGAGCGACTGGCCAGCGAGGCCGAACGCGCCTCACTGCTCGGGCAGCCGCTGGCCGTGGTGCTGATTCACCTGCCCCAGCTGGAGATGGCGGGCGAGCAGTTCGGCCCGCGGGCGCGACAGGCCCTGCTGGACTGTCTCTGCCAGGCCGTCGCCAGCCGCTGCCGCGACCATGACATCCTGGGCCGGGAGGGCCCGGCGGATTTCTGGCTGGTGCTGCCGGACACCTCCGAGAGCGGCGCCCTACTGGTGCAGCAACGACTCGGCCAGGCCTTCGAGCAGGCCACCCTGATGGAGACCGGCCCGATGGAGGCGCGAGTGCGCCTCTGTCGGCCGCGCCCGGGGGAGTCCTGGCAACGGCTCGAGCAGCGCCTGCAGGCCGTCAGCCAGTCGCTGGCCGATGGCTGAGCCAACGCACGACACGGCAACGGAGCGTCCCTTGAGCATTACCGATACCCTCTTCCAGCTGGCACCCCCGCCGGGGCTGCTGCTGCTGATCATCGCTGCCATCGCCCTGGTGGAATCCCTGGCGCTGGTCGGGCTGCTGGTGCCGGGCGTAGTGCTGATGACCGCCGCCGCGTCACTTGCCGGACACCAGAGCCTGACCGTGGGCCCGGTACTCGGCGCGGCCTTCCTCGGCGCGGTGGCTGGCGACGGCCTGAGCTTCCTGCTCGGCTACACTCAGCGCGAGCGAGTGACCGCCCTGTGGCCGCTGTCACGACATCCCGAGTGGCTGGCGCGGGGCGCCCGCTTCTTCCAGCGCCACGGCCCGCTGTCGGTGTTCCTGGGACGCTTCGTGGGCCCGGTGAGGCCCGTGGTGCCGCTGATCGCCGGCATGCTGAGGATGTCACCCCGCACCTTCACCTGGGCCAACCTGGGCTCGGCACTTCTCTGGGCACCGGCCTATGTGCTGCCGGGCTACCTGCTGGGACGGACCTGGCAGCAGCTGCTGGACCTGCCCGAGGGGCTCAAGCCCTGGCTGGTCGCTCTGGGCCTGCTGGTGGTCCTCCTCGCCGTGGCATTCTCCTGGTGCCGCCACCTGGTGACCCACGATGGGCTCGTCTACCGCGGCCTCGCCTGGCTGTCGCGGCGAACGCCCCTGGGCCGGCGCTTCTGGCGGCTGCTCTCCCCGTCCCATGAGGAGGAGCCTCCCCTGGCCTCCTGGCTGCTACTGATCCTCTCGCTGGCGGCCCTGTCAGCCTGGACCCTGGTGGTGATCCATCATGATGGCCCGCTGGCCATGGACCTGCGTCTCGCGGGGCTGCTGGAGAGACTCGCGCTGCCGGGCCTGGCCGCCTTCGGCTCAGTGATGGCCGAGGCCGGCGACCTGCTGGGCGTGCTCGCCCTGACCCTGCCCTGGGCGGCCTGGCTGCTCTGGCGACGACACCTGCCGGCCTTCTGGCACATCGCCGGCGGGCTCGCCGGCATCGCGCTGCTCAACACCCTGCTCAAGGCGGCCATCGGGCGGGCGCGGCCGCACACGCCGGCCCACCTGGCCGACTCGCTTTCCTACCCCAGCGCCCACACCTCGACCGCCGTGGTGCTGTTCGGCATGGCCGCGGCCTTCGCCACCCGGGAGCTGCCCCACGGCAGGCGCTTCCTAGCCTACTGGGCCGCCATTGCCGTGATCCTGCCGATGGCCCTGTCACGCCTGGTGATCGGGGTGCATTGGCTCAGCGACCTGATCGGCGGCGCCCTGCTCGGCCTGGTGGTCTGCGCCCTGGTGCAGCTGGCCTGGCAGCGACATCCCCGCCCGCGCCTCGGCCCCTGTCCCTGGCACCTGCTGGGTGTCGCCTCGCTGGTGCTGGTCGCGGCCCGCATCGCCTGGCTGCCGCCGGCGTAAGCCGTAAGCTGGAAGCTGGAAGCCAGCATGAGCTCGCTATCTGGGGTCAAGGGGTTTTGCTTACAGCTTCAAGCTTCCAGGAGCGCAGCGACGCTCTTCCAGCTCCGGGCGAAGCCCGGCTCAGCCGGGTCAACCCAGGGCCAGCCACAGTCCCACGCCGACCATCAGGGTCCCGGCGACACGATTGAGCAGCCGCACCTTGCCGCTCTCGCCGAGCAGCCGCCGCAGGGTGCGTCCGCCGGTGGCATAGAGCAGCAGGCAGACGAATTCGATGGCGAGGATCACCGCGATCAGCGCCACCAGCTGGATGACCAACGGGCGTGAGGCATCCAGGAAGGGCGGCAGCAGGGCCATGAAGAAGGCCCAGCCCTTGGGATTGGCCACCGCGGTGACCAGCCCCTGCAGGGCCAGCTGGCCACGGGCGGCGGGCGGCCCCGCCCGTTCCAGGGAAATGGCCATGCGCCCCCGGGAGCGCCACATCATTACACCCAGATAACCGAGATAGGCGCCGCCCAGCCACTTGAGCAGTGCGAACAGCTCGGGCTGACGCAGCATCAGGGCCGCCACTCCGGCGCCGGCGGCGAAGGCCACCAGGCCCACGCCCACCAGCTCACCGACCATCATCCACAGGGTGCGCCTCACGCCCTGGGTCATGCCCAGCACCATGGCCAGGGTCATGCACATGCCGGGGGTGAGCGAGACCAGCAGGAAGGTCGGCACGAACACCGACAGCAGGGCCAGGCTGACCATTCGAGAAACCTCCATGTCAATTGGCTGTGCAGCGCCCCCTACTGCTGGTCGCCGCCCGGGTCGGTTTTTTCTTCCCGCTTCAAGCTTATGGCTTCAAGCTCCCGGCGAAGCCGGGTCCCCCCAGCGGGGCATCAGGCGATGCGCGATCCCCAGCTGGTTGAGGATCCGCGCCACGATGAAGTCGACCAGGTCGTCTATCGACGCCGGCCGATGATAGAACCCCGGGGCAGCGGGCAGGATCACCGCCCCCATGCGAGTCAGGGCGAGCATGTGCTCCAGGTGAATCGCCGAGAACGGGGTCTCGCGGGGCACCAGGATCAGCTTGCGCCGCTCCTTGAGCGCCACGTCGGCGGCGCGCTCGATGAGGTTGTTGCTAGCCCCGGTGGCCACCGCCGAGAGAGTCCCGGTGCTGCAGGGGCAGATCACCATGGCCGAGGGCGCCCCGGACCCCGAGGCGACCGGGGCCATCCAGTCCTCGCGGGCGAAGCAGCGGACTTGGCCGGGCGCCGCCCCGCTGCGCTCGGTAAGCACCTCCGTCAGCCGGGCGGGACGCGCCGGCAGCTCGCGGTCGGTCTCGGTGGCGATCACCAGGTGGGCGGCCTTGGAGATCATCACCCAGACCTGGTGGTCGGCTGCCACCAGCGCCTCGATCAGCCGCAGCCCGTACTGAGCCCCCGAGGCGCCGGTCAGGGCCACCGTGACCGGGTCACGCAGCTCAGTCGGCATGGGCCACCTCCAGGGCGGCCAGCAGCTTCTCGTGGATGCCGCCGAAGCCTCCGTTGGACATCACCACGATACGGTCCAGCGGCCGCGCCTCCGCGACCAGGGTGTCCACCAGGGCATCGAGGTCGTCGAGCAGCCGGGCCGGCACCGGGCTCGCCTCGAGCACCGGCGACAACGACCAGTCCAGCCCCGGCGGCTGGAACCAGAAGGCGGCATCGGCGGCGGCGACGCTTGCCGCCAGCCGGTCGCGTAGGGTGCCCAGTCGCATGGTATTGGAGCGCGGCTCGATCACCGCCAGCAGTCGCCCTCGCGGCGTCGCGGCCCGCAGCCCCTCCAGGGTGGCGGCGATCGCCGTGGGGTGATGGGCGAAGTCATCGATGACCTCGATCCCCGCCACCTCGCCACGCACCTCCTGGCGCCGCCGCGGCGTCGCGAAACGCGACAGCGCAGCGGCGGCGCGCGGCAGGTCGACCCCGCAGGCACTCGCCGCCGCGAGGGCCGCCAGGGCGTTGCGGGCGTTGTGGGCACCGGTCAGCCCCCAGTCGACCACCGCATCCTCGTTCACCTCGGCTACGCCATCGTGGCGCTCATGGATGACCCGGAAGCGCGAAGCATCCTCGCGCTCGAGCTCCAGCCGCCAGGGGCTTGTCACCTGGGTGCCGAAGCGCTCCACCGGAGTCCAGCATCCCATCTCGAGCACCCGGTCCAGGGCCGGCTCGCCATCGGCCACCAGCAGGCGACCCCGCCCGGGGACGGTCCGCACCAGGTGGTGGAACTGCCGCTCGATGGCGCCCAGGTCGTCGAAGATGTCGGCGTGGTCGAACTCCAGGTTGCCCAGGATGGCGATCTCGGGGCGGTAGTGGACGAACTTGGAGCGCTTGTCGAAGAAGGCCGTGTCGTACTCGTCGGCCTCCACCACGAAGGGGGCATCATGGGCGCCGAGCCGGGCCGAGACGCCGAAGTTGCGCGGCACCCCACCGATCAGAAAGCCCGGCGCCTGGCCGCCGGACTCCAGCAGCCAGGCCAACAGGCTCGCCGTGGTGGTCTTGCCGTGGGTACCGGCCACGGCGATCACCCGCCGCCTGGGCAGTACCTGCTCGGCCAGCCACTCCGGGCCGGAGACATAGGGCAGCCCCTGGTCCAGGACCGCCTCGACCTCGGGGTTGCCGCGGGAGAGGGCATTGCCGATCACCACCCGGTCCGGACGCGGCGAGAGATTGTCCGCCGAGTACCCCTCGCACAGGACGATGCCCGCCTCCTCGAGTTGGGTACTCATGGGCGGATAGACGTTGGCATCCGAGCCGCTGACCGTGTGGCCCTGCTCGCGAGCGAGCAGGGCCAGGCTGCCCATGAAGGTACCGCAGATACCGAGGATATGAAGGTGCATGCGCTCTCCGGGAATCTTTTCGCCGCCAGCCGCGGCGCGACCTGCGCGAGACTAGCATGGCCCCCTCGGCGCGCTCCAGCCGCCACCGGGGCCCAAGGCGACTTGGGCCTGGCGGGCATGCAGGTGCAGCCAATGCCACTTTCGGCTAGACTCACGGGTTTTCGGATCCCTCGACGTGACCAGGAACAGGTAAGCCCCATGGCCCAGCACAATGCCTTCTACGCCCAGTCCGGCGGCGTCACCGCCGTGATCAACGCCAGCGCCTGCGGCGTGATCCAAGCCTGCCGCCGCCACCCGGACCGGATCGGCAAGGTCTACGCCGGCCACAACGGCATCATCGGCGCCCTCACCGAGGACCTGATCGACGTCAGTCAGGAGTCGGACGAGACCATCGCCGCCCTGCGTCACACCCCCGGGGGCGCCTTCGGCTCCTGCCGCTACAAGCTCAAGGACATCGAGTCCCACCGCGCCCAGTACGAGCGATTGATCGAGGTCTTCAAGGCCCACGACATCCGCTACTTCTTCTACAACGGCGGCGGCGACAGTGCCGATACCTGCCTCAAGGTCTCGCAGCTCTCCGAGAAGCTCGGCTATCCGCTGACGGCCATCCATGTGCCCAAGACCGTGGACAACGACCTGCCGATCACCGACAACTCCCCGGGCTTCGGCAGCGTGGCCAAGTACATCGCCACTTCCACCCTGGAGGCCTCGCTGGACATCGCCTCGATGTGCGCCACCTCCACCAAGGTGTTCGTGCTCGAGGTGATGGGCCGCCATGCGGGATGGATCGCTGCCGCGGGGGCGCTGGCCGGCCAGGGCGAGGGCGAGCCGCCCCACCTGGTGATCTTCCCCGAGGTCCACTTCGACCGCGCTCGGGTGATGGCCCGGGTGGAGGAATCGGTCAAGCAATACGGCTACTGCGTGATCGTGGTCTCCGAGGGGGCGCGCTACGAGGACGGCACCTTCCTCGCCGACTCCGGCAACACCGACGCGTTCGGCCACCGCCAGCTGGGCGGCGTGGCGCCGACCCTGGCTGGCATGGTCAAGCAGGATCTGGGCTACAAGTACCACTGGGCGGTGGCCGACTACCTGCAGCGGGCCGCCCGCCACCTAGGCTCGAAGACCGACGTCGAGCAGGCCTACGCGGTGGGCGAGAAGGCCGTGGAACTGGCCATCGCGGGCAAGAACTCCATGATGCCGACCATCAAGCGCGTCAGCGAGACCCCCTACGAGTGGCGCATCGAGGCGGCCCCGCTGGCCGAGGTCGCCAACCGCGAGAAGTTCATGCCGCGGGAGTTCATTCGCGAGGACGGCTTCGGCATCACCGAGGCCTGCCGCCGGTACCTGTCGCCGCTGATCCAGGGCGAGGACTTTCCGCCCTTCGAGAACGGCCTGCCGAAGGTGGCGCATCTCAGGCTGGCTCGGGTCGAGCGCAAGCTGCCCGAGTTCACGATCTAGGCGGCCAAGCGGCCAAGCGGCCAAGCGGCCAAGCGGCCAAGCGGCCAACGATGAAAGATCGGCGCTAGCACCGATGCCAACGAGTCCCCGCCAGGTATCAAGTCCGGCGGGGTCTTTTCGTTCCCGGCTCGATCTCACTACTTACCGCCCGTCACCAGACTGCTCGGCGCTCGGTGCTTGTCGCTTGGAGCTGCCCGAAGGGCCTTATCGCAACAACCAGGAGAGCACCAGCAGCAGCAGCAGGATGCCCGCCACGCCCTGCCAGAAGCGGGCGGGTTCCCGCGGCCTGTGCGAGCCGCCTTCCCCCGAGCCACCGGCCGGATCACGCGGCGGGCGCAGCGCGCGACGGAACTCCGACATGCGCCGGAAGCGCAGCGCACGCTGGGGATCCAGGGCCCGGCGCAGGGCATCGTCCAGGGCCACGGGCACCTCCGGATTCAGAGTGCGGGCGCTGCGATAGGCCAGCTGCTCCAGGTCGGTATGGCTACGCAGCCGGTTCGGCGTCAGCGCATAGGGCAGCTCGCCGGTGAGCAGCCAATAGATGGTCGAGGCCAGGGAGTACTGGTCGCTGCGACGGCCGACATCGTCCTCCAGCGCATACTCGGGCGCGCTATGCTCGGTCAGCCCGAGCTGGCGAACCAGCCCCCGCGAGCGGCGATGACCGTCCACGTCACGCAGGTGGCAGGCGCTGAAGTCGGCCAGCACGACCTGGCCATGTACATCGATCAGCACATTGTCGGGATGGATGCGCTGGTGCAGCAAGTCGCGGTGATGCAGTGCCTGCACCGCCTTGCCCAGCTGATTGGCGATGTCGAGGCGCTGCTCGAGGCTGGCCTGGGGATGGCGCCGGGCCCATTCGGTCAGGGTCTCGCCCTTGACGTGGGCCATCAGGTAGTAAAGGAAGCGCCGCGGCCGCGAGGGCTCCATGATGCGCACCACGAAGGGCGACGTGACGCGCTCCACCACCCACTGCTGTAGCAGGAAGTGCTCCAGGTAGGCATTGCGGCTGGAGAGCTCGGGACTGGGCGCCTTCATCACCATCTCGCGGCCGCTATGCAGGTCGCGCACCTGGTAGACCCGCGACTGGGCCGTGCGCGAGAGCACCGACAGCATCTCGAGGCCATCGAGACGATCACCGGGCGAGAGTTCCGGGGGAATCGGCAAGTCGCCATAGACGCGGCCGGGCTGGTCCTCCGATGCCTCGGGCAGGGCATCGATGCGTACCAGCTGGAAACAGAACTGATCGCCGCCGTAGCCCCGCTCCTGGGCCCGGTCACGGGCCGCCGCACCCAGGCGCTCGCAGGCGGCATCCAGGTCACTGGCATCCTCGCGGATCAGCCGCACGTAATCCGAGGGCATCAGGGTGCCCTGCACCGCCTGAGTGGTGAACAGGAAGATGTCCCCCTGCTTGAGGGGCATGCTGGCGTAATCGATCTCCAGGCCGCTGTCCATGCCCATGGCCCGGGAGGGGTAGCGATAGCCGCCCAGGTCGGTGACATGATCCCGGGAGAGCTGCTCGAACTCGGCGCCGCGCAGGCGAAACACCAGGGTATCTCCCATATGGAAGAGATGCGCCTCGCGCCCCCGGTAGACCATGGCGGAGAGCGAGGAGACATAGCTGCCGTCCGCCATCTGGCGATTCTGGCTGAAGCACCAGGCGTTCAGCGCACGCAGCACGCGGGTCGCCGAGGTCTTGACGTCCCAGTGGTCGGGGGTGGCGAAGTAGTCGGTCAGAAACCCCTTGACGCTGAGATCGCCCGCCTGCTTCGCCAGGTTGTTGCGCAAGGTGGAGTCACTGATCAGGGCGCAGGCGCCCTTCGCCGCGAGCAAGGGGGGCTCGGGGAAGCGCACCGACATCGAGCTGCGATGCCGCCGCCGATCAGGCGCCACGAAGGCCTGACCGTAGCTCAGTGACAGTTGCACGGGTGTCAAGGCATTCTCCTCGCAATCGGCGCGAACCGCCGGCCGGTGGCCGACGCCTTCCATCGGAGACCCATCATACACCCTGCCCCGCCGGCGGGCCCATCGACCAAAGACAGCATGCCACCTAAGGCCCATTGGTAATCCCCGCCGCGGGTTCGTATAATTCGGCGGATTTTGCGCCTGCCCGATTCGCCAAGCCTTATTATTGCCAACCCAAGGAAGCGACGATGAATTTCGACAACATCCCCGCCGGCAAGGATCTCCCCAACGATATCTACGTGGCGATCGAGATCCCCGCCAACCACGCGCCGATCAAGTATGAGATCGACAAGGACATGGGCGCCCTGCTGGTCGACCGTTTCATGGCGACCCCGATGTTCTATCCGGCCAACTACGGCTTCATCCCGCACACCCTGGCCGACGACGGCGACGCCCTGGACGCCCTGGTGGTGACGCCCTACCCGGTCCAGCCCGGCGCCGTGATCCGCGCCCGCCCGGTGGGCATCCTCAACATGACCGACGAGGCCGGCGAGGACGCCAAGCTGGTGTGTGTCCCGCACCCCAAGCTCTCCAGCCTCTATGACGACATCCAGGAAGTCACCGACCTGCCCGAGCTGCTGCGCCAGCAGATCGCCCACTTCTTCGAGAACTACAAGGATCTCGAGAAGGGCAAGTGGGTCAAGGTGGAATCCTGGGAAGGCGTAGACGCCGCTCGCAAGGCCATCGAGAAGGCCGTGGCGGCCCACGACAAGGCCTGACCCTCGAATACAGCGGTCATCGACAGCACCGCCTGACACGACAACGGGCCACCCCTCGGGCGGCCCGTTGTCGTTGCGCGATATCCTCGGTCGTCAGTTCGCCGGCGGCTCACCCCCAGCCGTGGCACCATCATCGGCCGTGGCGCTGTCGCGGCTCTGCTCTGCCGCCTCACCGGGCGTCTGCTCGCCACCGGGAGAAGATATTTCGCCCTCGCCGGAATCGGCGGCCGGCTCTTCAACGGCCGGCTCTTCGGCGACGCCTTCGCTGGCGGTGGGGGCCGGCGTGGGTGTCACCTCGGCCAGGCCCTCGGTGACCTGCCTCGCCAGGTCCCGGGCACGCACCATGTGGTTGGCCAGCACCAGCGAATGGTTGGCGAAGATACCAAAGCCCGAGCCGTTGAGGACCAGCGGACTCCACAGCCGGCGCTGGCTAAGCTCGAGCTCGGCCACCAGTTGCCCCCAGCGTTCGGTGACGCCGGCCGAGGCCAGCACGTCGGCCTGGTCACGCCGCACCGCCTCAAGCAGATGCAGCAGGGCCCAGGCCTGGCCGCGAGCCTCGAAGAAGACGTCATCGACCCGATACCAGGGCGTGCGCGCCGGCAGGGCCTCGGCGTCGATATCCAGGTCGCGCAACTCATCGCGGCTGCCGATGCTCGCCGAGAGCCGCAGCCCCAGCTCGTCCAGCGATCCGGTGATCGCCTCGAGCCAGGCCGCGAGGCCCTGGCCCTGATCACCGAAGGCGGCATCACCGTCCTTCCCGAGCGCATCGAGATAGCCGCCCAGCTCGTCCAGGGCCTGCGTCAGACGCTTCTCGGTGGCGGGATAGAGCCAGTCGCGACTGTCTCCCATCAGGCGCTGCTGCACGCGCTGCAGCACCGGAGTCGATGACTGCTCCATGGCCGGCAGCGACCTCGAGAGCCGACGCGCCTGGATGAACACGCCCAGCTCCCAGGCCGGCATGTTGTCGAGCCACAACCCGGGTGGGGCCACATCGTTGCGCAGGTACCCCCCCGGCTTCTCGAGCAGGGTCTCGACCAGGGTCATCAGGCTAGCGGTGGTCACGGCGCCGCGGGCCGCCGGGCTGCCCGATGCCGCGCCACGCTGTTTGGTGACGGCCTGTTCCACATCGAAGCTTCCCGGCGTACGGCTCCACCAGATCCCCAGCCCCAGACACACCACCAGGTAGATCACCAGCAGTGCCAGCAACGGCTTCCAGATCCAGCCATACTCCGGGTGTTCAAGCATCTCGGTCCGACTGCGGCGCCTGGCGGCACCCTTTTGCGTCAACGCCATGATCAGGTTCCCTTGATGATGAAAACTTCCGGCGACGCGACAATACGGCGCAGCCTTCCAGACGGGAGGCCATCAACAGCTCTCCCACTACTGCGATATCCTAGCAGGACCTTGGCCTCGCCGCCGATGGACGGAACCCGGCCTCGCGAAACGGGGTCCAATTCGCGCCGTGCCACCAAACAGTTCACCGCTATCAAGGAAGTGCTGTGCCAACCGTCCTGCGACTCGCCCTGCTGATCACGCTTCTGCTGCCGCTGGGGGCCCAGGCCCAGTGGTTCTCCCAAGATGACGACGAGGCGTTCCTGCCTGTCCTGGAGGCCTTCCAGCCCAGCGCCTGGCACGATGGCCAGACCCTCCATGTGGGCTTTGAGAACGCCGAAGGCTACTACCTCTATCGCCACCAGTTCGCCGTAGAGACAGACGTGGGAGGTCTCGAGCTGGGCGACCCTGAGCTCCCTCCGGGGCTGGCCAAGAGCGACGAATTCCTGGGTGACGTCAATGTCTTCTATGACAACGTGGTCTTCGAGGTGCCCCTCGAGCCGGGCCACCAGGGCCCGCTGGACATCACCCTGACCTTCCAGGGCTGTGCCGATGCAGGCCTCTGCTATCCACCGGAACGCGTCGAGCTGACCGCCCCCGAGGGTGAGGCACCGGCCATCTTCGCCGGCTGGACGCCGTCCGATGACGCGGCTGCCTCCGGCAACGACGCCCCCGGCAGCACGACGCCTGCCGCCGACGAGGCGTCCGGACGCGACGTCGCCCCGGCCATCGGTGGTGCCCCCCAGAGCGAGGATGGCCGCTTCCGCACCCTGATGGCCGAGGCCAGTCTGCCGCTGGTCCTCGGGCTCTTCTTCCTCGCCGGCCTGGGGCTGACCTTTACGCCCTGCGTGCTGCCGATGGTGCCGATCCTCTCCTCGATCATCGTCGGCCAGCACCCGACCCGATCCCGAGCCTTCGTCCTCTCGGCCAGCTACGTGGCCGGGATGGCGCTCACCTATGCCGCCGTGGGGATGCTGATGGGCCTGTTCGGTGCCGGCCTCAACCTCCAGGCCCGCCTGCAGTCGGCCCCGGTACTGATCCCCTTCGCCGTACTCTTCACGCTCTTCGCCCTGGCCATGTTCGGCGCCTTCGACCTGCGCCTCTCGCCCCAGCTTGCCAGCCGCATCGATGGCTGGCAGGCCCGAGCCCAGCGCAGCGGCCCCGCCGGCTTGGCCCTGGCCGGGGCGCTGTCGGTGCTGGTGGTTTCGCCCTGCGTCTCGGCGCCGCTGGCCGGGGCCCTGGTGTTCATCTCCACCACCGGCGATGCGCTGATGGGCGGGGTGGCGCTGTTCGCGCTGGCGCTGGGCATGGGCGTACCGCTGCTCTTGGTGGGTACCTTCGGTACCACCCTACTGCCCCGCGCCGGCGCCTGGATGAACGGCATCAAGGCCGCCTTCGGCATCCTGCTGCTGGGCGTCGCCATCTGGCTGGTGGAGCGCCTGGTGCCGGGCAGCATCGCCCTACTGCTGTGGGCCGGGCTGGCCATCGGTAGCGCCTTGGCCCTGGGGGCGTTGACCGTCAACCAGGCCCAGGGCTGGCCCCGGGTCCGTCAGGCCGCAGGCCTGATGTTGCTGATCTGGGGTATCGCCCTGGTGATCGGCGCCTCCCGCGGCGGGGATGACCCGCTGCGGCCCCTGGCACCCGCCAACCCGGTAGCCGGCACCTCGATCGGGGAGTCGGCCAGCGTCGTCCAAGAGATCACCACCGTGGAGGACCTCGACGCCCTGCGGGCCTCGCTGGCCGAGAGCGACGAACCGGCCTTCGTCAATGTCACCGCCGACTGGTGCATCTCCTGCAAGGTGATGGAACGCGAGGTCTACCCGTCGCCCGACGTGGCCGGCCAGCTGACCCACTTCCGGCGCATCAACGTCGACGTCACAGAGAGCGACGCCACCAGTCGCGCGGTGCTGAACCACTTCCAGCTGTTCGGCCCGCCCAGCCTGCTGTTCTTCGACGGCGGCAAGGAACTTCGCGATGCCCGCGTTCAGGGCGAAGTGAATGCCCCTCAGCTGGCCAGCCACCTGGAGGGCGTGCTGGACTGGCTCAAGAACCGGCAAGGCTGACCCCGCGCCGCGCCGGCAAACCCATCTCGAACGGTGTTCCTGTACGGCTGGACATCCTTGCCGATTTTCGGCAGACTCCGGCCTAATTGTTCTTTTATGGTCAATAGATGCCTCAAGACACGCCATCTTGCTGCGATCTATTGCAAGTTGGCCGGGGTTGACAGCACCCCGGATCATCCCCAACCCCACCGGTCGAGACAACGTCATGGATATCCGCAAGGTCAAGAAGCTGATCGAGCTGCTCGAAGAGTCCGACATCAGCGAGATCGAGATCCAGGAAGGGGAGGAATCGGTTCGCATCAGCCGCCACCCCAACGGCACGAACTGGCAGGCACCCACGCCCCAGCCCCATGAGGCACAGGCAGCGTCAGCCTCCCAGGCGCTGCCCCCGGCTGCCGAACCCGCCGCCGATGCCTCGCCGGCCTACCAAGGCCATAGCGTCAACTCGCCGATGGTCGGCACCTTCTACCGCTCGCCAGCACCCGGCTCCAAGGCCTTCGTCGAGGTCGGCTCGAGCGTCAAGAAGGGCGAGACCATCTGCATCGTCGAAGCGATGAAGATGATGAACCAGATCGAAGCCGATCGCGACGGCGTGATCGAGGCCTTCCTGATCGAGGACGGCGAACCGGTCGAGTTCGACCAGCCGATGTTCGTCATCGCCTGACATTTCCCCTGTCCTCATCATTCACCAACTGGCGGATTCCTCATGCTGGACAAGGTCCTCATCGCCAATCGTGGCGAGATTGCCCTGCGCATCCTGCGCGCCTGCAAGGAGCTGGGCATCAAGACGGTGGCGGTCCACTCGACGACCGACCGCGAGCTCATGCACGTACGCCTGGCAGACGAGGCCGTATGTATCGGGCCGGCATCCTCGGCGAACTCCTACCTGAACATCCCGTCACTGATCAGCGCCGCGGAAGTCACAGACTCCAGTGCCATCCACCCCGGCTACGGCTTTCTCTCCGAGAATGCCAACTTCGCCGAGCAGGTCGAACGCTCCGGTTTCATCTTCATCGGTCCCCGTGCCGAGACCATCCGTCTGATGGGCGACAAGGTCAGTGCCATCGAGTCGATGAAGAAGGCCGGCGTGCCAACGGTGCCCGGCTCCGACGGCCCCCTGGGTGACGACGAGGAGGAGATCCTCGCCGTGGCCCGGCGCATCGGCTACCCGGTGATCATCAAGGCCGCCGCCGGCGGCGGCGGTCGCGGCATGCGCGTGGTGCACACCGAGGCGCACCTGCTCTCGGCGGTCAACGTCACCCGCACCGAGGCCTACTCCTCCTTCGGCGACGGCACCGTCTACATGGAGAAGTTTCTCGAGAATCCGCGCCATGTGGAGGTGCAGGTACTCGCCGATGGCCAGGGCAACGCCATCCACCTCTATGATCGCGACTGCTCGCTGCAGCGCCGTCACCAGAAGGTGATCGAGGAGGCCCCCGCCCCGGGCATCGACGAGGCCGCCCGCGCCGAGGTCCTCGATGCGTGCCGAGAGGCGTGCATCACCATCGGCTACCGCGGCGCCGGCACCTTCGAGTTCCTCTACGAGGACGGCCAGTTCTTCTTCATCGAGATGAATACGCGGGTCCAGGTGGAGCACCCCGTCACCGAGATGGTCACCGGCGTGGACATCGTCCGCGAGCAGCTGCGCATCGCCTCGGGCCTGCCGCTGTCGGTCCGCCAGGAGGACGTCAAGATCAGCGGTCACTCCTTCGAGTGCCGCATCAACGCCGAGGATGCCCGGACCTTCATGCCCTCGCCCGGCAAGGTGACCCTCTACCACCCGCCCGGCGGGCTCGGCGTGCGCATGGACTCCCATGTCTACACGGGCTACACCGTACCGCCCCACTACGACTCCTTGATCGGCAAGCTGATCACCTGGGGCGTGGACCGGGAGACGGCACTGATCCGTATGCGCAACGCCTTGGACGAGCTGCTGGTGGAAGGCATCAAGACCAACACCGACCTGCACAAGGACCTGGTGCGCGACGGCTACTTCCAGCAGGGCGGCGTCAATATCCACTACCTGGAGAAGAAGCTGGGGCTGTAACTCTCCCGCTTCATACCCAAGTGATTCAGCCCCGTGCGCGGAAGTGCTCGGGGCTGATCCGTCGACAGGCCTTCGAGGGGGCGCTGTGAACCCGTCCTTGGGCGCTACCGATGCCATCCCTGGCATAGGACCCCCTCTTCGGCCTGTCCCCGGCGCCCCTCGCTGCCAGCCCAAGCGACGACATCAGCCCGGCACTGGTTTCAACTCTCCTAGCGACCACGGAACGTCCCATGCCCTGGATGCAACTCAAGGCCCGAATAGCCCCCGAGCACGCCGAGCTCCTCGAGGAGCTGCTGCTCGCCGAGGGCGCCACCGCCATCACCCTCCAGGACGCCTTCGATGACCCGGTCTTCGAGCCACAGCGGGGCACCACCCCGCTGTGGGACGAGACGGTGCTCACCGGCCTCTACGACGACCTCGAGGGCATTGATGCAATGCTCGACCGGGTGCGCCAGGCCTGGGCCGCCGAGTGCCCCGAGGAACCCTGCCCCGAGGTCGAGGTCGAGCTGCTGGCCGACCGCGACTGGGAGCGCGAGTGGATGGACGACTTCCACCCCCTGCGGATGGGCGAGAAGCTGTGGATCGTGCCCAGCTGGCACACTCCGCCGGAGCCCGACGCCGTCAACCTGCACCTGGACCCGGGGCTGGCCTTCGGCACCGGCACCCACCCCACCACGGCGCTGTGCCTGGCCTGGCTCGACGGCCTGGCGGTGGCCGGCGAACTGCAGGGCCTGGCGGTGCTCGACGTGGGCTGCGGCTCGGGCATCCTGGCCATCGCTGCCCTCAAGCTCGGGGCCCGGCGGGCCACCGGCACCGATATCGACCCCCAGGCGCTGCAGGCCAGCCGCGACAATGCCCAGCGCAACGGCGTAACCGAGGCCGACTTCCGGCTCTGCTATCCCGAGCAGCTCGAGCCGGGCGACGTCCCGCTGGTGGTCGCCAACATCCTCGCCGGGCCCCTGGTGGAGCTGGCTGACGAGATCGCCGGCCGCGTGGCACCGGGGGGGCGCCTGGCCCTCTCGGGCATCCTCGAGGGCCAGGCCGAGGCGGTCCTCGAGGCCTACCGCGGACAGGGCCTGGTCATGGACGAGCCGGAGGTCCGCGAGGGCTGGGTGCGACTCTCCGGGCGGCGATCCGCCGGGCGCCGCCCCTGACAGGCCTTCGCCTTGAGTAGCGGTTCACCAACGTCGACCGGGGGCGTATGATATGCAGCCCCTGACGCCAGCGACCCCGACCATGCCCGACTCTCGTCCCCTGCCCCGCATCGGCCACCACTCACTGCCAAACCGGGTGGTCCTGGCGCCCATGGCCGGGGTCACCGACCGCCCGTTCCGGACGCTGTGTCGCCGCCTCGGGGCCGGCCTGGTGGTGGGCGAAATGGTCACCTCGGACCCCGGCCTGTGGCATACCCGCAAGTCCCGGCTGCGCATGGACCACCGTGGCGAGCCGGGCCCGCGCAGCGTGCAGATCGCCGGCGGCGACGCCGAGATGCTCGCCGAGGCGGCGCGCCTCAATGCCGAGATGGGCGCCGAGATCATCGACATCAACATGGGCTGCCCGGCCAAGAAGGTCTGCAACAAGGCGGCCGGCTCCGCCCTGCTGCGCGACGAGGCCCTGGTGGCCGAGATTCTCGAGGCGGTGGTCGCCACGGTGGACGTGCCGGTGACCCTGAAGATCCGTACCGGCTGGTGCGCCGACAGCAACAACGGCGTGCAGGTCGCGCGCATCGCCGAGGACGCCGGCATCCAGGCCCTGGCCGTGCATGGCCGCCATCGCCAGCAGCGCTACGCCGGCGAGGCGGAGTATGACACCATCGCCGCCATCAAGGCCGCCGTGGGCCTCCCGGTGTTCGCCAACGGCGACATCGATTCTCCCGACAAGGCGCGCCGGATCCTCGACTATACTGGTGCGGATGCGGTGATGGTCGGTCGCGCGGCCCAGGGCAATCCCTGGATCTTCCGCGAGATCGACCACTACCTGCGCCATGGCCAGCGACTTGCCCCGCCGGGGGACGAGGAGCGCGCCGAGGTACTTCGCGACCACCTCGCGGCCCTGCATGACTTCTACGGCAGGCATCTGGGGGTGCGCATCGCGCGCAAGCATCTTGGCTGGTACCTGGCCGGAGATGAACGTTTCGACGACGCAGGGCGGCGTGCCCTGCGGGCCACCTTCAATGGCCTGGAGCGTCGCCAAGCCCAGCGTCGCTTCATCGATGAACTCTTTCGTCACGACCCCGCCGCGACGCCAGGTCGCGTTGCCCGGGCCGTGGCACCGGATGGAATCTGTGCCGCATGACCAGCAGCCACTCCTTTGACCAGAAAGTCGCGCTGCCCGAGCTGGATGCCCGGGCCTCCCGTGATGTCGCCATGCTGACTGAAGGCGTCCGCCCGGCCCCACAGGACGACCGGCCCCTGCGCGAGGCCGTGGAAGCCTCGCTGACCCGCTACTTCGACCACCTCGACGGCAGCAGCGTCACCGATCTCTACGCCATGGTGATGGCCGAGGTCGAGGCCCCGCTGCTGTCCTCGGTCCTCGACCATACCCAGGGCAACCAGACCCGCGCCGCCGAGATGCTCGGCCTCAACCGCGGGACCCTGCGCAAGAAGCTCAAGCACTATGGCCTGATCTGACCGGTCCACCGAGGGAGCCTGTGGGCTCCCTTCGCTTTTCCGCCGCCCCGTTCACCCCCACCGACAGAAGAGTGACTCCCATGGCCCAAGCCTCCTCCGCCGCGGTTCGCCGCGCCCTGATCAGCGTTTCCGACAAGACCGGCATCATCGACTTCGCCCGCGGCCTCGTCGAGCAGGGCGTCGCGTTGCTCTCCACCGGTGGCACCTTCCGCTTGCTCCAGGAGAATGGCATCGATGTGACCGAGGTCTCCGAGCACACCGGATTCCCCGAGATCATGGACGGCCGGGTCAAGACACTGCACCCGAAGATCCACGGCGGCATCCTGGGCCGCCGCGGCCAGGATGACGCGGTGATGGCGGAACACGGCATCGACCCCATCGACATGGTGGTGGTCAACCTCTACCCCTTCTCGGCCACCGTGGCGCGTCCGGACTGCACCCTCGAGGACGCCATCGAGAACATCGACATCGGTGGCCCGACCATGGTGCGTGCCTGTGCCAAGAACCATGCCCATACCACCATCGTGGTGGATGCCGGCGACTACGCCCGGGTGCTGGGCGAGATCGCCGCCGGGGATGGCGCGGTGAGTGATGCCACCCGCTTCGACCTGGCGGTCAAGGCCTTCGAGCATACCGCCGGCTACGATGCCGCCATCGCCGACTACCTGGGCCAGCGAGTGCCCGGCGGTGAGGACGGCTTCCCGCGCACCTACAACCTGCAGTTCGAGAAGAAGCAGGCCATGCGCTACGGCGAGAACCCTCACCAGAGTGCCGCCTTCTACGTGGAAGCCGACGCCAGCGAGGCCTGCGTGGCCACCGCCACCCAGCTGCAGGGCAAGGCGCTCTCCTTCAACAACGTCGCCGACACCGATGCTGCCTTCGAGTGCGTCAAGGCCTTCACCGACACCGCCTGCGTGATCGTCAAGCACGCCAACCCCTGCGGCGTGGCGGTGGGCGCGAGCCCGACAGAGGCCTATGAAAAGGCGTTTGCCACCGACCCGACCAGCGCCTTCGGCGGTATCATCGCCTTCAACGTGCCGCTTACCGCCGATACCGCCCGGGCCATCGTCGACCGCCAGTTCGTCGAGGTGATCATCGCCCCGGGGATCGAGGAGGCGGCACTCGCCATCGTCGCCGAGAAGAAGAACGTGCGCCTGCTCGATGTCGGCGCGACGTGGCCCGGCGAGCGCGAGCATGCCCATGACTTCAAGCGCGTCACCGGTGGCCTGCTGGTGCAGGACCGCGACCTGGGTATGGTCGGCCGCGACGAGCTGACCGTGGTCACCGAGCGGGTGCCCAGCGAGCAGGAGATGCGCGACCTGGCCTTCGCCTGGAAGGTGGCCAAGTACGTCAAGTCCAACGCCATCGTCTACGCCAAGGCCGGCCAGACCATCGGCGTGGGCGCCGGCCAGATGAGCCGGGTCTACTCGGCGAAGATCGCCGGCATCAAGGCCGCCGACGAGGGCCTCTCGGTCCCCGGCTCGGTGATGGCCAGTGACGCCTTCTTCCCCTTCCGCGACGGGATCGACGCCGCGGCCGCCGCCGGCATCGCCGCGGTGATCCAGCCCGGCGGCTCGATGCGCGACCAGGAAGTGATCGACGCCGCCAACGAGGCCGGCATCGCCATGGTCTTCACCGGCATGCGCCATTTCCGGCACTGACGCCTGCGGCGAGGAGCAAGGAGCAAGGAGCAAGGAGCAAGGAGCAAGGAGCAAGGAGCAAGGAGCAAGGAGCAAGGAGCAAGGAACCCAATGCTGGGCCCTTCGCCTTGGCTTCGCCAACCAAGACAGCTTCTTGCACCACACAATTAACCCCACCGGGCCACTGGCCACGGTGGGGTTTTTCGTGGGAGATACGGCGGCCCGTCGACGAGCCGCTTGTCCCTTGCTCCTTGAGCCTTGTCGCTGTCAACCCAGATCGATGCAGAGGTACTTGGTCTCCAGGAACTCCTCCAGTCCCTGGTGGCCACCCTCGCGACCCAGGCCCGAGGCCTTGACCCCGCCGAAGGGCGCGGCGGCGTTGGAGATCAGCCCGGTGTTGATGCCGACCATGCCGTACTCCAGGGCATCGGCGACGCGCCAGACGCGCCCCAGGTCCCGGGAGTAGAAGTAGGAGGCCAGGCCGTACTCGGTGTCGTTGGCCATGTTGACGGCGTCCTCCTCGTCATCGAAGGGGAAGACCGCCGCCAGCGGACCGAAGGTCTCCTCGTGGGCCACCTTCATCCGGTCATGGGCGGAGCTGATCAGGGTCGGCGTGAAGAAGTTGCCGCCCAGCGGGTGCGGATGGCCCCCCAGCAAGAGCTCGGCGCCCTGGTCCACGGCATCATGGACATGCTCGCTGACCTTGGCCACCGCCTTGTCGTCGATCAGCGGGCCGATGTTGATCCCCTCCTGGGTGCCATCACCGACCTTGAGCTCGCTGTTCATGGCGACCGCCAGCTTCTCGCAGAAGGCATTGACCACGCTGGACTGGACCAGGAAGCGGTTGGTGCAGACGCAGGTCTGGCCGGCGTTACGGAACTTGGCGGCCATGGCCCCCTCCACCGCGGCGTCCAGGTCGGCATCCTCGAAGACGATGAAGGGGGCGTTGCCGCCCAGCTCCAGGGAGATCTTCTGGATGTGCTGGGAGGCCTGGGCCATCAGCTGGCGACCCACCTCGGTGGAGCCGGTGAAGGTGATCTTGCGCACCAGCGGCGACTCGGTCATCGCCGCGGCGATCTCGGAGGCGCGGCCCGGCACCACGTTGAACACCCCGCGCGGCACCCCCGCCCGCTCGGCCAGCTTGGCAAGGGCAGTGGCGGAGAACGGGGTCTGGCTGGCCGGCTTGACCACGATGGTGCAGCCGGCGGCCAGGGCGGCACCCGCCTTGCGGGTGATCATCGCCGCGGGGAAGTTCCAGGGGGTGATCGCCCCCACCACGCCGACGGGCTGCTTGGTGACCACGATGCGCTGGTTGGGCTTGGCGGCGGGCACTGTCTCGCCGTAGATGCGCCGCGCCTCTTCGGCGAACCAGCGCAGGAAGCTCGCCGCATAGGCGATCTCGCCGGCGGCCTCCTTGAGCGGCTTGCCCTGCTCGAAGGTCATGATCATGGCCAGGTCGTCCTGGTGCTCGAGCATCAGGTCGTGCCACTTCATCAGGATGTCGGCGCGCTCCTGCGCGGTCATCGCACGCCACGCCGGCAGGGCGGCATCGGCCGCGGCGATGGCCCGCTCGGTCTCGGCCCGCCCCAGGCGCGGCACGTCCCCCATGGCCTCGCCGGTGGCCGGGTTGAGGACGTTGATCTGCTCGCCGCTGTCGGCGGCGACCCAGCTGCCGTCGATGTAGGCGAAGGGACAGTAGAGCTGCGTTTCCTTGAGGGCTTGCATGATCGTCTCCTGCCGCAAAGGCGGCCTCTTGTCGGTTTGCCCCCATGCTAAGCGAAAGACCCCGGTGCACCAAGCACCGGGGTCCTTTATCTATATATCGCCGACGCGGGCCAAGGCTCAGCGTGGCCGGCGCGGTTCCCGGGAATCGGAGAGGGTGATGGAGACGGAGTCGGCGAAGCGCAGCGCATGGGGCTTGTCGATCTCCACCTGGGCGGTCAGCACCTGGTCGTGACCCATGATCAGGTCCAGCACCTCGCGGGTCATGCGCTCGAGCAGCAGGAAGCGGTGGTCCTCCACCAGGGCGATCACCTGCTTGGTGATGGTGCGGTAGTTGAGCGCCTGCTCGATATGGTTGAACTCGACGGCCTTGTCGGCGCGATAGCGGATCACGGCATTGATGACCACGTCCTGGCGGTTCTTGATCTCGTCATCCTTGATGCCGATGTGGGTCCGCAGCCGCAGATTCTTGATGCGGATCGTGGCGAGGTCATGGTCGAAATGCTGGTCGTCCAGGGCATGCATCGGCATGGGGGGCTCCTTGCGGGGGAATCAGCGGCCGTTCACCAGGGTGAGGAATTCCTGGCGCGTGCTCTGCTTCTCGCGGAAGGCACCGAGCATCACCGAGGAGGTCATGCTGGAATTCTGCTTCTCCACCCCGCGCATCATCATGCACAGGTGGCGCGCCTCGATCACCACCGCCACCCCGCGGGCCTCGGTGACCTGCAGCACCGCCTCGGCGATCTGGCGGGTCAGGTTCTCCTGGATCTGCATGCGCCGGGCATACATGTCGACGATACGCGCGAACTTGGAGAGCCCCAGCACCTTGCCGCTGGGCAGGTAGGCGATATGGCACTTGCCGATAAAGGGCAGCAGGTGGTGCTCGCACATGGAGTAGAGCTCGATATCCTTGACCAGCACCATCTCGTCGGTCTCCGACTCGAACACCGCGCCGTTGACGATCTCCTCCAGCGACTGGGTATAGCCCCGGTTGAGGAACTGCATCGCCTTGGCGGCCCGCTTCGGGGTGTCGCGCAGCCCCTCACGGTCGGGGTCCTCCCCCAGCTCGTGGATGATCCGGCGATAGTGGTTGGCGAGTTCTTCGGTCATGGTCAGGCCCCGTGGCAATGTCGGTGTCCGATGGGTCGTTGGTGGATGGCCTGGCCATCACTACATGTACAGAAGATATACAAGTTTTTAATCTTGTACAATAAAAGAGTCTCGGGACTCGTTAGTCTAGCGCATGACGCCTGACAACGCAGCGGCGGTCATTGCCGGAGAGTGACATCATGTCGCGTCTTCACCGCCACCGGCCGGCTGCCGGCCAGCCCGGTCTGTGATAAGGTAGCGACTGCTTCATGCTGTGCCCAAGTCACCCTCGAGAGCCCGACATGATCAAGACCCATGCCTCTCTGCTGATGGCCGCCCTGCTGGCGATGCCGACCCTGGCCATGAGCGATACCCTCGAACTGCCGGCCGATGCCACCGTCGACGTCCAGGTCATCGACGTGCTGACGCTCTCCGCACAGGCGCCGGAACGCAACGACGTGGTGCTCCACCCGGTGGCCGATGGCGACGCCTCCCATGCCCTGCCGGAATACTGCGTGCTGATCGGCGACGCCCGCCTCGACGGCGAGCGCATCCGCCTGACCACCCAGTCGCTGACCTGCATCGAGACCGACGGCAGCGAGAGCGAGATCTACAGCGGCGAGATCTCCGCTGCCGCCTACGATGCGGACGGCAATTTCGGACTCGCCGCCTGCCAGGACGGCAACTGCCGTCTGCTCCCGGAGCAGACCTTCCAGCTGCGCCTGGCCAGCGACCTGGCCATCGAACAGCAGGACAACCCCGCCGCCAGGATCAACGAGCAGCGCCGCCAGGCCGAGGGAGCCGGGGTCGCCAACCCGATTCCCGCCGAGGCACCGGATCCCGACGACGACTGAACGTACCCCCGGTCACGACGCGACGCACCCCAAGGGGTGCGTCTTTTCATGCTGGTCATGCTGGCGGACAAGCCGTCGGCCGCCTCAGGCCAGCCAGCGAGGCCGGGCCTCCAGCGCCTGACGCTGCTGCTCCAGCATGCGCAGGTGTCCGTCCCAGTAGCCGGCATCGGCCAGCCAGGGAAACGCCAGAGGGAAGGCCGGATCCTCCCAGCGATCCACCAGCCAGGCGCTGTGGCGCAGCAGGCGCAGGGTGCGCAGCGGCTCCACCAGCGCAAGCTCGCGGCGGTCAAAGTCGCGGTGCTGTTCGTAGCCCTCGGCCACCTCGGAGAGCTGCATCTGGCGCTCCCCTTCCTCCTGCGCGGTGAACAGCATCCACAGGTCCTGGATCGCCGGGGCCATCAGACAGTCGTCGAAGTCGACCAGTGCAAAGTGCTCGTCACGCCCGAGGATGTTGCCGATATGGCAGTCGCCCTGCACGCGGATCGCCTGCTCCGTGCCCCAGGCATGGGGCGCCAGGCGGCGATGCAGGGTCGCGGTGATGCGCTCGTAAGCCTGACGCTGGCGACGATCCAGCCAGCGACTTGCCAGCACCTTGTCACGCGCCTCGAGCACCATGCCATCCAGGTCCAGCGGACGACGCTGCGCGAAGCGACCCCGTTCGCCCACCGCATGCACCGCGCCGATCAGCTCGCCCAGGGCGAACAGGTGAGCCGGACTCTCCAGTTCAGGCGCCTGCCCCGGCAGGTGGGGGAAGAGCGTGAAGCGAAAACCCTCGGCGCGGTGCAGGCTCTCGCCCGCCTCGTCCCGCCAGGGGGCGGCCACGGCCACCTCGGCCGCGGCGAGTTCGGCCAGGAAATCATGCTCCTCGCGGATCTGGGCGTCCGTCCAGCGCTCGGGGCGGTAGAACTTCACCACCCAGCGACGGCGCTCCTCGTCGTGCACCAGGAAGACCCGGTTCTCGTAGCTGTTGAGGGCAAAGGGCTCTCCGGGCAGCCAGAAGCCGAGCGACTCCACGGCCGCCACCACCCGGGCGGGCGAGAGCTGGGCAAAGGGATGAGGGGTGGTGTTCATGGGGGCTCCCGAGGCATCGAGGACCACATGCTAACAGGGAAGCGCCTGCCTGTGTCGCAGGAGGCGTGTCAGGCGCAGGGCTATCGCAGATGGAAGTAACGCTCGAAGCTGTTCCGGCGACAGGTCCCGAAGTGTCGGACCATCGAGGAGGCGCTGTGAACCCCTCCTTGGGCGCTACCGATGCCCTGCTGCGCTCTCGCGTCCCGCTCCGCTTGCAGGTCCGGTGCTGGCCTCCATGGCCAACCCGTTCGGAGCAGTGCTCCTCACCCCTGGCATAGGACCTCCCCATCGACCTGTCCCCGGCGCCTCTCGCTTCGGGTAACTGCGATTGCCCTGGTGTCAGGCGGCGACCGTGCCGGTCGTCAATGTCGCCCTGCCGGCGTCCGGGCCACCGCCCAGGCCTGCACCTCCTCGGCACCGGCCTGGCGGCAGGCCACGGCCAGCGCGTCCAGCGTCGCCCCGGTGGTCATGACCATGACCAGCATCTAGATGTAAAAAGGCGATTCTGGATGTAGGCAATTGAGTAAGTATCCCCCGGCAAAGCCGGGGGCTTTATATTGTTAGCCCCTCAAAGGGGCAAGAACCTGAGCCGCCTGAAGGCGGCTATCTTCACATGCCGAACTTGAGCTGATCATAATGCTCATCAGACTTTTCTTGGTTACGGATGTAGGCACGGACCATGTCTTCATCAAGCCCGACTGTCGAAACAAAATACCCTCTTGCCCAGAAGCTCTCGCCTGTGAAATTTTTCGCTATACCCATAAAGTTCCTGGCTATCGAAATTGCACTTTTCCCCTTGATGTAACCGAGTGTGACACAGAATGCATTGGTGGGATGCTGATACGCTCTCTCATTGGTAAATTCCTATCACTTGGCCGAGATTGGAGGTTCCCAGTGACCGCACCACACGGTCAAACCTCGGGTAGTCCCTGATGGATCCCCACGAAATAGATAAGAAAATCAGGATGATATGATTGAAAAGACCTGCATGGGTCGGCATGTTGTTAATCGCCAAACAAACAATATGCCTAAGGAGGACCCATGC